>QHWQ01000220.1 GCA_003222635.1 Acidobacteriota bacterium | reverse complement strand
AGCGGCATTGCTCCCGGAGGTGAGCAACACCACGCAGTATCTCGGCAACCAGGCCAACGGCGTCAATCCCAACGGGCGATTCGTGTCGATGGATGGCGTGAACATGTACCGCGAATGGGGCCAGGCGCATCAGGAGTTCTCGCCGGACACCCTGACGCACAGCGCGTTGACCGCCGCACGGGCCACCGAGGCGGTGGCGCGCGCGCGCATGGAGATCGCGCAGCGCGGTCTCGTCGTCACCGCGACGCGGACCTACTATGCGCTCGTCATCGCGCAGCGGAAGTACGCGGCCGCCCAGGACGCCGCGCAGCAGGCGCTCCGGTTCCTGCAAATCACGCAGCAGGCGCAGCAGCTCGGACAGGTGGCACGGGCCGACGTCATCAAGGCCGAAATCCAGTACCGCCAGGAGGAGCAGGCATTTCGCGAGGCGACGCTCGCCATGGACAACGCGCGTCTCGGCCTCGCGGTGATCGTTTTTCCCGATCTCAACGAGAACTTCACGGTCGTTGACGACCTGACCGGCGTCCCGACGCTGCCGCCATTCATGGATGTCCAGGCGCTCGCCGGAAAGGAGAATCCGGATCTCCGCGCCGCGACCGAGGCGCTGCGCGCCGCATCCGCGGACATTCGCACCGCGCAGTACGCGTTTTATCCGCGCCTCGTCGTCGACGCGGTCTACGGCATCGAGGCGAATCAGTTCGCGCTACACGGCCGGATCGCGGCGCAGCCCGAGATGGGCGTGCTGCCCAACCTCGGCTACTTCGTCACCGCCTCGCTGAACGTGCCCATCTGGGACTGGGGTTCGAGACGAGCCAAATTGATCCAGGCGGACGTCAAGCGGAAGCAGGCGCAGGTGACGCTCAGCTTTACGCAGCGTCAGCTCGCAAGCAACCTGTATGTGAAGTACAACGAGGCGATCGCCGCGCGTGGCGCAGCGACCGACCTCCAGCAGGTGGCCCGCAGTCGATGCGCAGTCGCGCTATCGCGTGGCACTCGCGGATCTGCAGACGATGACCGGACCTTTCTGAATGGCAGGACATCACATGAATTGGCGAACAGGAGCCCCTCGACTGCGCCCGGGGCAAGCGCGAAGCCGGCACGCGGTGATTCTCGTGGCGGTCGCGTTGCTCGCCGGTTGCCACAAGGCCGCCCAGGAGGAGCAGGCGCCGGTCGTGACCGTCGACGTCGCGCCCGTGACGCTCGCGAAGATCGAGGACACGGTTCGCGCCGACGGCGTCCTCTTCGCGCGCCAGCAGGCGGCGATCATTCCGAAAATCATCGCGCCGGTCGCGCGGCGCCTCGTCGAGCGCGGCACGCGCGTTCGCGCCGGACAGCTGCTGCTCGAGCTCGAAAACAAGGACCTCGCCGGCGCCGCGCTCAAAGGCCAGGCGACGTATGAGGCCGCGCAGGCCACGTACGAGACCACGTCGCGCGCGACGGTCCCCGAAGAACAGCAGAAAGCGCAGCTCGACGTCAATTCGGCGAAGGCGGAGCTCGATGCCGCGCAGAGGACCTACGACAGCCGCCAGGAGCTGCTGAAGCAGGGCGCCGTGTCGGAGAAAGATGTCAATGACGCCCGCGTGGTGTTCAGCCAGGCGCAGACGACGTACCAGACCGCGCTCAAGCGTCTCCAGGATCTCGAGTCCTTCGCGCGCGACCAGGCACTGAAAGCAGCCGCCGCACAGCGCGACACCGCGAAGGGCGATGCGCAATCGACCGAGGCGCAGCTCAGTTACTCGCGCATCACGAGCCCGATCGACGGCGTCGTGACCGACGTTCCCTACTATCCAGGCGAGATGCCGCAGTCGGGCGCGCCCGTCGTCACGGTGATGGACACGACGCAGGTGATCGCGAAGACGCACGTCTCGCAACTCGACGCATCGCGGATTGCGGCTGGCGACGCCGCGAACGTGATCGGACCTGACAACGTGCCGGTCATCGGCAAGGTCACCATCGTCAGCCCCGCCCTCGACACGACCAGCACGACGGTCGAAGTGTGGGTGCAGGCGCCGAATGGCCAGGGGCAGCTGCGGCCCGGGATGAGCGTGCGCGTGGAGATGATCGCGAAGACGGTTCCCGACGCGCTCGTCATTCCGACCGCGGCGATCGTGACGAGTCCGTCAGGGTCGACCTACACGATCGTCGTCGACAACGCGAACACGCCGCACATTCGCAAAGTCAGCGTCGGCATCCGCAACAACGGCCGCGCCCAGGTCACCGACGGCTTGTCGAGCGGCGAGCGCGTGGCGACCACCGGCGCCTTCGAGCTGTTCAAGATGGATCCAGACGCCCTGAAGAAGGTGAAAGTCCAGATCGCGCCGGCCAAGGAAGAAGAAGAGCCGGAGGAATCGTAGCAACGCGCGTATGGCACACCCGACCACAGAACAGCCGGAACACTACTGGTTCGCGCGTCACCGGAAGTCGATCATCTTCATGATCTGCATGCTGACGGTGATCGGCGCGTACGAGGCGTTCACGCTTGCGATAGCCGTCTTCCCGACGACGAACTTCCCGCGCATCATCATCGGCGTCGACAACGGCGTCATGCCCATCGACCAGATGGAAGTCTCGATCACGCGACCGATCGAGGAGTCGGTTCGCAGCGTTCCGGGACTGGCGGACGTGAGATCGATCACGAGCCGGGGTTCCGCTGAAATCGATCTGAACTTCAACTGGGGCGTCGACATGCTCGAGACGCTCCATCTCGTCGACGCGGCCGTGTCGAAGGTGCAAAGCAGCCTTCCGCCGACGGCCCACATCGAGACGCATCGCCTCGATTTCGCGAGTTTCCCGATCATCGGCTACAGCCTGACGTCAGACACGGTCCCGCAGACCGACATCTGGGAGCTCGCGACCTATCAAATCAAGCCACGGCTGAACAGCCTGCCGGGGGTGGCGAGCATCCTGATCCAGGGCGGCCAGCGGCCCGAATTCCACGTCATCGTCGATCCCGCGAAGATGCTTCGTACGAAGACGTCGATCGGGAATATCGTCGACGCCATCAACAAGGCGAACATCATCGACTCGCCCGGCCTGCTGAACAGCAACCATCAGCTTTACCTGGGCCTGGTGACCGCTCAGGCCCACAGCGCGGAAGACGTCAGGAACATCGTGATTCGGCACGACAACAGCGTGCCAATCCGCGTCGGCGACATCGGCACGGTCGGGCCCGCCACCGAGCCGGTCTACACCGTCGTCAGCGCCAACGGGAAGCCGGCGCTGCTCATCAGCGTCAACCGGCAGCCCGACAGCAACACCGTCGAAGTCGCCAACGAAGTGCACGCGGAGATGGCCGCGATCCGGCCTTCTCTGCCGGCAGGCGTGGACATGCGTCCGTTTTACGACCAGTCGAACATCGTCAACGCCTCCATCGCGAGCGTGCGCGACGCGATCATCATCGGCCTCATCCTGTCGGGTCTGATCATCTGGCTGTTCCTGCGCGACTTCGGCACCGCCATCATGACCGGCCTCGTCGTGCCTGTCACGATGGTCGTGACCTTCATCGCGATGAAGATGCTCGGTCAGACCTTCAACCTGATGACGATGGGCGGTCTCGCCGCCGCCGTCGGTCTCGTGATCGACGATGCCATCGTCGTCGTGGAGAACATCGTTCTGCATCGAGACGAGGGGGAGCCGCCGCTGCAGGCGACGGCCAGCGCGCTCAAGGAGATTACGGTCCCGCTCGTCGGATCGACGCTGACCCCAATCGTGGTCTTCCTGCCGCTGATTCTGATCACCGGAGTGACCGGGACGTTCTTCAGCGCGCTCGCGGTGGCGATGAGCGTCGCGCTGCTGACATCGCTGGTACTCGCGCTCGTGTGGACCAGCAATCTCAGCACGCTGCTGATCCGGCGTCACCAGCCGCCGGCCGTCGTCAAGCACGAGCCGCCATCGCACCAGCAGGACCACGTCGACGACAAAGTCGCGCAGATGCGGCGCATGATGGAGGTCGAGGAAGCGACGCTGACGCACGGGCTCTTCGGCCGCGTCCTTCGGTTCTACGAACGATGGATTCGCCGGTCGCTGAAGCACCCGTTTCTGCTCGCCGGCGCCTGCGCCGTCCTCATCGCGGTCTCGTACCTGTGTTACTCGGCGCTCGGCAGCGACCTGCTGCCGGCGTTTGACGAAGGCGGCTTCGTGCTCGATTACGTGATGCCGCCGGGCAGCTCCCTGCAGGAAACGAACCGCGTCATGAGCCATCTCGAGGCGATCCTGCGCGCGACGCCGGAGGTCGAGAGCACGTCGCGGCGCACGGGCCTGCAGCTCGGCCTCGCGGCGGTGACCGAGCCGAACACCGGCGACATCGCGGTGAAATTGAAGGACAAGCGGAGTCGCGGCGTCGACGAAGTCATCGCTGATGTCCGCGAGAAGGTCTCGAAGTCCGAGCCTGGACTCGACGCCGAGTTCATCCAGGTGCTGCAGGACATGATCGGCGACCTGACGGGCGCGCCCGAGCCAGTAGTCGTCAAGCTGTTCTCCGATGATCCCGATCAACTTCTCACGTGGGCGCCTCAGGTGGCCGACGCACTCACCAACGTCAAAATCGGCGGCAACAACGCCGTTGTCGACGTGGCGGACGGGGTCGAGAACATCACCAGCGGCCCGGCGATGCAATTCACGGTCAACTCGCAAGCGGCCGATCGCGCCGGCTTCACCGCGGAGGAGCTTGGCACGGTGGCCGTGTCGATGGTCGAAGGCGAACCGTCGACCGCGCCGGTGCTGATCAACGATCGGGAATACCCGCTGCGCGTGCGGTTCCCGTCGAGCGCGCGCCAGTCGCTCGACTCGATGAGCAACACGATGATTGTCAGCTCCACGGGTTCGACAGCGACCCTCTCGTCGCTGGGTTCGATCGACGAGCTGCCGGGCGAGACCGAAGTGATTCGCGAGAACCAGCAGCGGACCGTGCAGGTCACGGCGCGGCTCGAGGGCACCGACATCGGGACCGGCATCGCCGCGGTGCAGAAGACCGTCGCCGATCTCAAGCTGCCGCCGTCGATTCGCGTCGAGTACGGCGGCACGTATCGGGAGCAACAGAAGTCGTTCCGCGACCTCACGACCGTGCTGGCGCTGGCCGTGGTGCTGATCTTCCTGGTCCTGCTGTTCGAATTCGGATCCTTCACGGCGCCCATCGCGATCCTGTCGTCCGCGATCCTGTCGACGTCGGGCGTCTTCCTCGCGCTGCTGATCACCGGCATGACGTTCAACGTCTCGTCGTTCATGGGGTTGATCATGGTGATCGGCATCGTCGCGAAGAACGGCATCCTCCTGCTCGATGCGAACGAGAAGTTCCGGGAGGCCGACCTCGATCCCGAGGAAGCGATCGTGCAGGCCGGCCGCCGACGTCTGCGCCCGATTGTCATGACCGCCATGGCCGCCGTCGCCGGCATGCTGCCGCTCGCGCTGGCCATCGGCGCCGGATCGCAGATGCTGCAGCCGCTCGCCATCGCGGTGATCGGTGGCATTCTGATCTCGATGGTCCTCTCGCTCATCGTGACCCCGGCCATTCAGTTCTTTCTGACGCGGCGCCACGCGACCGCCGCACCGGCACACATGCGGGTCGTCGGCAAGTAACCGTCAACGCACGAGCCGACCCCGGTCCTCAATCACCCAATCGTGCAGTCGTCAATTGACGGGTGTAGTACACCGCGTCGGGCGGCAGCTTCTCGACGCGGTAGTCACGATCCTTGTAGGGAAACGCGGGGCGCGGTTTCGAATCGATGAATGCGGCGACGTGCTGCGCATCGGCGTCCGAGATGTTGCCGGGATCGAGATACGGCATCGAGTAGCGGATCATGCCGGCCAGCGTGTAGACGCGCGCGGCGCCGGCGCCGTCGTTCCACGAGCGCGGTCCCCACAGCGGACCGGCGATCTTGTCGCCGATCTGCACGCCCTGGCCGTCGGGTCCGTGGCACGTCGCGCAGCGATCGTTGTAGATCGCCTCGCCTTTTTTCGGATCGAGCTGGTCCACCGGGACGAGCGCCGCCTGCGCGATGGCATTCTGTCCGCGCCACGGCGGGTTCTTCCCCATCGCTCCGCCTTTCGACAGCCAGGTCAGATACGCGGAGATCGCAAGCACCTCGGGCGAGGCCGGATTGGGGACCTCGTCAGGCGCGAGCCGGCCAGCGGTGGCGTTCTCGCTGCGCAGGAAACAATCGGTGATGCGATCGCCGAGGCTGAAGAGCCGTGCCGACCGGCGGTTGTATTCGGGGAACATCCCCGCGACATCCACCAGCGGCATCGACCTCTCGCGCTGGCCGGCGTTCATGTGGCAGTTGGTGCACGACATGCCCCCCGGCGCCAGACGCGGCGCTTCGGCCGGCGTGCTGGTGAACAGCCGGAAGCCGCGGCGGATTTCCTCGGACAACCGCGAATGATCGAGCGTGGTGTCGGTCAGAGGATTCTTCGGAAACTCCCATGCGGCCTTCATCGAGACGGACGCCGCGATGAGCGGGCCGGTCATTGGAATTCGTGGGGCGCCTTCGGTCGCGGGCTTCTCCGGCGGGCGTGCGCACGCCGCCGCAAGCAGCAGCGCGGCGGCGATAACTGCGTGGCGTGTCATGGCGAGTTGTCCTACCATAACACCCATCATGATGAAACGATACGCGCTCGTTCTGTCCCTGGTCCTGGGAATCGGCGGCGCCACGCTGTTGGCCCAGACGGTCACGAAAGAAACGCTGCCGGGCGTCACCAACTTCTCGAAGCTTGAAACAACCATCGCCTGCGCGGGTGCGACGACGCCGGCGGCGGTCGCCGGGCTGAAGCAGATGGGCTACGCCTCGATTATCAACCTGCGTGAAGCGAGTGAGGCCGGCGCGGATGTCGACGCCGAAGCAGCCGCCGCGAAAACGGCGGGCATCACTTACATCCACCTGCCGTTCAACACCGCGATGCCCGATCCAGCGGTTGCCGACAAGTTCATCACCGCCGTGACGGACAAGAAGAACCAGCCGGCGTTCGTCCACTGCGCCAGCGCCAACCGCGCCGCCGCCATGTGGATGATCAAGCGGATGGTCGTCGACAAGTGGGATGCGGATCGCGCAGGCACTGAAGCCGCGGCGCTCGGTCTCACCAACGGCGCGCTCAAGACGTTCGCCATGAACTACGCTGCCGCGCACAAGCCGTAAGATGCCGCTGATCCTCCACGGGCTCACGCCGATTCACTGGGCCGTCGGCGGTGCCGGGATCGCGATCGTCACGCTCGCGCTGCTGTTCATCGCCAACAGACGCCTCGGGATCTCCACCGGTCTCGAGGACGTCTGCAGCTTCGTCCTGCCGGTTCCCTACTTCGCGCGTGATGCGGTCCGCTCCGCCCGTCAATGGCGGCTGCCATTTATCGCCGGCCTCGTGATCGGCGGCTTTCTGTCCGCGGTCGCTGGCGGCGGCTTCGCGCCGACGTGGGATCTCGGGATGTTCGATCGGGTGATCGGCTTCGGGCACGCGGGCAAGCTGGCGTGGATGTTTGCCGGCGGGCTCTTCATCGGCTTCGGCACGCGGCTGGCCGGCGGCTGCACGAGCGGCCACGGCATCTTCGGCCTCTCCAACTTCGAGTTCCCGAGCCTCGTCTCGACGCTCAGCTTCATGGCGGCGGGCATGGTGACGACGCAGCTCGTCTACCGCGTGATCTTCTGATGGCGCTCGTGTATCTGACATGCGGCGTCATCTTCGGTGTCATCCTGAGCCGCAGCGGCGCCGCGGACTACAACTACATCCAGGCGATGTTCCTGTTCACCAGCTTTCAGCTGTACGGAATCATCGGCACCGCCGTCGTGATCACCGCGCCTGGTATCTGGCTGATCAAACGCTACGGCCGGACGGTGCTCGGCAAACCGATCGCCATCGAACTGAAGCCGCAGCATCGCGGGAACGTCGCCGGCGGCGTGCTGTTCGGCATCGGCTGGTCGATGTGCGGCATGTGTCCAGGTCCGATCTTCGTCAACATCGGCGAGGGCAAGGTCTACGCGATCGCGGCGCTCGCCGGCGCGCTCGCGGGCGCGGGACTCTTCGGCGCGATCTACACGCGCGTCCAGGGACTGTTCCGATTGCCGCGGCTCGTCGTCGGCACCGGCGATGGCTAGGGAGACTGTGATGACTGTCAGTCGCAGAGAGGCAATCGCCGCGCTCGCCGTCTTCATGGACTGGGCGGCGGCGCATTCGAGCGCGGACGCGGCGCAGGCAGCGCCGACCGCTCCGCAGGCGCCCGTCTTCACGCGCGATCTTCCGTCCGTGTCACTCGACGGCTGGGAGATTCGCGTCAGCCACGTCGACTACGCGCCGGGCCGCGTCGGCATGCCGCATCAGCACGCAGGGTTCCTCTTCGCCTACGTGCTTCAAGGGTCCGTCGTCGCACAGGTGATCGGCAACGGTGTGTCCGACGAGGTGCGCACGTATCGCACCGGCGAGATGTTTTACGAGCCGATCGGAGCGACGCACCAGGTCTCGAAGAACGCGAGCGCCACGGACCCGGCGCGTCTGCTCGCGATCAACCTGCTGCCGAAAGCACCGCGCTGAAACTGCGACGTCTGGGCCGCTTGCGCGTTGCAGGATCTGCACCTTCGAAGCGCCCACCTC
>QHWQ01000219.1 GCA_003222635.1 Acidobacteriota bacterium | reverse complement strand
CACCCGCCCTACCCGCCCTACTTCGAGAGCGGATCCGGACGCACCTGGAAGTGCACCGCGAACGGCGTCGACCCCTTGCCGCCTTCCTTCAGCCACGGCGTGCGATCGCCCGCCGCCGACCAGATGCCGCGCCCCTTCCATCCCGCATTCGCATCGTCGATGCGGCCGTCGAGCCCCTTCGCGTAGAAGCCCATCGGATACGGCACGCGCATCACGATCATCTTCCCGTCCTCGAGCGCAATCAGGCCGTCGTTCTCGTTGCCCGTCGAGACCGGCACGTCGTTGCCGAGGCCGAGCGTGTTGTGCTGATCCACCCAGCTGTAATAGCTCGCCTCCGCGCTGTTGTCGCCGATGCCTTCGAAGCCGGGACCCGGGTACTTGTAGAACGTCCAGCCTTCGGGGCAGTGATCGCCGGTCGCCTTCGGTCCGTTGAGCGGACCTTTGCACTTGCTGCGATCGAACGCCCCGAGGTGACCGCTCGCGAGCGACACCCAGACTACGCCTTTCGAATCGATGTCGCCGCCGCGGACGCCAAAGCCGGGCGCGGGAACGTTATAGACCTCGGTGATCGCGGTCTCCGGAGGATTGCTTCCGAGCACGACGCGCACGACGGCGCCCGGGTTGCCGCGATACGAGCCCCAGATCGATCCGTCCTTCGGGTGCGGCATGATGGCGTAGAAGCCGACGTCCATCCGCTTGTCCTTCGCCGGATCCACCGGCTGATTGGGCTCGACATAGGCGTCGCGCTTGCCGTTGCCGTTGGTGTCGAGCACGAACGGCGTCCACCCCTGCGACTTCCCGATGTCGCCGGTCTGGTCGTACATCTTCGTGTTGATCCATCCGAGGACGTCGCCGCCGCCGCTGAACCAGACGGTGTCGTTCGCGTCGAAGCCGAATTCCGGATGGTGCGTCCCGAAACAGGTGTTGAGCGGCGTGTACTTGCCCGTCTTCGGATCCCACACCGCGGCCTGGCGCAGCGATTCCTTGATCGGGTAGACCTTCGCCGACGGGAGATCCGATCCCGGCAGACAGTAGGCGGGATTCTCGCGGCCGCGTGTGGATGCCGCGAGCCACACGCGCCCCTTGCCATCCACCATCGAGTTGTGGTTGTTGACGCGCGTGTCCCAGATCTGTTCGTCGTTCCAATAAGCGGACGGCGCCATCGGCAGCAGCGCCGCCGCATGTCCCGGCCCGAGGCTGAGCGGCATCTTCGGATCCAGCACGGTCGCATGGAAGATCGTCGTGGTGTGCTTCACCGGATCGAGTACCGGCAGGTTGTCGGTGCTGTATTCAGGCGATCCGTAGAGCGGCCCGTACGCGTTGACGGTCGGCTTGCGCTTGTCCGTCGAGATGATGTCGTGCAGGTAATGCTTGTCGTCGCCGAGGCCCTCGAGCGTGATGACGATGTTCCGCTCGACGCCCTGCGGACGCTGCGGCTTGGTGCGCGGCAGCTCGCCCTTGGCGACGCGATCGGTCCAGTCGCCGAGCAGCTGCGCGCCGAGCGGGCCGAGCGAGAGCAGCTGCTGCGTCATCTGCTGTCCCGATTGCCCGGAGCTGGTACGGCGCAGCCATGCGGCCGCTGAATTCGGGAACTTGCCGAACCCCTCTGGGATGGTGCGCGTCGCCTTCCCTCCGAGCTGATGGCAACCAACGCAGCCGTTGTTCTTCATCTGGTTCAGCCACGCCTCGCGCGTGATCCCCTTCGGGATGCGCCCTTCGCCGCCGAAGTCCGCGACGCTCGGGATGTGCAGCATCGAGAACCAGTAGATGGCCGGGTAGTACTGCGCGGCCGCGGCATCGTTGGGCGCGATCGTCGCCGTGAGGTTGACGATCTTTCCTGGCGCGCTCGTCATCTTCGGACCATCCACCAGCCCGTAGCCGCGCGCCCAGATCGTGTAGTTCGCCTTCGGCAGATCGGGGAGGACGTAACGTCCGCGGTCATCGGTGACGACCGACTTGATGTAGCGCGTCGGCAGATCACGCGTCTCGGCGATCACCCAGACGCCGGCTTCGGGCCCGTTGGTGCTCGTCACCACGCCGCCGATGTCGTCGTTGTCGATGGCGACAGCGGGCTGCTGCGCGCGCGTGGCAGCAACCAACATTGAGAGCACGAGCATCGCCGGCAGCGCGAACCTTAAAGGCATCTTGCGGTCCTCCCGTGGGCGTAAAAAATATCACGTTCGACATCCAGGGCCGCAGGCCGTCGAAGATTCAGATTCTGGCAATTGCTGCGGTTGTGGCGCTGCTGCCGTTGACGGCGGCGGCGCAGAACCATTTCTTCGCGGCGACCGCCTCGAACCCCGCGCGGCTCGCCTCGTTCAAGATGAAGCTCGTCGATCAGATCTGCGAGGCGTCGGGTGGCCCCTGCAAGTACACGGGGAAAGACATGAAGACGGCCCACCAGGGAATGGGCATCAGCACCGGCGACTTCAACGCATTGGTGGAAGACCTGGTCGGCGCGCTCGACAAATTCAAGGTCGGCGCGGCGGAGAAGAATCAGCTGCTCGGCGTGCTCGGTCCGATGCAGGGTCAGATCGTCGAAAAGCGGTAACGCGACCTACGGGCCGCCCTCCGGGGGCGGCGGCGAAGGCTCCGGCGCTGACGCGCGCCTCGTCATCGAGCTCTTTCATCGTCAGTCGTCCACGGTCTTGTTGGCTGCGCGCGCCTTCCACACGTAGTTGACGAACAGGTTATTGAACGACGCGTCGGCTGCTGCGCCGCGGATGATGCCGTCAGGCTGAGGACGAGAGCGACCGCTGAAGCGACGCGAGGCGTCATGGCCGGGTCCTCCGCGGCGGATTCTACACCCCGGTCGTGGCGATCGGACGTAAGATTCGCCTCCATCAGGAGGACTTCGCCATGCGCCGGATGCTGCTTCTCGCCGGGGTGATGGTCGTTGCGTTGCTGGCGCGCGGTCAGGCGCAGTCGAGGAATCTCGACATCTACTGGATTGACGTCGAAGGCGGCGCGTCCACGTTGATCGTGGCGCCCTCGGGCGAGTCGCTGCTCTACGACGCGGGCTACGGTCCGCCCAACGCCGTCAACGATCGCGATGCGAAGCGGATTGCCGCCGCGGCGCTGGCGAAGATGATTCCGATTGGCCGTTATTTCGATCATGGCAACGCGGTTGAAGACGTCGACCGGCCGCGGCTCGACCTCTACAAGCAGGTCGCGGGCAGCGCGCGAACCATCCTCAAACCCGGCGACAGCATCCCCTTCAAAGGTGTGAAGTCGGAGGTCGTCTCCTCGGAAGGAAAGTTCATCGACAAGCCGATCAACGGCGGCGGACCGAATCCGCTCTGCGCGAGCGCGGAGCGCAAGGCGTCCGCGGGCCCCGAGAACAACCGCAACGTCGCCATCCTCTTCACGTTCGGCAGGTTCACGTTTCTCGATCTCGCGGATTCGGACTGGGACAGCGAGATGGCGCTGACGTGCCCGGTGAACACGCTCGGCACGGTCACGATCTGGCAGGCGGATCGCCACGGGAATCTCTTCGGCGCCGGCGCGCCCGCGCTGCTCGGCGCGATCAAGCCGCAGGTCATCATCGTCAACAACGGGCCGCACAAAGGGCTCGGCGAAGTGGACACCAACGTGAAGTCGCTGACGCGACCCGGCTATCAGGAAACGGCGCCGGGCTATGCGTACGACAAGATTGCGGCGCTCCGCGGCGTCGAGGGGATCTGGCAGGGACACCTGTCGCTGGCCGCTCCGGAGCACAACACCGCGCGCGATCAGATCGCCAACCTCGAAGACACCGCGGACTGTAAAGGGAACTGGATCAAAGCGTCCGTCGCGCCAGACGGCACGTTCACCGTCACCAACGGAAGAAACGGATACAGCAAGAAATACACGGCACGTTAACGGCTACTTCATATCTACTCTCTTGACGGAGGCTTCATGCCCCTTGGACCCGAGCGAATTCGCAATGGCGGTTTCGAAGTCGCTGGCGGCGGCGTGCAATTTCTGCCGTCCGGTGATCCCGGCACCATGCCGCTCGCCGGCGGCACCGCCAATCATCCGGCTGGGTGGAATGTCAATACCGGCCCGATCCACTGGTTGAGCGATCAGACCGCGCGGTTCTACCCAAGCCCGCCGCGGCCCTTCCAGGGTCACTACTTCCTCGACCTCACGGGCAACGGCGCGAACCGGAGCGGAGGTGTGTACCAGCGCATTCGCGGACGCATGGGGCGGACGTATCGCGTGTCGCTGGCGCTCGGCATGGACGACAGCCGCGGCGACGCCGGCGGGCCGGTGGAGGTGACGGTGACCTTCATCGCGTATTTGAGCAGTCAAGCGATCGGTCAGGTCAGGTTCCGGCGCGATCGCTACGACAGCGGCGGGGCGACGTGGGCCGTGCAAAGCGCGGACACGACACTCAACGTCGATCTCGCCGAGGTCGTCGACGAACAGATCGTCGCCTTTCTGGAACGCCAGCGGAACCTTGCGTCTGATGCGACCGATCCGCACCGCACAGTGGTGCTCATCACCGCGGCGAACCTGACGACCGAACGGACGGAAGGGCAATACCACCTGGCCCCGAGCAACTATGTCGGCCTCGATGCGGTCTCGGTTCGCCACGTCGCGAATACGCTGCCGGAATTGATCGAGATTGGTATCGACTACGCGCTCAGTGTGGTTGGCGGCCGGTGATGGCGGTCTGGTAGCTGAGCGTCTCCTGCCAGCGGCCGTCACGCTTCACCCAGACGCGCGTGATCTGCAGGTGCTGACCGCTGTCGGCCTGATGCTGCGACGTCATCACGACCGCATCGCCGAACGCGAACAGTTTCGCTGACAGCAGCTTCGTCGGCCTGACCGCGCTCGACCGCCGTCTTCGGCGCGTAGGGAACCGCGCCGCACGGGTTCTCGCATACGCTTTGGGCAGGCGGAGCCGCGCTCGCGGGCGCCGAGGCGTCGAGCGATTTGACCTCTTGATACACGAGCAGCCGCCATCCGGCCGGCCGCTTCACCCAGACGCGCAGCGTGTGCAGCTTGCCGGCGTTGGCCTGGACGACCGCGACGCTGCCGTACTCGTACGAGGCGATCTGGGCGTTGGCTTCATTGGCGATCGCCGGCTGCGGCAGCGCCTGCTTGACGCGCGCGGCGTCGAGCGTGCGCCCATTCACGTCGGTCCACGTGAAGTCCTGATCGAGAACAGCGGCGACGGCCGTCGCATCGCCAGCCACGGTTCCGCGCACGAACGTCTGGTCGGCGGACGCAACGGCCGCCGCGAGCGCGAAGAACAGAGTCAGCATGCCGACGAGTCTAGCCCAAAAAAAATCCCAACGCCCCGAAGGACGTTGGGATTTGGTGTTTGGGATTTGGGCTTTGGGATTTTCTAATTCGTCGAGCTGGTCGGCGCCTTGAGCAGCAGCTTCTGCGCGCGCCAGTTCGTCAGCTCGCCGACGACGATGCCGTTCGGATCGCGGCAATCGATCTCGTGCACCGAGCCGAACTGCTTCATCAGCTTGCCCGCCTCGCCGAACCGCCCGACGATCTTCCCATCGAGCTCCATCTTGTACATTTCGCCGTTGTTGAAGTCGTTCGGGTAGTTCGAGTTCGAGGTGAAGAGGTACTGATGCGCGCCCGGCGAGACGCACACGGTCCACGGCGAACCGACGTTCAGGTACTGCGCCTTGAAGCCCAGATTGTTGTCGAGCACCTGGATGCGGTTGTTGCCGCGGTCGGCGATGTAGACGTTGCCCTGCGCATCGACGGCCAGGCCGTGCGGCGTGTTGAACTCGAGCGGCCCGGTCCCGCGATGGCCGACCATCTTCAGGAACACGCCGTTCTTGTCGTACTTGACGACGCGCGAGTTGCCGTAGCCGTCGGAGACGAAGACGTTGCCCTGCGCGTCCCAGCCCACGTCGGTCGGACGGTTGAAGCTCTCGCCTTCGACGCCCGCGCCGATCACCGGCGGGGCCGCCGCCTGCTGACCGCGTCCGCCCCCGCCACCTTCACGACCCGCTGCCGCGCCGCCCGCGCGTCCCGCCGGGGCCGGCGGAGCTGGCGGCTCGAAGTTGCGGATGTTGATCGACTCCGGCTTGCGGCCGATCGTCATCAGGATGCGGCCGTTCGGGTCGAACTTCATGACCAGGTTGGCGGCCTCGTCAACCACCCAGATGTTGTCCTGCGGATCGATGCGGACGACGTGCGCGAACACGAAGCCGTAGATGCCGACGCCGATCTCGCGGACGTAGGTGCCCTTGTCGTCGAACTCGAAGAGGCGCGAGCCGCCGTGCGTGAAGACGCGCGAGCCGCCGAGCGTCGCGGTCGTCGTCCCCGTGCGCGAGTAGACGAACACGTGGCCCTTCGAGTTGGTGGCCACGCCCGGCACCTCACCGAGGTAGAGGCCGTCGGGCAGCTTCAGGAAGTTCGGCACCGAGTCGAACGGAATCTCCGGCACCGCGAGCTGCGCGCCGCCGAACTGCGCGGAGGTCGACCCGCCAAAGGCAACGAGGAGCAGGGCGGCGATCGAAAGCGTCAGTGTGAGTGTGCGTTTCATGTTCGCCCCCTTTTAGCGCTGCGCCGAGGTGGAGGTCGGCTTCGTCGCCTGCTGCGGGTGCAGGATGATCTTCTGCACGCGCCACGCGGTAATTTCCGAGACCCACAGCTCGTTTTCGTTGCGGCAGTCCATGCCGTGGATGGTGCTGAACTCTTTCAGCTGCTTGCCGGCCTTGCCGAACTTGCCGACCACCGTGCCGTCGAGCTCCATCTTGTAGACCTCGCCGGTGATGTCACGCGCGTTGGCGGGGTTGCTGTCCGGATAGGAGTTCGACGAGTAGAGATACTGATGCGGGCCCGGCGTGATGCACAGCGTCCATGGGTTGCCCACGTGGTCGTAGATCGCGCGGAGCGTCAGGTTGTTGTCGAACACCTGGATGCGGGCGTTGCCGCGATCGGCGACGTAGACGTTGCCTTTCGCGTCGACTTGCAGGCCGTGCGGCGTGTTCATCTGGCCCGGCGCGCTGCCGCGCGAGCCGACGGACTTGATGAACTTGCCATTCTTGTCGTACTTGACGACGCGCGAGTTGGTGTAGCCGTCGGAGATGAAGATGTTGCCCTGCGGATCCCAGCCGATGTCGGTGGGGCGGCCGAGCGCGTACGGCTGCGCGTTGGGCGGCGGCGTGCCGTTCGGCGGCGTCGCCTCGAGCCCTTCAACGGCCTCCGGCTTGCGGCCGATGAGCATCAGCACCTTGCCGGTGGGATCGAACTTGATGACCATGTTCGTCCCTTCGTCCACGGCCCAGATGTTGTCGTCTTTGTCCACGCGCACCGCGTGCGCGAACTGGAAGCCGTAGAGATCCTTGCCGATCTCCTTGACGAAGGTTCCGTTCTGATCGAACTCGAACAGCCGTGTCGCGCCGCTGCGCGTGTACACGAATACGTGGCCTTTCGAGTTGGTGGCGACGCCGATGCCTTCACCCAGATACAGGTTGTCCGGAAGCTTCAGCGCGTTCGCCACCGAGTCGAACGGGATCTCGGGGACGTTCTGCACCTTCGCCTTGGACTGGGCATAGAGCGGCAGCGCCGTGAGCAGCACCGCGACAGCCAGGCAGATTTGAACACGCCTCATGTGGAGCCTCCAGCGTTGAAAGTTGCGCGGGACATTGTATATCCGCTCGATGAGCGCGTTCGCCCCGTTTCTCACCTTAGCTATTAATGACGTTCGAGTACGTTGCGGTCGGGTATTTCCTGCTAATCGGCGTGTTGGCGCGGTTTCCGGCGCAGGCGGCGGACGTGTGGCGTCCGTCATGGTGACGTCAATCGGCCTCGCGGCGGCCATTGTCGCGTCGATGCACGCCGTGCCGCTGCACGTTCGCGCGTGATTCGGGCATCTGTATCTGGCGGCCGGGTACTGGCTGCCAGCACTGCTCGTCACGCGGATGCCGGGCTCATTTGAAGCCTGGCTGTTGCTGCCCGCTCGTCCCCGCGGCATTCATCACCGTCTACATGAATGCTGCGATCGCGGACGTCGATCGGTTCTGGACGGCGGTGCTTGCCGCCGGACATGATGCCGGTCGCGCCGCGCGCCGGGATCGCGTTCCTCATCGTCGCGGCGGGCATTCTCGTCGGCTCCGTCACCGGCCGCTATCACTACTCCCTCGACGCGCTCACCGGCGCCCATCGTCGGTGTTACCATCCCGCTCATGCTGACTCGCCTTACGTGGACGCTCGCGCTCGGCGGGCTGTTGTCCATCACGGTGCACGCGCAGAGCGCCGGCGATGCGACGCGTGGTCAGGAGATGTTCAAGCAGCGCTGTGCCGTCTGCCATGGAGATGCGCTGCAGGGGCTCGTCGGCCCGCCCTTGACCGGCACCGAGTTCGCCAGGACATGGGCGAACCCGTCGGAACTCCGCGACAAGATTCAGAAGACGATGCCGCAGGACGATCCCGGATCGCTGACGGAGGCGCAGGCGGGCGATCTCGCCGCGTTCATCGTCCGCGCGGGCGCCGCGAACGCGGCGGCAGCAGCGCCGGCCGCGCCGATTGCGTCGCACGACACGCCGTCGTTTCCGCCCGCCGCGAACCTCGCGCAGTTGATGCGCGGCATTTTCTTTCCGAGCTCGAACCTGATCTTCGAGGTGCAGGGACACGATCCTGGCGAGAAGAAGGGCGACAAGCCGTACGAACCGGGCGCCAACGACAACTTCTCATGGGCGCAATGGGGCGCGGGCATCTATTCGCCGTGGGAGATCGTCGACTATGCCGCACTGAGCATCGCGGACGCAGCGCCGCTGCTGCTTGCGCCGGGCAGGCGATGCGAGAACGGCCGGCCGGTTCCGGTGGAGAAGGACGACTGGAAGAAGTTCACGCAGAATCTGATTGACGTGGGGAAGGCTGCCTACAAGGCCTCACAGTCGAGAAGTCAGGAAGCGGTCAGTGACGTGAGCAACGACCTCGCGGATGCGTGCCTGCAGTGCCACGAGCGCTATCGCGACAAGCCCGGCGGCACGACCGCCGATCCATCGAACAAAGCGGCCCGTTGCTTCTGATAGGGTCGGCGCGAGTCGGATTCGGGTCGGTGCGAGCACGCTGGGCCGAGTCGGTGCAAGTGGGATTCGGGTCAGTGCAAAAGGTGCAATCACGTCGTATCCGCCCGGCTGAAGATTTCGAGCATCTCGTCTTCTGACGGTGGGTCGAGGACGTTGTGCGCTGCGAACTCCTCTGCGTCCGGGTATGCCGTCGCCCGGATCCGTGCCGCCGCGTCAGTCAGGTCATATTCAGTACGCCGCAGTTCAACACCCCCCGACTCAATCAGCAACCAGTACGCACCAGGTTCGCTGAACGGCATTCCGACACTTCCAGCATTGACGACGCGAATATCGTCAACGCGTCGATCGAACTGCATGTGGGTGTGCCCACAAACCACCATCGACGCGCGACATCCTCCGACGATCCCACGGACGCGCGAGTCTGGTGTCATGCGAGTGAAGCAATCGACGTCATTGTGAGGCGTCGCATGGCAGAACAGCACGTCACCGACACCGTTCACGTCGAGCCGCTGTGTTGAAGGCCAGCTGGTGATCGCATCGCGTAAGTGTCCGCCGAGCTGCTCCGCAGTCCATCTGACCGGGACACGCCATTCCTCCCGGGCGTGTCGATACCACGGCGTTTCCGCTCCTGTCATTCGCGCAAGCACTTCGCGGTCCCCGTTGCCGTGAATGAATCGCGCTGGAATGTCGAGAGTACGCAGAAGTTCAAGTACTTCGCACGACATTGGTCCGGGAAGGACATCGCCGCCGATCACAAGTTGATCCACGCGGTTCCGACGTACATCTCGCAATACTGCTTCGAGCGCGGGCAGATTGCCGTGAATGTCGTACAGCGCAGCAAGAACCATTGCACCGACCTGCGATGATCACTCGCACTGACCCGCGAAGATCACTCGCACCGACCCGCGGCAGTGCTCATTGCACCGACCCACGGGAGTGCTCATTTCACCGACCCGCGAAGCTCACTCGCACCGACCTGCGAAGATCCCTCGCACCTACCCGCGAAGTGTCTTCAGCGCTTCGCTCCAGCGGCGCAGCTCGTCCAGCATGACGGGCACGGCCTTGTCGTGCAGCTCGTTGCTCTTGAACACGCCGTTCTCCATCAGCTGCGTGTAGAACGGGATGTTCACCGCTTCGACCATCGGCATCATCTTGAAGCCGGTGACCATCAGCTTGGCCGTCTGCACGGAGCGCATGCCGCCCGAGGCGCCGCCGTAGCTGACGAAGCCGACCGGCTTGTACGTCCATTCGTGATAGACGGTGTCGAGCGCGTTCACGAGCGCCGGCGGAATCGTGTAGTTGTATTCGGGCGTGACGAAGACGAAGGCGTCCGAGCCGCCGACGATCGCGCTCCACCGCTTCGTCGAGTCGTGCACGTACTTCTTGAGCCGCGGATGATCCGGTTCGTTCAGAATCGGCAGGTTCAGTTCCTTCAGGTCCGCGAGCTCGACGTCGAATGTGCCGCGCTCGTTCGCGCGTGTGACAAACCACCGTGCGATCGCTTCGCCCGCGCGTCCTTCTCTGACGCTTGCCAGAACAACGGTCAGCTTCATCTCTTGTTCGTGTCGGGATCCGGGATCCGGGATCCGGGATCCGTGGAATGCGGCAGTTCCTTGCCAATGGACCCGGGCGCGAGCACGCCCGCCTTCACGTAGGTGAAGAGCTTCTCGCGCGTGTCCGTGATGTCGAGATTCCTCATCGTCAGCTGCCCGATGCGATCCTGCGGCGTGAAGAACGCCTCGCCCTTCTCCATCGTGAGACGCTCGGGCTTGTACGTCAGGTTCGGGCTCGTCGTGTCGAGAATCGAATAGTCGTTGCCGCGGCGCAGTTCGACGGTCACGTCGCCCGTGATGAGCCGCGCCACCCAGCGCTGCGCCTGCTCGCGCAGCATCATCGCCTGCGAATCGAACCAGCGCCCCTGATAGAGCAGCCGTCCGAGCCGCCGGCCATCGTTGCGATACTGCTCGATGGTGTCCTCGTTGTGGATGCCGGTGACGAGGCGCTCGTAGGCGATGAACAGGAGCGCCATCCCGGGCGCTTCGTAGATGCCGCGGCTCTTCGCCTCGATGATGCGGTTCTCGATCTGATCGCTCATGCCGAGGCCGTGGCGTCCGCCGATGGCGTTCGCCTCGAGCATCAGGCTGACCGCGTCGCGGAACGTCATCCCGTTCAGCGCGATCGGCTGACCCTCTTCGAATCGAATCGTCACGGCCTCCGGCTTGATGGCGACGCTCTCTTTCCAGAACGCGACGCCCATGATCGGCTCGACAATCGCGATCCCTTTGTTGAGGAACTCCAGGTCCTTCGCTTCGTGCGTCGCGCCGAGCAGGTTCGAGTCGGTGGAGTACGCTTTCTCGGTGCTCATCTTGTAGGCGAGCCCCGCGCGCGCCATGTACTCCGACATCTCTTTCCGGCCGCCAAGCTCGTCGATGAACTGCTGATCGAGCCACGGCTTGTAGATCTTCAGGTTCGGGTTCGCGAGCAACCCGTAGCGATAGAACCGCTCGATGTCGTTGCCCTTGAAGGTGCTCCCGTCGCCCCAGATGTTCACGTCGTCTTCTTTCATGGCGACGACGAGCATCGTGCCGGTGACGGCGCGGCCGATGGGCGTGGTGTTGAAGTAGGGAACGCCGGCGGTGGAGATGTGGAACGCGCCCGCCTGCAGCGCGGCGAGCCCCTCGTTGACGAGCTGCGGGCGGCAGTCGATCAGGCGCGCCTGTTCGGCGCCGTACTCGCGCGCGCGCGTCGGGATGCTGTCGTAGTCCGTCTCGTCGGGCTGGCCGAGGTTGGCGGTGTAGGCGTACGGCATGGCGCCCTTCGCGCGCATCCAGTGCAGCGCGGCGCTCGTATCGAGCCCTCCGGAAAACGCGATGCCGACCTTCTGCCCGGCAGGAACGCTCTGAAGGATTGTCGCCACGGTTAGCCCATCATAGCTTTCCTGCGCTATGATTCGCGCCGCGACGCGTACACCAAACTGGAGTGGAGGAATGCGAATCCTTTCTGCCGCTGGTCTCGCCTTCGTTCTTGCCTTCGCGCTCACGACAACGCATACGGACGGTCAGGCAACGCGCCCCGCGCGGATCGACGGCAAGCCGAATCTGAACGGCGTCTGGCAGGCGATGAACACCGCGAACTGGGATCTGCTCGCGCACGACGTCAAGCCCGCCGTCGCGCAGCCGGGTGTGTACGCCAATCACCCGGTGCTGGCGGCTCCCGTGGTCGCACTCGGCTCGGTCGGCATCGTGCCGCCCGGTCCCGGCGTGGTCGAAGGCAACGAGATTCCCTATACGCCCGAGGCCGCGGCGAAGAAGCGCGAGAACGCCGAGCACTGGCTCGATCGCGATCCGGAGGTGCGCTGCTACATGCCCGGCACCCCCCGCGCCATGTACATGCCCTATCCGTTCCAGATCACGCAGAGCGGATCGAAGATTCAGATGGTCTTCGCCTATGCGAACGCGAGCCGCACGATCTACCTGCAGCAAGCGCCGGAACCTCCGGCCGACATGTGGATGGGCCATTCAGTGGGCCGCTGGGAAGGCAACACGCTCGTGGTCGACGTGGCGAACTTCAACGACCGCACGTGGCTGTCGCGCGCCGGGGATTTCCACAGTGACGCGCTTAAAGTCGTGGAGCGGTTCACGCCGATTACTGCCGACGCGCTGCACTACGAGGTGACGCTGACCGACCCGAACGTGTACACGCGGCCGTGGAAGATGAGCATGGTCCTCTACCGGCGCCTCGAGAACGACGCCATGCTGATGGATTTCCGCTGCATCGAGCTCGTCGAGGAGACATTCCTCGGCCACCTGCGCAAGAACCCGCTGGTCAAACACTACGAGGGCGACACCATCATCCTCGACGTCACGCGGAGGGTTCCGGAAGGCGACAAGAGATACGAGCGGTGAGGTGCTGAACATGAGAACGAGAGCTCGCGTATTCGCAGTCATTGCCGCCTTCGCGGCGGCCACGATCCTCGTCAGCGCGCAGACGCCGTCGAAGGCACCGCGGACGCCGTGGGGCGCCCCCGACCTGCAGGGCCTCTGGGACACCAACACGCTGGTGCCGCTCGAGCGGAATCCGCAGTACGGCAACCGGGCGCAGATGACGGAAGACGAGCACGCCAGGGCGCTCGCAGAATTGCAGCAACGCAATCAGCGCCCAGGCCGCGACAGCCGCGAGGTTGCGGGCAAGTCAGGCGTCGGCACCGAGAAGGATGTCGCGCGCGCCTACAACGAGTTCTGGTTCGGCGACAAGCCCACGAAGCTCAGTTATCGCACATCGATGATCATCGATCCGGCCAACGGACGCATGCCGCCGTCTACCCCCGAGGCGACGAAGCGGATCGCGGACAAACGGGAGTTCCTCGCCGCGCTGCTGCAGGGCACCTCGGGCGGGCGGCCCGGACCAATCTCGCCGCGACGCAAGGAGTCGTCGCCCGACTACAACCTCGATCGCATCAACCGCGCCGACGGCCCGGAGGATCGCGGCGGCCCGGAGCGCTGCCTGGGCGACAACCTCCCGGTGACGATGGGCACAGGCACCTTCGGCGGCGTGATGCAGGTCGTCCAGGCGCCCGACTCAGTGTCTGTCTACTACGACGTCGGACAGGGACAGGGCTTCGCCTGGGTGATTCCGATCACCAACCGGCCGCACCTGCCGAAGAACATCCAGCTCTATCGCGGCGATGCGGTCGGCCACTGGGACGGCGACACGCTCGTTGTCGACGTCACCAACTTCAGCGACGAGACCAACTTCCGCGGCTCGCGCCAGAACCTGCATCTGATTCAGCGGTTCCGTCGTCTCGACGCGAATACGCTGCAGGTGGAATTCACGGCCGAGGATTCAACGACGTGGACGCGGCCGTGGACCGCCGTGCAGGAACTGGAGAGAGCGGACGACAAGACCACGGTCGTGCTCGAGGGCGGATGCCATGAAGGCAACTATGGCCTGATGGGCATGCTGCTGAACACGCGCGCGGCGGAAAAAGCGTTTGCCGAAGGCAAGGGGCCCGATCCGGCGACGCAGGACAACGCGACGGGCGGCGGCGACAACTAGGAGCGTGCGCCGCACGAGCGAGCGAGTCGAGGGGGAGTACGCGCGCGAAATACCCTATCGCCAGCACTTGACGAGGCAGGAACGTCGGTGTAACTGTTAGCCGCGTTCCTGCTTGCGACGGAGGCATTCATGCGGGCCCGGTTCGGAGTCTCTGTCACGACCGCCGGCATCCTCAGCGCGGTCCTCGTCATCTCGCTCGCGGTGATCGTGGGGCGCGTGTCCGCTCAGCGCGCGGTTGCGCCCGCGGCCGCGCCGCCAGCGTCTTCCGCGCCAATCAAGCGGCAGGCGAATGGCAAGCCGGACTTCAGCGGCATCTGGCAGGCGAACAACAGCGCCAACTGGGATTTGCTCACGCACGAGGCGATGCCCGCGCGTGTCATGCAGACCGGCGTTCATCAACTTTCGCCCGTTCCCGCCGCACCCGTGCTGGCGCTCGGCGCCGTCGGCGGCGTGCCGCCCGGCCTCGGCGTCGTCGAGGGCGACGTGATTCCCTACACGTCCGAGGCGCTGCAGAAGAAGAAGGACAACTTCGAGCACTGGCTCGATCGCGATCCGGAGATCAAGTGCTACCAGCCCGGCGTGCCGCGCGCGATGTACCTGCCCTACCCGTTCCAGATCCTGCAGGGCACGAACAAGATCATGATGGTGTTCGAGTACGCCGACGCGCAGCGGACGATCCATCTCGATCAGGTGGAGCCGTATCCGAACGACTCGTGGATGGGACATTCGGTTGGACACTGGGAGGGTGACACGCTGGTGGTGGACGTGACGAGCCAGATCGACAAGACGTGGTTCGATCGCGCTGGCGACTTTCACAGCGACGCGCTCCATGTCGTCGAGCGCTACCGCATGATGACGCCGGACGCGATCTGGTACGAAGCGACCATCGAGGATCCCAACGTGTTCACGCGGCCCTGGAAGATCGCGATGCCGCTCTACCGCCACCTCGAGCCGAACGCGCAACTGATGGACTATCGCTGCATCGAGATGGTGGAAGAGCTGCTGTACGGGCACCTGCGCAAGCAGCCGCTCGTCCACGCGTGGGAAGGCCAGACGATGACCGTGAGAGTGGAGCGCAAGGTTCCGCCTCCGGATGTGCTCTACGAACGCTGATGAAATAATCGCCACGAAGAGGTGAATCTCCAATGCGTACAAAGCTGACACTGGCAGTCGCGGGTGCATCGCTCCTGATCATGGCGGGCGCCATGCCCGCGCTCGCGCATCATGCGTTCGCGGCGGAATTCGACGCCAACAAGCCGGTCAGGTTCGAGAAGGCCACCGTGACGAAGATGGAGTGGACCAATCCACACGTGTGGATTCACGTCGACGTCGCGCAGCCAGACGGCAGCAAGGAAGCGTGGGCCATCGAGGCGGGCACGCCGAACGTGCTGTTCCGGCGCGGGTTCACCAAGCAGGCGCTGCTCCCGGGCGCCGTCATCGTCATCGATGGCTATCGGGCGAAGGACGGATCGCATCGCGCGAATGGACGCAACCTCAGGCTTCCTGACGGCCGCACGTTGTTCCTCGGATCGTCAGGGACCGGCGCGCCGGACGAGCTGAAGGTTCCGACAACGCCCAAGAGCAACTAGGGGGCCATTCGGGCAGCGACCACCGGCCTCTCACCATTCCGGTCAGGTGAAAAAGGATCCCATGTTCCTGCATAACCTGATGCGGTGGATGGCGGACACCCGGTGGAGCGTCGACCTGCACGAGTCGCGGTACGCCTACTCGATCGTCGAATCGATCCACGTGTGGACGCTCTGCCTGTTCGTGGGCTTCGCAATCTTGCTCGACCTGCGGCTGCTCGGCGTGACGCTGAAGAGCGTTCCCATGTCGCAGATCACGACGCGCATTCTGCCATGGACGAAGGCCGCGTTCGTCCTGATGGTGATCAGCGGTCTGCTGCTGTTCTTTGCGATTCCGCTCCGCACGTATCACAACGTGTTCTTCCGCCTGAAAGCGGTGCTGCTCATCCTCGCCGCACTCAACGCAGGGGTCTTTCATAACGGCGGCATGTATCGGCGTCTGGAGGAGTGGGACATCGCATCCGTGACGCCACGCGCCGCGAAGCTGGCCGGCGCCTTCTCGCTGGCGCTCTGGGCGGCCATCGTGTTCTCGGGCCGCATGATCGCCTACAACTGGTTCGACTGCGAAAGCCCGCAGAAGTCGGCGTTCATGGACACGATCGCCGGCTGCGACCGCACGAACCAGGAGGTGCCCTGACATGCTGCTTCCCTATTTCCAGGCGATTGAAAGCGGGCCGATTGGCGCGACGATTCGCGATTCGCTGTGGCTCTTTCCGTTCGTCGAGGCGTTCCACCTTCTCGCACTCGCGGTGATCGGCGGCGCCGTCCTCCTCGTGGATTTTCGTCTGCTGGGGCTTGGCCTCAAGCGTCAGCCGGTCGCG
>QHWQ01000218.1 GCA_003222635.1 Acidobacteriota bacterium | reverse complement strand
ACGTGTGGCCGTCCCGCCCTGCCGGCTCACCGCCCAGAGGTCCCCGGCGTACGAGAACACAATCTGACTCCGGTTCATCGTCGGCGTATGCAACAGGTGGGTTGTCGCCGTTGCGGCGAACACCGTCGGGGCGAGCAACAGACACAGCACGACGCATGCTCTCTTCATGACGAACCTCGGCGGTAAGCCTACCACCAGGATTCATGGGAGAGCGATCCCGGTCTGCTAAGGAATATTCCAGCCGTAGCTCTGCGCGAGCGCGCGCACGGCGATCCACTCGTTCTCCTCCGGCACTGCCGCCGATGACGTCGTCGTGTTCGGGCACGGCGCGCCATAGGGGCCCGGGGCAATCGCATAGACCGGCGCCGTGCGATTCGGCTTGTTGAAGTCGAGCGTCAGCGCGAGGTTGGCCGCGGTTTCGTCGCGCACCGTCAGCGGCGGCAAGCCCCACCGCCATTCGATCATCCGCAGAATGGAGGTGTGATCGAAGACGTCGTGCGAAATCGCGCCGCGCTCCGCATAGGGCGAAATCACGAGCGCCGGCACGCGGAATCCGAGCCGGCCATCCGTATCACCCGCGGCGGCCGATGCCGGCGGAATCGGCGCGGTCGGCGGCGGCACGTGCTCGAAGAAGCCTCCCCATTCGTCATAGGTGATCACCAGCACCGTGTGTTTCCAGTCTGGGCTCGACGTCACCGCCTGATAGATGGTGTTCATGAACACTTCGCCGTTGCGGATGTCGGCGTGGGGATGATCGTCCGTCGATGTGCCCGCTTCCTCGCCGAGGAAGCTCGGATCCACATACGACACCTGCGGCAGCGTGCCGGACGCGCAGTCATCGAAGAAATGATCGATGGTCCGGCTGATTGGGAAGTACTTCGGTCCCCACAGGCCGAGGAACGGCGCATCGCTGAAGTAGTAGCGCCCGGTCAGACCCGCCGCGGCAAGGCGATCCCAGATCGTGGGCAGCGTGCTCAGCTCGAATGTGTTCGACAGGCGATCCGTCTGCGCCGCGTGCATGTGGAAGCGGTTCGGAAACGTCGGCCCGAGCATCGCCGCGAAGTAGCGATCGAACGTCGTCCATCCCGGCGCCGCCGACGCGAGGAACGCCACATCGCTCTGCGTGTAGTAACCGATCGCGTAGACGTCGTTCGAGCCGGCGCGCAGCCAGCCGTCGCACGCGCCGTTGTCGTACTCGACGCGACCTCCGCTGTACGAATGGTCGGGATCGGGATGTCCGCATCCCTGGTAATCGGGTGCCAACGGATATGTCGTATGCGGAACACCGTTGGAGTCGACATAGGTCAGCCCAGCTTGCCGGCCATCCGCGCCCGGCAGCCACCCGAGCAGGTGATCGAACGAGCGGTTCTCCATCGTCAGCACGACGACGTGCTCGATACCTGAATGCTTTGGATGCGGAAGGCCTGCGGATGGCTTCGCCGCGAGCGCGGCTCCGCCGCCGAGCGCGAGCGCGCCGCCTGCGAGCGCCGCCTGCTCGAGAAACTGTCGTCGAGAATATTTATGAGCCACCGTGAGACCTCCCGGGCGCACGGTGGCGCTACAAACGGGATACCAGCTACGGTCTCGTCAGTACCATGCGAGCGGCGCCTCGTTGAGATTGATGTTGATCTGCTTCATCTCGAGGTACGCGTCGAGGCCGTACGGCCCGAGCTCGCGTCCGAACCCGGACTGCTTGTAGCCGCCCCAGGGCGCTTCGTTGTACGTCGAATGGTATGTGTTCAGCCAGAGGATCCCCGCGCGGATCTGCTGCAGCACGCGAACACCGCGGAAGACGTCGCGCGTCCACACCGCTCCGGCCAGGCCGTACGGCGTGTCGTTCGCGATCCGGATCGCGTCCTCCTCGGTATCGAACGGCATCGCCGCGAGCACCGGACCGAAGATTTCCTCCTGCCCGATCCGCGAACCGGGCGGCACGTCGGCAAAGATCGTCGGCTCGACGAAGAAGCCGCTGCGCAGCGCGCCCGCGGTGGCGCGGCCGCCGCCGGTAATCACGCGATGCCCTTCGCGCCTGCCGACGTCGATGTAGTCGAGCACCTTCTGCATGTGTTCCTCGGTGACGAGCGGCCCCATCTTCGTCTCGCGATCCATCGGGTCGCCGAGCCTGATGCGCGTCACCTTGGCGGCCAGCGCGTCGAGCATTCGGGGATAGATGGTCCGCTCGACCAGCAGCCGCGAGCCGGCGGAACAGACCTCGCCCTGATTCGCAAACGCGCCGAACAGCGCGCCGTCGACGGCGGCCTCGAAATCCGCATCCGCGAACACGATGTTCGGATTCTTCCCGCCAAGCTCCAGCGTCGTCCGTTTGACGGTGCGGGCAGCGCCGGCCATCACCAGACGGCCGGTATCGACGCCGCCGGTAAACGCGACCTTGTCGACGCGCGGATCCTCGACGAGCGCCGCGCCCGCGACCGGACCGTCGCCGGTGACGATGTTGACCACGCCAGCCGGGATGCCGGCTTCGCTCAGGATCTCGGCGAGGATCAGCGCTGACAGCGGCGTCTGCTCCGCCGGCTTCAGCACGCACGTGCATCCGGCCGCGAGCGCGGGGCCCAGCTTCCATGCGGCCATCAGCAGCGGGTAGTTCCACGGAATGATCTGACCGACGACGCCGACCGGCTCGCGCACGACGATCGACATCGCGTTGTCCGGGACGTTCAGCGTCTCTCCATGGATCTTCGTCGCGAGCCCGCCGTAGTACTCGAAGCAGTGCGCGGCATCGGTCACGTCGAACTCGGCTTCGACGATCGGCTTGCCCATGTTGCGCGAATCCGTTTCGGCGAGCTCGGCGGCGCGCCCGCGGATGCCTTCGGCGACGCGAAAGAGGATCTGCCCGCGGTCGCGATGCGTGAGTCGCCGCCACTCGCCTCCATCGAAGGCCTGGCGCGCGGCGCCGACCGCCGCCCTCACATCGTCGGCATCAGCCTCGGGCACCGTCGCGAGCACCGCGCCGGTCGTGGGGTTGATCACCTGCCGCGTGCGTCCACCGATCGCGTTCACGCGCGCTCCGCCGATCCACATCTGTTTCATCCCGGTGACGACCATGGTCTCCTCCGTCTCCGAATACGCATGCCGCGCCGCCGCAGTTCGCGGAAGAAGGCCTCCGCGGGAATCGCCTGCTCGGGCGGGACGACGCCCCGCGCGGTGATCTCGCCACGCGCGAGCATCTGGACGGCAATCGACGGCGGACATCCGGTGTCGATGTCGATGCCGGCGCGCCACCGCCGGTTGCCGCGCACGTGGCAGTCGACGGTTTCTTCAACCGCCGCGTGGTTCCGACGGCCGCGAATGACGAGGCGAAGTATCTCGTACTCGTTCGGAATTCCACGCCACGGCGGCGGCGTCGCGCGTTGAATCGCCGCGACCACACATTCGCTGGAGAGCAGATCCATTTCGCGCAAAAAGGCCAGCCGTTCGATCGTCTGCCGCGGAAACGCGATGCGAAAGCTGCACTCGCGGATCCCCTTGCCGCGGTAGCTGCGCGGCAGCGTCGCCACCTCGCTGTGCAGCGTCAACACGGGCGTCTGCCAGCCGACCGGCGACGGAAACCGGACATCCTGCGCGCCGCTCATCGGCGGCACGAACTGCAGGCGTCCGCGCGTGAAGACGGCTGCCGGCGCCGCGGCTTCTTCGAACAGCGTCCTGATCGAGTACGAGACGCCGAACGGCGACCGCGGGCGGCCACGCGTGCGATCGATGCCGCCGACGGCCACATGAATCTCGCGCACCACCTCCATCGTGTCGGCGGCCGACCTCGCGAGCACGTTGACGATGCCGGGGGCTGCGCCGATGCCGACGAGCGCGAGGCGATCGGCGCGCGTCCAGGCGGCATGCTGCCGAAGTTGGGCACGCGTCTGATGAAACAGTCCGCCGAGGTCGCAATAGTGCGCGCCCGCGGCGAGCGCCGCCTCCATCACCGTGATGTTGAACCGGTGATGCGTGGCGTTGATGATCGCGAACGCGCCGACGCTCGTGAGCAGCGCGGCCACGCGGCGCGGCTGCGCCGCGTCAACGGACGCCGGGCGCAGGACGACCCCGCGGCGGCGCGGCAGCGCGCGCGTGACGCGTGCCGCCACCTCCGCATCGGCATCCGCGACGACGAGCATCGAGCCAGTCGGCGCCGTCTCGACGAAATCGCGCGCGGCGATTCGTCCCATGGCGCCTGCGCCGAGCACGACGAGAGTCAGCCCGGAATCTCGGCGGCGCGCTGGCGATAGGGGAACCAATATGGCTTCTTCTCGGGGACGAAATCGAGATGAACGTGCTTGGTCTCGCGGAACGCGTCGAGCCCCTCTTCGCCGAGCTCGCGTCCCATGCCGCTCTTGCGCATGCCGCCGAACGGCGCCGCGTCGTTGTCGGTCAGCGGATCGTTGATCCAGAACGTGCCCGCCTTGATCTCCGTCATCGCCTGCATCGCCCACGTCAGGTTCGACGTGTAGATGTTCGCGCCGAGCCCGTACTCGCTGCGGGCGGCCATCGCGATCGCCTCCTCGGCGTCTTTCACCACCTGAATCGAGGCGATCGGACCGAACACTTCCTCGCACACGACCGGATGCTGCGGCACGACGCCGGTGAGCACGGTCGGCGCATAGAAATGTCCGGGGCCGGCGTCAGGTTGTCGCCTTCCGCCCGCGGCCACGCGCGCGCCCTGCGCCACGGCGCGCCCGACCTGATCCTCGACGCGCTGCAGCGCCCGCGCCGAGACGAGCGGCCCCATGTCGGTGTCGGGATCCATGCCGTGCCCGAGACGGATCGTCTTGACGTGCTCGACCAGCCGCTCCGTGAACGGCGCGGCAATCTTCTCGACCAGATAGATGCGCTTGGCGGACGTGCACACCTGCCCGGCATTGAGAAACCGCGCCCAGGCGACGCCCGGCACCGCGACGTCGAGGTTGGCGTCTTCGAAGACGACGCACGGATCGATGCCACCCAACTCCAGGTTCACTCGAGCCAGGCGCGCGGCGGCCTTCGTCGCAATGCGCGTCCCCACAGCCGTCGACCCGGTGAACGCGATGCACGCGACCTGCGGGTGATCGACGATCGCTTCGCCCACGGCCGCGCCGCCGGTGACGACGTTCGCGACGCCGCCGGGCAGGTGCGACAGGCACTGTTCCAGCATCCGCAAGGTCGCCAGCGGCGTCAGCTCCGACGGCTTGATGACGACCGTATTGCCGGCGGCGATCGCCGGCGCGATCTTCCACGTCAGCAGCAGCAGCGGATAGTTGAACGGGACGATGCAGCCGACGACGCCGAGCGGCTCCTTGATCGTGAAGTTGATCTGGTGCTCGGCGACGGGCGGGACGGAGGAGCCGTGCGAGTTGCGCGCAATCTCCGCGTAGTAGTCGACGCACGCGGCGCACCATTCCACCTCGTCGAGATTTTCGATGCGGGGCTTGCCGCCTTCGCGGGTCAGCAGCTCCGACAGGCGGGCGCGATCCGCGCGCAGCGCGATCGCCACGTCGTGCAGCAGGCGCGCGCGCTCCACCGCCGGCACCTTGCGCCAGCGTGTCTGCGCATCCGACGCGCTCTGCACCGCCGCCTCCACGTCGGCCGCGGTGCCCTCATAGACTTCGTCGACTGCGTCGAGCGTGGCGGGATCCTGAATCACACGGACGCTGCCGCCACGCGAGGGTGTGGCCCTGCCGTCAATCCAGAGCTGCCGCATGAGGGCGCTACTCTATCACCGCGATTACAAACGAAGTACCAGACGCGCGCTCAGAACCCGACCACGACCGCAGCGACAAAGCGAGGTTCCTTGCTGTTGTGTCCGGCGGCTCGCACGACTCGATAGTCGCCTTCGAGGCGCAGGCCCAGTCGACCCGTCGTATTCAGATCAACACCGCCGCCCGGCTGATACGCGAAATCGGTGACGGTGTCGCGGGTGCCGGACACCGACGTGCTGGCGCGCGCGCTGCCAAACAGGACCTGCGCAAACGGACTGATCCCGGTGCGTGCGAATCGCCTGAGCCGTGGTCCACCCATGAACGTGTAGACGCGCAGCTTCGGCTTGTCTCCCGGGATGTTCAGCGTCTTCATGCTGCCGCTGACTTCACCGATCGCCGCAAGCGAGTGCCAGAGGTTGACGCCGGCCGACGCCATCCATCCCGCCGGAAAATTGGCCGACAGATCCTTATCGTTCTTCGCGATGTCCTGATCGCGCATGAACTGATAGGCACCAGCCACTTCGACTCGCGACTGCGCGCCGAGCGACACCACGGACGTTGAAACGAGGATGAGGACGACAGCGCTGAGGCGCATGACAGTTCCTTTCCACAAATCGTTGAAGAGTTATTAATGAGTGAAAACTCCTACACATCCCGTGTCCCTCATACCGAACCGCGTGCACAGCGTTGTATCCGTGACGCCGGCGGCAGGGGAACGCACGACGGTAAAAATGTGATTGTTGCTGGCCAGCGCCGCGACGTTCCGCGCGCCCGGGGCCGCAACGTTCTGCCGCCACGTCCCGGTCTGGCCATCGATCACGCCGAGCACCGTGGCACCGGACGAATCGGTCGACGTCACGTAGAACTGACCGTCGCCCGCGTTGTACCAGACCTCGTCACCGCTGCCGACCTGCGTGACGTTGCTGATGATGGAGCCATTGACAGCGTTGACGATGAACGGGAAGGAACACGCGACGAGGAGCCGCTGAAACGGCCCTTGCGCGAGACCGGTGCCGCCGCAGCTGCTGCCGACCGGATAGGCAGCGGTCACGGCCAGCGTCTTCGGATCGACAACGGCGAGCTCGGCGCCGCGCGCCGTCGGCACGTTGATGAAAAAGCGATGCAGCTCGTGATTCCACACCGGCTGCTCGAGGCCAGTGCCCTCCCTGAACGGAATCGTCCCGACGACACGAAAGGTGTCGGCGTTGATCACCGTGGCGTACGGCACCGGGTCGCGATCGTTGCCGATGAGAATGAGGTGATCGTCAGGATCGTAGGCGAGCTCGTCAGCCCGGTTGACGCCTCCCGTACTGATGCTCTGGATGATTCGCGGGGGACTGAGTTTCAGATCGGCGACCTGGACCAGGCTGTTTCCGTCGCCGGCCCACAGCTTTCCTTCCGGCGTGACGAGCACACCGTTGGGTCCGGCGCCGTTGGCGCCGACCGCACCGATATACCCGGTCACGCGGCCGACGAACGAATCGTTCTCCGCGTCGATGATGTCGATCGCGGAGTTCGACCGGTCGGCGAAATACATCCGTTTGGTCGTCTCATCCGCCCAGAGCAGATCGGTGCTGGCGAGAGGAGCGCCGGGAATCGCAATGCCCTTGACGAGTGAAACCGGTGTCTTGTCTACGGTTGGAATACCAGGAATGAACCACTGACCGGGAAAAAGCCCACTCAAGAGAACGAGAAGGGTCCCGGCAATTCTGTGCGCCATAAGAGTGCCTCCTGCGGAACTCCCGCTTATACACCCCATGAGCACCACTATCAAGGAGATGTTGCAAAGAAAAACGCGAGCGCGAGCAGCACATAGACCGCCACCAGCATTACGCCTTCGAACCACGTCGTCTCGCCGTCGAGCGCAATCGCGTTGACGACGAAGGCTCGTCATCACCAGCCCCATGCGATCCTGCCGCGCGAAGTAGAGCGCCGACGCGTATTCCGCCGCGTTGCCAACCAGCGGCAGCACGATGACGCCGAGGAAGAACAACGACAAGCCGAGCTGCTCCGCCGTCGGCTCGAGCGCGCCCGACACGAGCTCCGCCTCGACGGCGACCGCGGCCGTCGCCACGCCGAGCACCGCCAGCGCTTTGCCGAGCGACCACGTCGGGTGACCTTCTTCTTCCGTGCTCGCGAACACGTCGCGGTGCGTGACGAGCGTGTAGAACAGATTGCCGGCATAGACGAGGATCAGCACGATGGCCACGCCGACGCTGAGCCGCTCGTCGAGCTGATGCTCGCGTGCCGTGCCCACGAGTCCACGTTCCGCGTAATCGAACATCGCGGGAAGCAGCAGCGCGATCACCGACAGGATCAGCAGGCTGGCGAGCAGCCCCGCGCGATCGCGCTTGAACGTCTGCTTCGCGCGCCCGATGGAACCGGCCAGAATCGCCAGACCGAGACCGAGCAGGCTGTTGCCGATGATCGAACCGGTGATCGTCGCCTTCACGACGCCGATGCTGCCGGAACGGAGGACGAACAGCGCGAGGATGAATTCCGCGGCGTTGCCGAAGGTGACGTTGAGCAGCCCGCCGATGGCGGGGCCCGCCCGCTCGGCGACCTGCTCGGTGGCGCGGCGGATCCAGGCGCCAAGCGGAATGATGGCGGCGGCGGCCGCCGCGAACACCCATATCGGCGGCGCGTGCAGCAGCGCGAGCGCGAGCGACAGCGGTACGAGCAGGGCGAGCGCGGCGAGCGTGAGCGGCAACTCGTTACTTGGTGCGTGCGCGGCGCGAGGAGTCGACGAGATGCGTGATCTGCTTCACGTAATTCTGCGTCTCGGGAAACGGCGGCACGCCGCCGTACTGCGCCACGTTGGTCGCCCCGGCATTGTAGCCGGCGAGCGCCAGCGGCACGTTGCCGTCGTACAGGTTGAGCAGCCGCCGCAGGTAGCGCGTGCCGCCCATCACGTTCTGCCGCGGGTCGAACGGATCCTCGACGCCCAGCTCCTCCGCCACCTCGGGCATGAGCTGCATCAGCCCCATGGCGCCGGCACGCGACACCGCCAGCGCGTCGAACGCCGATTCGGTCTGCATCACCGAGCGAACCAGGGTCGCATCGACCCCGTAGCGGGCAGACGCTTCCCGGATGAACTCGTCATAGGCGTGCGCGGCGGGAATCGGAACGAAGCTCTCGATGGTGGTCGTCACGGAAGGGACCGGCGGGTGCATCCATGCGGGATTGAGCGATTCAGGCTTGACTTGATGCGGCATCGCCACGGTCGCGGCGGCGAGAATGGTGCTCCGCAGCGCCGCCTTGCGGCGATCGCGGGCGCGGCGCTCCGGACCTGAACGCGGCTGCGTGCGCCGGTCCCCGCCTTTGCGGCGATCGCCATCGCGGTCGCCACGGGCGCCGAGGTGGTCGGGAGGGACGTCGGTTGAGCTGAACAGCATCGCTGCCGTTCAGCAGGAGCAATAGCCGGGCCCGCGTACTCAACGGGATTTGCCGCCGCGAGTGGCGCGCTTCCAGTCGTCGTTGAAAACCTTTTCCACTTTTCTGACGACTTTCCGCTCGCGAATGATGATGCCCACCTCCCGGCGCTCGTCCAGCTCGAGCTTGCGCAGGCTCTGGCTGCCGATGAACGCGCGCCGCCCGTCGCGCACGATCGCGCGCACGTGCAGCCGCAGGCCGCGCAGCTTCTGCACCTCGAACCCGGCCTTCGCCCATTTCTTCTCGAGCCCACCGATGATCCGGATGCGCACGCCGCGCGCCGCCTTCTTTTCGAGCAGCGCCAGCATCTCGTCATCCGCGACCTTCGGATCGTAGATGTCGAGCGTCGTCCGGGTCTTTCGCAGGAAGCGATACAGCCGCGAGCGCGCGCTCTCGGGGCTGATGACCAGCTCGCCCACACGCGGCGTGTAGTCGGTGCGGCAGGCGTCGGAGTCGAACAGGCGCAGCAGATCCTTCACGACGCGCGTCGACTTGACGACCACGCCGAAGCTGCGGCTCTCGACGTCCTGATCGGTGTAGTTGAAGCCGAGGATGAACGCCTGACGGCGATCGACGATCAGCACCTTGCCGTGATAGCGCACCATGTCCTCGTCTGTGCGGTTGACGGTAATGCCTTTCTTCAGCATCCGCTGCTCGAGCTTGCGGAGGCTCTGTTCGCCGCCGCTGTTGGTGTTCGCGATCAGCGCGACGACTTCGACGCCGCGCTTGACCGCGGCGGCCAGCGCGTCTTCGAGGTCGTCGAGATCGAATCGGAAGATGACGATATTGATTCGCCGCTTCGCCCGCTTCACCGCGGTTATGAGCGGCTGGATGCCCTCATCGGGCTGCGTGATCAGCTTCATGTAAAGGCGTGACGCTCGAGCGAGGCGCGATCCCACGCGGCGAGGTCGGCCGCGTGCGTGTAGGTGCTGTCGATGAAGGTGAGCAGCGCCTGGTCGGGATCGCTGGTGCCGCGTACGGCGCGGTACGGCAGGATGAACTCTCCAAGCTCGCGGTGATAGAACGCCCCGGCGGGCTCGACGTGAATCTGTTCGAAGCCGGGCGGCGCCGGCACCGCATACGCGTAGAACGCGGGCTCATTCACCGGTCCATCACCAAACAGCGTGCCACGACCGCTGCCCGGCCAGAATCCGTGGCTGATGACTTCGTGCGAGTAGGCGTCGCGCATGAACGCAGGGCCCTCGCGCGGCGGCGCCGGCCGCCCCGAGAAGCGCGTCACCGCGAGATCGAAGCTGCCCCAGAAGAAATGCACGGGACTCGCCTTGCCGATGAACGGGCAGCGCGCGCGCGAGAAGATGCGCTCGCACTGCACGAGGATGTGCCAGAACGTCTCCACGTGGGCCGGATCGTAGGTCGCGTGCACGGTGTCTTCGGTGAAGCGAACCGGGTTGGGCACTTCAACCGGCACGTCCCAGATGCGCACCGGCAGCTTCATCTCCTCGAGCAGCGTCATCACCTCACCGTAAAACGTCGCCACGCTTCGCGAGGCGAGCGGCAGCGAGCGTTGCACGCCGTCCGACATCGTGATCATCAGCTGATGCGCGGCGAAATCGAACTCGATCGTGAAGGTCCGTTCGCCATGCGGCAGCGGCCTCGTCGTCAGGCCGCGCGCGGTCAGCTGCAGCGCAACCGACCAGCAGTGGTTGAGCGGCGGCGCCTGCGCGAGCGCGATCTTGCCGACGATCTGCGTCCACAGGTGCAGCGTCGCGTAGGTGTCAACCCATGCACGCGGGAGATCGGGCCACCGGTCCACGGCGCCATGATACGCTCCTTCGCGATGCCCGACGCCTGCGCGCACATCGGAGCGGTCAAGGAGATCAAGCGGCCGCGGCGCCATGAGTGCGAGGAGTGCGTCAAGATCGGCTCGTCCTGGGTCCACCTGCGCACCTGCCAGACCTGCGGCGTCACGCTCTGCTGCGATTCGTCACCGAACCGTCACACCACCCGGCACGCGCAAATCAGCGGTCATCCGGTGGTCGCCTCCGCCGAAACTGGCGAGCGGTGGCTCTACTGCTATCCGGACGACGCGTTCGCGGAGTACTAGGAGGCGGAACCCGTGGCCGTCGACGTGCGCAAGGGGCAGGGAGACGTCAAGCTGTCGCGCGAGGAATTCGAGCGGCGGCTGCGCCAGCGCTTCTCCGATCCCGCCTTCGACGCGGTCGCCTCCGACGTCAATCACGTCGTCGACGTCCCCTGGAAGACGTACGACGAATACCGGAAAAGCCCGCGCACCAGGAAAGCGGGGCCCGGCTTCGCGGATCCGGACTTCGAGCTGCCGATCGAGTGGATCGAGACGCATGAGCGGATTCAGCAGGCCGAGCGCGAGCAGAAGAGTCCCGCGACGCCTTCGCGCATCCTGCTCATCTGCGGTTCCGCGCGCCACGATCAGACGTGTCCTGGCGAGATGTCGAAGACCTTCCGTCTGTCGCAGCTCGCGCGGGAAGAGATCGAACGCGCGCGGATGTCGTGCGACTTCCTCGACCTGAGCCTGCTGACGGCGCAGTACGGCCGGCAAATCTTTCCCTGCAAAGCGTGCGTCTCGACGGCGATGCCGCTCTGCAACTGGCCGTGCTCCTGCTACCCGAATCACGCCATGGGCCAGGCTCCCGACTGGATGAACGAGATCTACCCGCGCTGGGTCGCCGCGCACGGGATCATGATCATCACGCCGGTCAACTGGTATCAGTCGCCGAGCGTCCTGAAGCTGATGATGGATCGGCTCGTCTGCGCGGACGGCGGCAATCCGGATCCGACGCGCACCCACGGCAAG
>QHWQ01000217.1 GCA_003222635.1 Acidobacteriota bacterium | reverse complement strand
ACGTCGAACCAGGCGAATGCGTTCACCGGCGAGCACCAGGATTTGCTGGAAGCGGTTGGCGATCTGATTACGCTGGCGCTTTATCACGACACGGTTCGGACGACCGAGATGCGCCGCCGCGACCGGATCGATGCGCTGGTCCGCCTGCTGCACACGGTGGCGGAGACGCTCGACATCCGCTCGATATTTCCGCAGCTGTCCGACACCGTGAAAGGCGCGTTGCCGCACGACATCCTCGCGCTGACCGCCTGGGCCGAGGACGGCCTCTCCTTCCGCGTCTACGCGATGGCGGGCGCGGAGATTCCGGACGCCGACTTCTGGGGCCCGACGCTCTTCACGCCCGTGGAGAAGGCGCTGCTCGACCGCAAGGCGTACATCATCCACGACGTCGGGAGCGAGATCGCGGCGGAAACGATCCGCGGGAAGCTCCTGCGCAGCGTCGGCGCGCGTTCGGCGTTGCGCGTCGCCATTCCGCTTGGCAACGCGGTCTTCGGATCGCTGTTCTTCCTCGCGCGCGATCCGGGGCGCTTTTCGGATGACGACGTCGACTTCGCGCGCCGCGTGGCCGATCACCTGGCGCTCGCGGTGTCGCACCAGCATCTCGCCGAAGCCGAGCGCCGCGACGCCGCCGCGCGGGAAAACGCCGCCCGCCTCGAAGCACAGGTTGCGACGCTCACGCGCGAGCTCGAGTCGCGCACCGGCCAGCGGCGTGTCGTCGGCCACTCGCGCCAGTGGCAGGATGTGCTCGCGCATGCCGCGCGCGTGGCGCAGGCGGAAACGACGGTGCTGCTCACCGGCGAATCGGGTACCGGCAAGGAAGTCGTGGCGCGCTTCATTCATCACGCGTCGCCGCGAGGCGGCGGGCCATTCATCGCCATCAACTGCGCGGCGCTTCCCGATCAACTGCTCGAGTCCGAGCTGTTCGGCTACGAGCGCGGCGCCTTTACCGGCGCGGTCGCGTCCAAGCCGGGACGCATCGAGCAGGCCAACGGCGGCGTGCTGTTCTTCGACGAAGTCGGCGAGATGGCGCCGACGGTGCAGGCCAAGCTGCTGCGCGTCCTCGAGGAGCGGGAGTTCCAGCGCCTGGGCGGGACCAGGCTGCACCACGCCGACATTCGCGTCATTGCCGCCACCAATCGCGATCTGCACGCCGCGATGCAGCGCGGCGAGTTCCGCGAGGACCTGTACTACCGGCTCGGCGTGTTCGAGATCGAGCTGCCGCCGCTGCGCGCTCGCGCGGACGATGTGCTCGAGCTCGCGGACCTGTTCCTGCGCGAGATCGGGGAGACGGTCGGCCGTCCGGCGATCGGCTTCGAGCGCGACGCCAGGCGCGACCTGCTCGCCTATCCGTGGCCGGGCAACGTCCGCGAGCTGCGCAACGCGATCGAACGCGCCGTCATCCTCGCCGATGGCGGATTGATTCGCAGCGAGCATCTGCCGGTGAGCGCCACGCGCAAGGCGCCCGCCGCTGATGCGGCCAACGCGCCGCTGCCCGCCGGCGGCGTCAACCTCGACGCGCTCGAACGCTCGCTCGTGATCAAGGCGCTCGCGCAGGCGCGCCACAACAAGACGCGCGCCGCCAAGCTCCTCGGCCTGACACGCGCGCAGTTGTACTCGCGCATCGAGAAGTACGGCCTCCTGGAGAGTTGACGACTCGCACATGCTCCCCGCCGTCCGGCGCGCGCTCGTCACCTCCGGCGTCGTCCTCCTTCTCCTCATCCTCATCGGCGCGACGTATCAAGGCGTCGCGACCGCGCTCGAACGCCGCCGCTTTCCGCATCCGGGACGGATGATCGATGTCGGCGCCCACCAGCTCCATCTCTACTGCGCCGGCCAGGGCGCGCCCACCGTCGTGCTCGAGGCGCCGGCGATGACCATGTCGGCCGCCTGGGCGTGGGTGCAGGGCGATCTCGCGAAGACGACGCGCGTCTGCAGCTACGATCGCGCGGGACTCGGGTGGAGCGAGGCGGGCGATGCGCCGTTCGCCCCGGAGGAAGTAGCACCGGAAACAAGCGCGTTGCTGCTCAAGGCGCGAGAACGCGGACCGTTCGTGATCGCGGGCGTGGAGTTCGGCGCGGCGCTGGCGACGTTGTACGCGGCGCGGTATCCGGAGGATGTCGCCGCGCTCGTGCTCGTCAATCCGCCGGGCGCATTCAGCGGGCAGGAGGCGGCGAAGCCATCGGCGAGGTTCGTCGCGCTGTCCCCGTGGCTCGCGCGCACCGGTGCGCTTCGGGCAACCCGAACGTTGTCGGCCAGCGCCGGAGAGCTGCCGCAGCCGTCGGCCGGGGCGATGCGCGCGTTCCTCAACCGTCCGGACCATCTGACACGCGCGGCCAGCGAGCTCGCGCGATGGGACGACACCATCAGGCTCAGCGAAGCCGCGACGCTGCGCCGCGGGCTGCCGCTCACGCAGGTGGAAGTTGAAGGAGACGATCGGGTCGCGCTCCTCGCCAATCGCAGGAACGCGCAGGATGTGACGGACGCGATCGCACGCGCGGTGACGCGCGTGCGATCGGGCCGTTGATGTTTACGAAGGGATCCGAACGGTCAGCGGAGCCGTCAGACGCGTCGTGATCGCCGCGCCCGGTCCGAGGTGAATTTCCTTCCCCTTGGTCGCGAGCACGACGCCCGTGCCGCCGGCGCCGCCGATGGCCGCGCCCTTTGCCGCGCCGCCGCCGCCGCCGAGAATCGCGCCGAGCGCCGCGCCGGCTCCCGCGCCGATCGCAATCTTCTCCGCGTCCTTCTTCTTGGTCGCCGCCGCTTCCTGTGCGAATCCCGACGTCCTGATGTCGTAGGTCTCGCCGTTCGCCTTCAGCGAGTTGAAGCGCATCGCCAGGCGCGCGCGTCCTTTCACGCGGCCTGATCGGTCCGCTTCGGTGACCACACCGGTCACTTCGCTGCCGGCGGGGAGCGCCTCGTGACCATTGATGGTGACGGGCGAGCGCAGCGTGGCGCGAACCGGCTGCTCGACGTTGCTCGTGTCGGAACCGACCGCCGACGCCAGCGACAGGCTGAGCGTCGTCCCCGAGGGGATGGTCACCTCGGCGAATCGCGACACGGGCGCGACGGGCGCGGCTGGCGTCGACGTCGCCGCCGAAATCGGCGCGTTGGCAGCGGTACCGCCTGTACCGGTTGTGTCGGTCGTCGCGTTCTCGGGCGCCTTCGCGCCGTTGCACGCGGCCATTCCGAAGCTCAGCCCGATTACACAGGCCCACTTCTTCATCGAAACCTCCATAACGGTGGCGTCCGGCTTCAGCCGGACCGTATTGCCTCCAGACACGATTGGAAGCGGAACGACAAAACGGGCGTGAAAACTGCCCACATTCCTGTCCTGCGCCCGAGTATTGCGAAATCTCTGCCGTCCCGGGTTTCTGGTAGCTTTGATGAATGCGCAAGTTCGCCTTCGCTCTCGCCGCCCTGGCGCTTTCGGCGGGATCGGCATTCGCCCAGCGGCTTCCCATCACCGTCGCGCCGACGCACTACGACCTCTGGTTCGCGCCCGATCTGCAGAACGCGACCTTCCGCGGGCGAGAGACGATCGACGTGACGGTGCCGAATCCGACATCCTCGATCACGCTCAACGCCGCGGAGATCCAGTTTCAAAACGTGGCGATCACCTCCGGCGGCCGCACACAGACCGCACGCGTGACACTCGACGAGAAGAGTGAGATGGCGACGCTCACTGTGCCGCGCCCCCTTGCCGCCGGCACCGCGTCGATTCAGATCACCTACACCGGCATTCTCAACGACAAGCTCCGCGGGTTCTATTTGAGCAAGGCGAACGGCCGCCGCTATGCGGTCACGCAGATGGAAGCGACCGATGCGCGCCGCGCGTTCCCGGGCTGGGATGAGCCCGCCTACAAGTCGACGTTCGACATCTCGCTGCTGATCGACAGCGGCGACACCGCGATCTCGAACGGCGCGCAGCTGTCGGACAAGCCAGGCCCCGAGGCGGGCAAGCACACGCTCGTCTTTGCGCGCACGCCGAAGATGTCGGCGTACCTCGTCGCGATGCTCGTCGGCGACTTCGTCTGCCGCAGCGGAAGCGCCGATGCCATTGCTGTCCGCGTCTGCTCCACGCCCGACAAGCTGCCACTGACCGGCTTTGCGCTCGAGGCGGCGCAGCAGGAGCTGAAGTTCTACAACGAGTGGACCGGCATCAAGTACGTGTTCGGGAAGCTCGACATCATCGGCATCCCGGATTTCGCCGCCGGGGCGATGGAGAACGCCGGCGCGATCACGTTCCGCGAGGAGGAGCTGTTCGCCGACCCGCAGCGCGCCTCGCTCGGCACGCGCAAGACGGTGGCGTCGGTCCTCTCGCACGAAATCGCGCATCAGTGGTTCGGCGACCTCGTCACCATGAAGTGGTGGGACGACATCTGGCTGAACGAAGGGTTTGCGACGTGGATGGCCAACAAGCCGCTCGCCGCATGGCATCCGGAGTGGCAGGTGGATCTCGACGATGTCGAGGAGACACAGATCGCGGTGTCCACCGACGCGCTGCGCGCGACGCGGCCCATTCGCACGAAGGTCGAGACACCCGACGAGATCAACGAGGTGTTCGACGGCATCGCGTATCAGAAGACCGCGTCGGTGCTGCGCACGATCGAGAACTACGTGGGCCCCGAGGAGTTCCGCAAGGGCGTGCAGTCCTACCTGCGCAAGTACTCTTTCACCAACGCCGCGGGCGAGGACTTCTGGACCGAGGTCGCGCGCGTCACCGGCAAGCCGGTCGATCGCATCATGAAGCCGTTCATCGAGCAGCCGGGCGCGCCAGTGGTCAAAGTGGAAGCGAAGTGTCAGGGCAATACCACCGATGTCTCCCTGCATCAGGAGCGCTTCGTCGGCGTTCCCGGATCGTCCACCTCGTCATCGACGCTCTGGGCGATTCCGGTCTGCTTCAAGACGCAGGGGCGCTCGCCGCAGCAGTGCACGCTGCTCGAGCAGCGCGATCAGAAAGCGTCGCTGCCGGTCTGCGCGGCCAACGCCTTTGCCAACGCGAACGGCCGCGGCTATTACCTGTCGGAGTACACGCCGGACGAAGTCCGCGCCATCGCGCGCACGGCGCGCGGTTCGCTGACCGCCGCGGAGCGACTGAGCCTGCTCGGCGACGAGTGGTGGATGGTGCGCGCGGGACGGCACGACATCGGCGTGTATCTCGACAGCGCCTCGTCTCTGGCCGGCGACGATGCGCCGTCGGTCGTCGAGCAGATCGCGGGCAGCCTCGCGTTCACCCATCACAACGTCCTCCAGATGAACGACGTCGCCTCCTTCGAGGACTGGATCCGGCGCCGGTTCGCTCCGGAACTGATGACGCTCGGGCTGCCCGGCAACGCGTCCGACCCGGATGACCGTCAGGCCCGCCGCGCGACGCTGCTCTCGCTGGTCGGCGTCACCGGCAATTCAGCGGATGTGCAGCGCCAGGCGCGCGATCTGGCGGTGAAGTACATTGACGATCCCTCGTCCGTGCCGGGCACGCTGGCGTCCACCGTGCTGCACGTCGCCGCCGTCGGCGGCGACGCCATGCTCTACGACCGGTACATGGCGCAGCTGCCGAAGCTGACCGACAAGCCGGAGGAGTACTACCGCTACCTCAACGCGCTGACGTCGTTCCGCGATCCCGCGCTCGTGCAGCGGACGCTGCGCTTCGCGATCTCACCCGACGTCCGCACGCAGGACACCTCGACGCTCATCGCTTCGCTCATCGGTCAGCCATGGGCGCAGGACGCGGCGTGGACGTTTGTCAAAGCGAACTGGGAGACGTTGACGAAAACGCTCGGCGTCTTCCAGGGAATTCCGCGCATCGCCGGCGCGGTGGCCGCCTTCTGCTCGCGCGAGAAGAAGGCGGAGGTCGAGCTGTTCTTCAAGGAGCATCCCGTGCCTGCCGCCGATCGCACGCTGAAGCAGGCGTTCGAGCGGATCGACAACTGCGCCGCGGTGAACGAGCGCCAGTCGGCTCCTGCCTCGACGTGGCTGTCGACCGCGGCGCGCTGAGACCAAATCTCAGATTTCCTGCCGGGGCGGATGCAGCGTAGCATCTGCCCATGAAACATGCATCCTTTCGCACTGCAGCGTTGATCCTCGTTGCCATGCTGGTTGGAGGTGTGGTCGATCGCCTCTGGCTGACCGGCGTCGTCTCCACCGCTTCCGCGCAGGAAGGACGCGCGACGGCGCCGCCCAAGCCGATGACGCCCGCGGAGATGCAGGCGGAGATCGAGCGCCTGAAGACGCTCGTCCCCTCCTACTCGCATCCGATGCAGGACGTCGCCATCAACTGGGCGAGCCTCTGGTTCGCCGCGCAGAAGAAGAACTGGCCGCTCGCGCGCTACTTCTACAACGAGGCGCGCTCGCACATCGCGTGGACCGTGCGCATCAACCCGAACGACAAGGTCAACGGCGAGATCGTCGATCTCAAATCGATCTACGACGCGATCGACACGAGCAGCCTGACGATGGTGAAGGACGCCATCGAGAAGCAGAACTCGACGCAGTTCGTCGCGGCCTACAAGACGATGCTCGAGAGCTGCTACTCGTGCCACAAGGCCGCGGGCAAACCGATGATCCGGCCGCAGATTCCGACGGCGTCGATCCTGACGATCGTGAACCTGGATCCGAACGCGACCTGGCCGGACTAAGTTGCAAGGCATTTTCTTGAATAGCTGAGCTGCCTTCGGATCGGAATGTGTATCGTTGAAGAGACGTGCTCCCCGCGCTTCGGGCGGCGACCGTGCTCATTGTCGAAGACGATCCAGCCCTTCGCGAGCTGTATCAGAAGATTCTGACGCTCGAAGGCTACGCGGTCGTGGTTGCCGCCGACGGTGTGGATGCGCTCGAGCGCGTGAAAGAGCAGTCCGTCGATGCAGTCGTGCTGGACCTGATGATGCCGCGGCTCGACGGCAAGTCGGTCAAGCGCAGCTTCGAATCCGACGTGACCATGCGCGATGTGCCGGTGATTCTCGTCACCGGCCACGTCGATCCCGACATCAATCCCGAAGACTTTGCGTGCGTCCTGCACAAGCCGATCACCATCGATGTGCTGGTCGACGCCGTGAGGAACTGCCTGGAAAAAGCCAGGTACCGTAGCGGCGCTGAACCGATCAGCGGTTGAGCGCCGCTGCCCTGACGCGGCATAATCCTCGCCCGTATTCTTCTACCAACAAGGAGACCCTCGTGTCATTCCAGAAATTCTCTGCATTGATCGTCATTGCGCTCCTGTCCATCGGATTGATTCGACTATCGGCCGCGGCGCCCTCGCGCACGTCCCTCGCGGGAAGCGTGCCGTCGTGGGCGAAGGCGTCAAATCGTGCGCGCGCGGCCAGCGGCAGCGACGCGGTCGTCTTCCGCGTGTACCTCGCGTGGCGAGGCGGCGACGCCGC
>QHWQ01000216.1:11716-13167 GCA_003222635.1 Acidobacteriota bacterium | reverse complement strand
AAAGCTGTTCGACGAGTATCTCGGGTCCGACTGGCTCGAGCAGCACGACGATCCCGGGTTCGTCGATCGCGTGCGGCAGATCCCGGACGAGAAACTGTGGGCCGCGCGCCAGACGCTCCGCTCGTATCTGTTCAACTTCGTACGGGAGCGCGCGCGTCAGAAGTGGAGCGCGCAGGCCGCGGCCTCGCGCGTCGTTGCGTCGGGGACGATGTTCGATCAGAACACGCTGACGATCGGCTTCGCGCGGCGGTTCACGAGCTACAAGCGGCCGGAGCTGATCTTCTCGGATCCCGATCGTCTCGCGCGGATTCTCACCGCGACCGGACGTCCGGTGCAGATCGTGTTCGCCGGCAAGGCGCATCCGGCGGACGAGGTGGGCAAGCATCACCTGCAGCGCATCTACCGCAGCGCGCTCGACCCGAAATACGGCGGCCGCATCGCGTTCGTGGACGACTACGACCTGCACGTCGCGCACTTCCTCGTGCAGGGGTGCGACGTCTGGTTGAACAACCCGCGCAAGCCGCTCGAGGCGAGCGGCACGAGCGGCATGAAGGCGGCGATCAACGGGACACCGCACTGCTCCATCGGCGACGGCTGGTGGGCGGAAGGGTTCACCGGCGACAACGGATGGCTCATCGAGGGCGCGGCCAGCCCGGGCGACCAAGACGCGCAGGACTGGGCCGACGCGGAGGCGCTCTACACCATCCTCGAGCAACAGATCGTGCCGGCGTTCTACGACCGCGATCGCGACGGGCTGCCGCGGCGGTGGCTGCAGGTGGTCAAGCAGGCGATCCGCACCGTGCTGCCGCAGTTCAGCGCGCGGCGGATGGTCAAGGAATACGTCCGCGACATGTATCTGCCGGCGTTCCGGGACCAAACGGTCACGAAATAGCAACCATTGCGCGACAGGTTCCGTCCAACCTGCTAGCCATGAATCGGTTTACAGGATTTCTCGTTGCGGTCGCGTCCGCGGCCCTAACGGTTCAGCTGAGCGCGGCCCCTGACGATACCGCGGCGATTACCCACACGCTCAACCGTCTGACGTTCGGGGTGCGGCAGGGCGACGTCGAGCGCGTGGGCGCCATCGGGCTGAACCCCTGGATCGACCAGCAGCTCCATCCCTCCCGCATCGACGACCGGGCCGCGGAGGCGATGCTCCCGCAGTTCGAGGCGCCGCCGGACAGCGCCGATCAGAAAGAGCTGCGGCGTTTCGCCCGCCAGCAGGTGGAGACGCTCGCCGAAGAAAGGCTGCTGCGCGCGATGTACAGCGAGCGGCAGCTGCAGGAAGTCCTCGTCGATTTCTGGTTCAACCATTTCAACGTCTACGCCGGCAAGGGACGCACGGCGGAATTTCTGCCCGAGTACGAACGCGACGTCATCCGTCCGCACGTCTTCGATCGCTTCCGCGATCTGCTCGAAGCGGATGCGAAAAGCCCGGCGATGCTCTTCTA
>QHWQ01000216.1:0-11650 GCA_003222635.1 Acidobacteriota bacterium | reverse complement strand
TCGAGCTGCATACGCTCGGCGTCGATGGCGGTTACACGCAGCAGGATGTGATCAATGTCGCGCGCGCGTTCACGGGGTGGACGATCGATCCGCGCACGCGGACGTTCCGCTTCGCGCCGGCACTGCACGACACGGGCGAGAAGATCGTGCTTGGCCACAAGATCAAGTCCGGCGGCGGCATCGAGGATGGCGAGCGGGTGCTCGACATCGTCGCCAGCCGTCCCGAGACCGCGCATCACATCGCCTTTCAGCTCGCGCAGCGGCTGGTCGCGGATGAACCGCCGCCCGCGCTCGTGGATCGCGCCGCGAAGCGCTTCCTCGAGACGAAGGGCGACCTGCGCGAGGTCGTCAAGACGATCGTCACGTCGCCGGAGTTCCTGTCGCCGGGCGTTCGCGACGCGAAATTCAAGACGCCGTTTGAATATGTGGTGAGCGCGGTGAGAACAACAGGGGCGAGTGTGAGCGAGGGACGCGCGTTCGTGCAGACGCTGCAGCAGCTCGGCGAGCCGCTCTACATGTGCCAGCCGCCGACCGGCTACCACCAGACGGCGGATGCGTGGGTCTCGGCGGGCGGGCTCGTGACGCGCATGAACTTCGCGACGCGCCTCGTGTCGGGGAACATGCCGGGCGTGACGCTGCCCGCGAATCCGCCGCCCGCGCAGGAGCTCGCGCTGCGCATCGGATCTCCGGAATTTCAGAGGCACTAATCCATGAATCGAAGGGTGTTTCTCAAATCGGGCGCGATGGCGATGCTGTCGCTCGGCTTCGCGCCGTCGTTCATCGGCCGCGCGGCCGCCGCGGTGAGCGCGCGGCGCAAGCTCCTCATCGCCATCTTTCAGCGCGGCGCCGTCGACGGTCTGAACATGATCGTTCCGTACGGCGAGGCCGACTATTACCGCCTGCGCCCGACCATCGCGATTCCACGAGCGTCGACGATCGATCTCGACGGCTTCTTCGGCCTGCATCCATCGATGGCGCCGCTCAAGCCGCTCTGGGACAACCACTCGCTCGCCATCGTGCACGCGTGCGGGTCGCCGGACAACACGCGCTCGCACTTCGACGCGCAGGACTACATGGAATCGGCGACGCCGGGCGTGAAAGCCACGCGCGACGGCTGGCTGAACCGCTACCTGCAGGTGTCGTCCGAGGAACACAATCCGCTGCGCGGCGTCGCGCTCGCGCGAACCATGCCCAGATCGCTGGAGGGCCCGGCGCCGGCGCTCGCGATCGGGAGTGTGGATGAGTTCGGCGTGCGCGGCGCCGCTTCGGCATTCGAGGATCGATACGAACACGCATCCGATCCGACGCTGAGCGCCGCCGGCAACGACGCATTCGCCGCCATGCGGACGCTGCGTCAGGCCGCCAGCATGCCGTATCGGCCCGCGCCTGGCGTCGAGTATCCCAACACGGCGTTCGGCAAAGCGCTCGCGGAGATCGCGCGGCTGGCCAAGGCCGACGTCGGCCTCGAGGTGGCGTTCACCGAGCTGGGCAACTGGGATCATCACGTCAACGAAGGGTCCGTGACCGGGCAAATCGCCACGCGCCTCGACGAGTTCTCGCGCGGCCTCGCCGCGCTCGCCGCGGATCTCGGCGACCGCATGGCCGACACCGTCATCGTAACGATGTCGGAGTTCGGGCGCGCGGTGGCCGAAAACGGCAACGGCGGCACCGATCACGGCCACGGCAACGCGATGATGGTGATCGGCGGGAACCTGCGCGGCGGCGTGCACGGCCGATGGCCCGGATTGAGCGACGCGCACCGCTTCGAGGGGCGTGACGTCGCGGTGACGACCGACTTTCGCGACGTCTTCAGCGAAATCGTCGCCGCGCACATGGGGGTTGCGCGCGATTCGCTGTCGCGAATCTTCCCGGGCCACCACCCGGGTGCGCGGCCCGATATAATTTCGGGATAGTGGCTACCCGAAAGTCGAACCTCACGAAAATCAAGTGCGCGCTCTGCGGGGCGAAGGATGTGTCCGAGCCGCGCGGCGAGGAGCGCTATTGCCGCGACTGCTGGGAAAAGAAAATCGCCGTCGAGGAGATCGTCGCGCGCGAGTTCGCGCTCAAGCGCTACATCCGCGCGCACAGCGCCGAGAAGTATCTGATCTACCACTCGACCATCAAGCGCCCCTGCGGCCAGATCATCGTCGTCGACGACGGCTACGACCTGTTCCTGACGATGGTGCTCTACCCGAACTTCGCGTGGGACGACCCCGCCTATCACCTCGATGGGGATCCGGAGGGACGCACGTTCGCGGAGATTCTCGTCGACGTCGTCGCCACCGAGGTCATCGAGCCGTGGGGCGGCGGCAAATGGCACCTGGAAATCTTCCGCGCGGCGAACCCGGAGGCGGAGGATTGGAACGGCGAAATGTAAGCGTATAATGCGCCTGACTTTCCAGCGGAGAATCAGATCATGAGTATCAAGGTCACCACGCTGCTGGCACTCGGTGCCTCTGTGCTGTTGGCGACGAGCGCGCTGGCACAACAAGCCAACAGCGCCCAGGCCAAGCCCGCGGCCAAACCGGCGACGCCCGCGGCCCAAGCTCCGCCTGCGGCGCCCGGCAAGTTCGTTCCGCCGATTCGCGGCGAGGCGGTGTTGAACATGACCAAGCCCGCGGTCAAGCGCCTGCCGAACGAAATCGTCACCACCTTCAAGGTGAAGAACCCGTCGACGACGGGGTCGATCGCCGGCCTGAAGGTGACCGAGTTCTGGTACGACGCGGGCGGCAATCCGGTCAGCGGCGACGAGTTCCGCTACCGCAAGCCGCTGATGCCGGGCGAGGTGATCGACGTGGAGCTGCGCTCGCCGATCAAGCCGAACATGAAGAACAGCCAGTACAAGTTCGAGCAGCAGAACGGCGGCGTCAAGCCGACCGTCGTCGCGAAACTCTAATTCTCTTTTCGCGGGTCGGTGCGATTGGGTGCAATCAGGTGCAATGGGTGCAATAGGTGCAATGGGTGCGACGGGTGCCACCGATTGCACCATTTGCACCATTTGCACCTTTTGCACCATTTGCACCCTACTGAATCCTGATTTGCACCTCCCGCGCAACTGCCGGGATGTTGCCGTCGCGCCGCTTCCCTTCCACATGCACCACGTATAAGCCTGGCGCGACATCCTTCAGCGGAATCTGCGCGGTGTAGCCGTAGCCGCCTCGTCCACCCTGCAGATCGGTCGACGAGCGCGTCTCGCTGTTTCTGAACACCACCTGCCCGCCTTCGGCGCGCACCTCGGTGCTGATGTCGATCATGTGCGGCTGGCCGCCAGCCTGGTTCTCGTACACCTCCGCGAAGAGCATCAGCTGATCGTCGCGCGCGAACTCGCGCGCGGTCGTCGGCGGACGCATCAGCAGCGTCCCGACAGGATCATCCTTGACGCGTGCGGTCGGCGCGAGCAGGCCGGAGGCCGAGAGCAGCGTCACACCGCTCATCGTCAGCGGCTGTTTGTAGAAATCCGGTACGACCAGCGTGCGCGCGACGCTCCCCGCGACGCCGGCGGCATCGGCGGCGGACATGCGCAGCTGGTAGCGGCCCGGCGGCAGATTGACCGCGGTCGTGACGCGGAAGCCGCGCTCGCGCGCACGCGCGAGCGTCTGCGGCATCAGCGTGAGATCGACGCTCGCCTTCTCGTTGACGCGCGTCTTGCCGCTGTCGTCGGTCACGAAGGTGACGAGCGTCAGCGCGTCGTTATAGGTGCCGTTCTTCTGGGTGAATTTCAGCGCGTCGACGTTCAGCTCCACCGCCAGCGTGACCGCGGCGTTGGGCGGCATGCCCTTGTACGGCGCCGCGAACAGGCGCATCGGAATGCCGGTCGATGGCAGCGGGCTTTCGACTGCCGCTTTCAGCGCGTCGGCGCCGGGATCGTTCGACGCTTTCGCCGCCGCCGCCGCGCGGCCACGCGCCGCCACGTAGCCGCGCCGCGCGCGCACCATCACGCCAGGACGCGTGACGCGGAGGTCGATCTTGCGGAACCGCCCATCGCGCCGGTCGTTGGCGGGAACGTAGCCGAGCACGTAATAGCTGCTGCTCTCCTGCACGATGCGATCGAACGCCTCGTCCACGTTGTTGCGATTGACGGCCGCGAAGCCGCCGGTTTCGTCCGCGAGCTCGCGCAGGCTGTCCTGGGAGAGCCGCAGCTCGTTCATCGCGGACTGGATGCCGAGTCCGAGGTTCGGATCATCGGTCACCCCTCCCGAGCTTTCGATCAGATCGCTGCCGGCCACCTGCAGGCCGCGCGGATCGATCGCGTAGATGCTGACGTTGGCGCGCGTGGCGGACGCAATCGCCTCACGCGTCGAATCGACGACGAGCGATGCGGAGCCGCTGTTGCCGAACAGATCGTAGATGTCGTAGTCGATGCCTTCGCTGACGAGCACCATCGCCTTGCGGCGGCCGTGCAGGCCGGCCATGAAATCGGCGAGCTTCTGCACCGACTGCAGCATGTTGCGCGCGTTCTGCACGCGCTCGAAGGCGAGCGGGTCGTTGACGGGATCGCCGGCGTTGCGCGTGCCCGCCTGCTGCTGGCGGTTGTACTGGTCGAGCCGCTCCAGCGTCGGCGAACGGAGCTTCCTGCCGAAGGTCTTGTCCACCGCCGCGAGCAGCAGCCGGGCGTTGTTGGTGAACTCCTGACCGTCCTGCGAGCGGCCGCCCGTGAACACCACGGCGGCCAGATCGTTGGCGCCGAAGCTGCGCTCGAAGAAGCGATGCAGCGCCTCCTTCACGCGCGGCCCGCGCGTCAGGTCGATGTGCAGATCGTCGATGACGAACAGGTAGATGCGCCCGTCCATGCCGACGTTCGTATCCACGTCGGGCTCGATCGCCGTCGGCGAAAACAGCGGACGCTCGGCGCGCGTGATCGGAATGTTCACGAACGAGAACGCGCTGACCATCTGCGGCTTGCCGTCTTCGAGCAGCTGGAAGTCGCCCGCCTTCAGATCGGTCACCGGCTTGCCGGCGGCGTCGCTGACAAAGGCGTCGACCTCGACGAAATTCGCCTCGACGCGGAAGGTCAAAGGTGGTTGTTCGGGCTGCTGAGCCCGAGTCAACACTCCGGCGAAGCCGACCGCCAGAATCACGGAGTACAGAAATCGCCGTGTCATAGGGGAATTATGCGCCTCCAACCAATGAACCCGCTCGCGCGTCATACCGATACGGAAGCTCGAGTTATGCACGCCGCAACCGCCGTATACTCAGACGTTATGCCGCTCGACGTGGCCGCGATCCAGGAGAGCCTGCGCGCCGACGGCCTGGACGCCTGGCTGCTCTACGACTTTCACGGGTCCAATCCGATTGCGGCGCGGCTCGCGGGCCTCACCAACGGCACGCACATGACGACGCGGCGGTGGTACTACCTGATTCCGTCGTCCGGCTCGCCCCGCGCGCTCGTTCACGCCATCGAACGGCACAACCTCGACGCGCTCCCCGGCAGCAAGCAGACTTATGCACGTCGCGAGCAGTTGGACAAGGGCCTCGATGACCTGCTAAGCGGCGTCCGGCGCCTCGCGATGGAGTACTCGCCGAACGGCGCGATCCCGTATCTCTCACGCGTCGATGCCGGCACGGCCGAACTGATTCGCGCGCGCGGCGTGGAGATCGTCTCCTCCGGCGATCTCGTGCAGCGCTTCGAAGCCGCGTGGACGCCCGCGCAGCTGGCCACGCACGTGCGCGCGTCCGCTGCGCTCTATCGCATCAAGGATCGCGCGTTCGATCGCGCCCGCCGCGCGCTGAAGGATGGCGAGCGTCTGACGGAGTTCGACCTGCAGCAGCAGATGGTGCAGTGGTTCGAGGAAGAAGGGCTCGTCAGCGATTCCGCACCCGATGTGGCGCTTGGCGCCAATGCCGGCAATCCTCACTATCTGCCGACGCCCCGGCATTCGGCTGTGATTGCGCCTGACCAGGTGCTGCTGCTCGACCTGTGGGGCAAGATGAAGGATCCGGGCGCGGTGTTTGCTGACATCACCTGGGTAGGCTTCACCGGATCACGCGTCCCTGACGAGACAGCCCGCGCGTTCGATGCGATCGTCCGGTCGCGCGACGCGGCGGTAGCGCTCGTGGAAGAGGCGGCAATGACGGGACGGGAGCTGCACGGCTGGGAAGTGGATCGGGCGGCGCGCGGCGTGCTCGAGCAGTCGGGCTACCGCGAGCACATCCTGCACCGCACCGGCCACAGCCTCGGCGAAAGCGTGCATGGAAACGGCGTCCATCTGGATGACTACGAGACGCACGACGACCGCCGCATCCTTCCGGGCACCGGCTTCACGGTCGAGCCCGGCCTGTATTTCGACACTTTCGGAGTTCGCACGGAAATCAACGTGTTTCGACGCGATCGGGACGCGGTCGTCAGCGGGCCGCGTCAAATGGCAGTGGTGACCCTGGCAAGTTGAGGCATCGACACGCAAGTTTTCACAGTTTCGTCAAACGTGAATTCGTAGAGTCTTAAGAAAGGCCCAGCGAGCGACAATAGAACCTGTGGCTGGGAACGACGAATAAAACGAGGATTTGAAGCATGTCCAATCGCAGAACCACTCTCTTTTACGCATTGCTCATTGCTATTGCGTCGCTTGCGGTCGGGATGGTCATTGCGTCGCGCCTGGATCTGACACCCCAGTCAGCTGCCCAGTCCGTCGCGGCGACGCCCTACAACAACGCGCCGATCACCGGCGCGGTCACGGCGACCACCTGGCGCGACGTCGCGAAGGCGGTCACACCGGCCGTCGTCAACATCCGCACCGAGTCGCGGCAGCGCACGCAGGACCTGAGCGACTTCTTCGGCGGCGGTGGCGGCGGCGGCGGCGATCAGGATGATCTGCTCCAGCGCTTCTTCGGCCAGGGCGGAGGCGGCCAGGGGCAGCAGCAGCGCCAGCGTCCGCGCGACCAGGTCGTGCAGGCCGCGGGCACCGGCTTCATCATCGACAAGTCGGGCCTCATCCTGACCAACAATCACGTCGTGGAGGGCGCGACGAAGATTGAGGTCTCGCTCTACGGCGAGGACGAGGATCAGGAATATGCGGCGAAGGTCATCGGCCGCGACCCGCTCACCGACAGCGCGCTCATTCAGCTCACCGAGAAGCCGAATCACACGCTGCCCGAGATCAAGTTCGGCGACTCGAGCCAGATGGAGCCGGGCGACTGGGTGATGGCCATCGGCAACCCGTTCAATCTCGCGCATACGGTCAGCGTCGGCGTCATCAGCGCGACCTCGCGGCCGTTCCCGACGACGGAAGGGCGCAGCACGCAGGTGCTGCAGACCGACGCGGCGATCAACCCGGGCAACTCGGGCGGTCCGCTGCTGAACGTCCGCGGCGAAGTGGTCGGGATCAACTCGGCGATCTATACGGATGCGCGGCAGTCGGGCAACATCGGCATCGGCTTCGCCATTCCGATCAATACCGTCCGCGAGCTGCTGCCGCAGCTGCGCAGCGGCAAGATCACGCGCGGCATGATCGGCGTCTCGATCGGCGTCATCCCGCAGAACGCGCTCGACACGCTCGGTCTCAAGAACCGCCAGGGCGCCTTGGTGTCGTCGGTGGTTCCGGGTGGTCCGTCCGACAAGGCGGGCATCGAGCCGGGCGACGTGATCGTGCAGTTCAACGGCAAGCCGGTGAAGGACCGCGACTCGCTCGTCTCCATGGTCGTCGTCACGCCTCCGAACACGACGGTGCCGGTGCGCGTCGTCCGTGACAAGGAAGAGAAGACGATCAACGTGAAGGTCGGCGAGCTCGATCTCGAGGCCGAGCAGGCGGCGCTCAACGGCGGACGCGGCGGCCGCGACAACGACAACGGGCCGCAGCAGGAAGCGACGAGCGGCTTCGGCATGTCGCTGAGCAACATCACACCTGACGTCGCGCGCCGGCTGCGCCTCGACGACAACGTCCGCGGCGCGGTGGTGGTCGACGTCGAACCGGCGAGCCCGGCGGCACGCGCCGGCATCATGCAGGGCGACGTGATCACGCGCGTCGGCCGCGCGACGGTCGGCAGCGTAGCGGATGCGAGCCGCGAGCTTGGCCGCGTCGCGTCGGGCGGCACCGCCATCCTTCGCATCAGGCGCAACGGCACCGATATGGCCGTGGTCGTGACGAAGGAATAGCGCACACCGATCTCCGGAGTGAAAGGCGGGTCCTTTCGGACCCGCCTTTTCTTTTTGTGATACAAATTGCGCCTCCCTGGAGGCCGACGTGACGCTGATGATCGAGCGTGAAGTCAAACTCCGGTTCGCCAGCCCGGAAGATGCGCGCGCGGCGATCCTTGCCGCTGGTGCCGCCCCCCTTCGCTCCCGCCGCCTGCAGGAAGATGCCCTGCTCGATACGGAGGATGAATCGCTGCGCCGGCGCCGCTGCGTGCTGCGCGTCCGCACCGAGGCGGGCAAGAACCTGCTGACCTTCAAAGGTCCCGTGCTGCCCGGATCGATGAAGGTGCGCGACGAGCACGAGACCGTCATTGGCGACGGCGAAGTGCTGCAGCGCGTGCTCGAGGAGCTCGGCCTGCACGTGTGGTTCCGCTACGAGAAGTACCGCGAGGAGTACGCCGCCGAAGACGTCGTCATCGCCATCGACGAGACGCCCGTCGGCACGTTCGTCGAGATCGAAGGCGGCGAAGAAGGCATCCTCGCGATGACGATTGCGCTCGGACGCACGCCGTCGGATTTCGTGCTCGATTCCTACCGCGGCCTCTTCATCAAGCATCGCGAGGAGTTCGGCCTGACCGGCGCGAATATGGTTTTCGTCGAGGAATGATCCCGGCGCTGGTATTGACCGCGGGTCTGGCTACCCGCCTCCGTCCGCTCTCGTTCGTCCGCGCGAAAGCGGCGCTCCCGGTCGGGGGCGTCCCGCTCGCGCAGCGCATCCTGGGCTGGCTCGCCGGTTATGGCGTGAGCGACGCTGTCCTCAACCTTCACCATCTCCCCCACACGATCACGTCCATTGTCGGCGACGGCAGCGCGGACGGCGTGCGCGTCCGCTATTCGTGGGAAATGCCCGTGCTCGGTTCCGCGGGCGGCCCACGCCGCGCGTTGCCGCTGCTCGACGCACCGACGTTTCTGATCGTCAACGGCGACACGTTGACCAACGTCGACGTCGGCGCGCTGGTGGATGCGCATCGCACATCGGGAGCGCTGGTGACGATGGCGGTCATCCCGAATCTGCATCCCGAGAAATACGGCGGCGCCATCGTGGATGCGGGCGGCGCGATCGCCGGCTTTGGCAGAGCTGCGACCAGCCACCACTTCGTGGGCGTGCAGGTGGCTGAGAAAGAGGTCTTCGCCGGATTGCCAGACAACGTGCCGTCCGAATCGACGCGCGAGGTCTATCCGGCGCTCATCGCCTCGCGACCTGGCAGCGTGCGTGCCTTCATCACGGAAGCGGAGTTTTTCGACATCGGCACCCCGGCCGACTACCTCAGCACATCCCTGCACTTTGCTCCACGCGAGGACGAATGCATCCTGTGGGACGATGTGGAGATCGGAGCGGACGCGCGGCTCAGGCGGTGCATCGTAACCGACGGCGTGCGCGTGCCGCCCGGATCGTCCTGGGAGAACAAAACCATTCGCGTGGCGCACGGTGAATTGATGGAGAGCGAGCAGCTCGTCGGCGAGCTGGCGATCGGACCGATCGATGGATAGGCGTGCGACCGACGACGTGCGGGGTCGCATCGACACGTATCTCGCGTCCGCGGGCATCGCGGCGGCGAAGATCGTTCCGCTCTCGGGCGACGCCTCCGATCGCCGCTACTTTCGTATCCTGCTGCGAGACGATTCGCCGCAGGTGCTGGCGGTCCATCCCGGGACGATCGAGTTCGACACGCTGCCCTTCGTCAACGTGTCGAAGCTGCTCAGCGCGATGCCGGTCCCGGTGCCCCGCATCCTCGGACACTCCGACGAGCTCGGGATCATCGCGCTGCAGGATCTCGGCGACGTCACGCTGCAGGCGCATCTCGGCGCGGCGTCGCCCGCGCAGCACGACGCGCTCTATCGGCAGGCCGTGACGTTCATCGACACGCTGCAGCGGCGCGGCGCCGAGCTCGCATCGGCCGAGTACATCCCGTACGGCATCGCGTTCGACGTCGAGAAGCTGACATGGGAGCTGCAGTTCTTCACGAAGCATTTCCTGGAGGGGTATCGCGGCGCGCAGCCGACCACGGCGCAGCGCGACGCGCTGGCGAAGGAATACGCGTCGATCGTCGACGAGCTCGCGTCCGAGCCGCGCGTGCTCTGCCATCGCGACTATCACAGCCGCAACCTGATGCTGCACGACGGCAGCCTCTACATCATCGACTTCCAGGATGCGCGGATGGGGCCGGACACCTACGATCTGGTCTCGCTGCTGCGCGATTCGTACGTCGATTTCACCGAGGCGCAGGTGGAAAGCCTCATCGCGTTTTTCCTCGCCCTGCGCGAGGGGCGCCAGCCGTCACAGGACCCGGCCGAATTCCGCCGCCGCTTCGACCTCATGGCGCTGCAGCGGAACCTGAAGGCGCTCGGCACCTTCGGGTTCCAGACGACCTCGCGCCACAACACGGTCTATATCCAATACATCCCGCGGACGCTCAATTTCGCGCGCGGGAATCTCGTGCGCTATCCGCGCTTCGCGCGGCTGCGGGAATTGCTCGCTGAACATCTGGAGGAATTGCGATAATCAGAGGTTGACTGATCATCGCTTCGGCGTCTCGACCCACCTCTTTCACGAAGCGCGGCTGAGCCGCGAGCACCTCGTCGATATCGCCGGCCATGGCTTCGAGGCGGTCGAGGTGTTCGCCACGCGCGCGCATTTCGACTATCACGATGCCCGCGCCGTTGCGCAGCTCGCCGAATGGCTGGCGGACGCGCGGCTCTCGTTTCACTCGATGCATGCGCCGATCGTCGACGCGATTCGCGGCGGCGCGTGGGTGGGTGCCTACTCCATCGCCTCGGGCGAGGAGGCGAAGCGCAAGTCGGCGGTCGCCGAAATTGCGGCGACGCTGAAGGTCGCCGCCACGGCGCCCTTCACATACCTCGTCGTGCATCTCGGCATCCCCGGTGGGCAGACGGTACCGCCGAACGACAATCAGTCCCATGCGGCGCGACGCAGCGTGGAAGAAATCGTCGCGCTCGCCAGCGACGTGAACGTTCGTGTGGCGCTGGAAGTGATGCCGAACAAACTCTCGAGTGCCGGCGCCATCTGCCATCTCATCGAAGAGCCGCTCGAAGGCCTCGACGTGGGCGTCTGTTTCGACTACGGGCACGCCAACCTGATGGGCGATCTCAGCGACGCGATCGAAACCGTCAGCGGGCACCTCTGGACGACGCACGTGCACGACAACGACGGGCGGAAGGACGACCACCGCGTGCCCTTTGCCGGACGCATCGACTGGGATGCGGCAATCATGGAGACCCAGAAGATTGGCTACGACGGCGTGCTGATGTTCGAGGTCGAGAACACGGGCGATCCCATCGAAGTGCTCACGCGCACGGCCAAAGCCCGCGAGCGCCTCGAGCACATGTTCGTCGCTTTTTGAAGTTAGTAGTTGGTAGTTAGTAGTTGGTAGTCGCCGTTCTTCACTACGAACTACCAACCACCAACTACCAACTAGAAAGCGGCATTGCCGGGAGTGCGCGGGAACGGAATGACGTCGCGGATGTTCGCCATCCCTGTCGCGTAGATGATCGTCCGCTCCA
>QHWQ01000147.1 GCA_003222635.1 Acidobacteriota bacterium | reverse complement strand
GCCTTCGATGTCCGCGCGCTCAGCAGGCTGTGACCAGTACCGATCATCCGGATGATACGACCGTTCGGGCACGGTCACATCCAGTCCCGCGGACCGGGCGGTTCCCAGCGCACGCCGCCAGAGGAAACGCGCGGTGCGCGTCACCTGCCAGCGAACGCGCGACGACTCCGGCGGAACGCCCGTCTGCTGATTGGCAAGCCGCGCAAAACATTCGGGGTAGGTCGAGACGAGCCAGCGCTCGCGCCAGCGATGGCTCATCCGCCAGGCTGGCGGCATCCGCTGGCACCAATCAAAGAAGCGGTAATCGACGAACGGACGACGGACGATCGCGAACGGGCGCGCCGCGGCCGTAATCCGATTGGTCGACTGCGGCAGCTTCTGCTCGTATGCTGCGAACCGCGGTGCCCCGGGCGTGGCGGCGATCATCTCCTCCGCCATGCGGTGCGCGTCGGCGTAGGAGAAGGCCAGCTCGCCGCCGTAGTACGGCATCGTGGCCAGAAAATCCTCGGGACGGCTGCCGAAGAAGAGCGTCGATCCCGCAACCGCATCGCCGATGTAGCCGCTCAAGTACACGTCGAAAGCCGATGGAAGTTTCGGAAGCGCTTCCGTGTGCATCAGGTCGACGAGATCCATCAGCCCGTCGGTCTCGAGAATGCGGTTCGTGCGCCGCTCCAGCCATCCGTCCGCGTAGAGCGGAAACAGTTCCCACTCCGCATTGACCGCGCGCGCGGCGCGCCTCGCAATCTTCACGTCGTCCGACGGTGGGACGCCGTAGGTGAGCGTCCGCACACCAGAGCGCTGGCGCGATGCTTCCGCGAGAATCGCGCGGCTGTCGAGGCCGCCGCTCAGCGTCAGCCCCGGACGGCGCGCGCCGTCGAGACGTGTGGCGATCGCCGCGCGCCACCTCGCGCGCGCCTCCTCGAGAAATTCCTGTTCGTTGGTCGCGTCGCCGTCGCGCAGCTCCGACCACGTCCAGTAGCGCTTCGTGGACGTGCCGGCGGGCGAGATCGTCACCACACTGGCCGGCGGCATCATCCGCACGTCGCGAATGTTCGTGCGGCTGCCGAGCCGGTACCCGCCGAAGCTGACCGCTTCGCGAATCGCCTGCGTATCGGGCTCGCACGACATGCCGGGGCCCAGGACGACACCGCGAACGCCGCCGGCGAACGCCGTTCCGCGCGGCGAGGAGCCGAGGTACATCGGCAGCGCGCCGAACCGATCGTTGAGCAGTTGCAGCGTTCGCTGCTGCGGCCGCCAGACGGCAATCTGATATTCACCGTCGAGATCCGCAATCGATTCCGCGCCCTGCGCGAGAATCGCGTCGAGCAGGCGCGAGCGAAACTGCGGCGTGCGGCTGTCCGCGGCGCCGCGGAGGCCGCCGTGCGACGGCCAGTCGAACGCTTCTCCGCTCATCCAGAGCACCGAACCATCGTGTCCGCGCGCAGGCTCCATCGACGCGTCTACGCCATCGAGCGGAAGCTCGATCAGGCCGACGCCCAGCGTGCCCGTCGGCCAGAGCCTCACCTGCTCCGCGTCGGTGACGCGCACGGCGGCGGCCATCGACGAGATCACCGGCAGCGTCTCGGAAGTTTCCGTCGGGAACCAGCCGAACAGCATCAGGAGGGTTGCGTGCGAACGGTCGGTCTGACCAGATCGCCGCGCACGGAAAAGATGTCCGCCCACTCGGCCGCGAATCGCCCGCGGTTGTACACGAGCTCCGAGGCGCGCGCCTCGTCGCCCGCCAGACGGGCGCGCTCGGGATCCGCGAGGAAGTATTGCAGCCCTTCGGCAATCGCGTCCGCCGTCGTGTCGGAGCACACCCATCCGTCGACGGTGTGCCGCACCATCTCCGGCAGCGCGCCGCTCTGCGTCACGACGGACGGAAGGCCTGCCCGCTTTGCCTCGAGCGTCGTCACGGTGAAACCTTCCTTCTGCTCGGGCCGCGACGGCAGGCAGTGGACGGATGCCGTTGCCATCAGCACCGGCACGTCTTCACGCAAACCGAGGAAACGTACCGCCCCCGCCAGATCGGGCTGCGCCGCCCGCGCACGGACGCTCGCGCGATAGCCGCCGTACCCCGGGTGCTCCCATCCTTCGATGTCGCCGACCACGTCCAGCGTGACATCGAAACCGCGTGCTCGCAGCTGCGCAACGGCGTCGAGGAGAAGATCGAGTCCTTTCGGCGGAATGATCTGTCCGACGAAGATGACGCGGCCGGGAATGCCCTGCTGCGATTGCCACTGGTGCGGCCGATGCGGAACGGTGTTGTAGACGACGCGCGACCTGCTCGCGGCGATGCCGTGCTGCAGCAGCTCCTGTTCGATGAAGCGGGAGTTCGGCACGTACTGATCGACGCAGCGATCGATGACGTGCCGCCACAGGAAGTTGTAGAAGCGTCCGTGCTCCGGCGCGTTGCCGAGCCGCAGGACAACGCGCGTCCCGAGACGGCGCAGCAGCCAGAGCGCGGGCGCAGATCGGAGAATCGCGTTGAATTCCGGCGCGAAGATGTGGGTCGGCCGGAATCGGCGCGCGTCGCGAAGCAAATCGACGCTCGTCCGGAACACATCCCACGCGGCGAGCATGCGTCCGCGCATCGTCGCGCGGCGTCGCAGTTCGTACCAGTAGTAGCCGGTGGACCAGCTGGCGCCGATCGCGTCGGCCAAATCGACGACACGGCTGCTGTCCCATCGATTCACGACGCAGTGCACCGCCGCACCGCGCTCGCGCAGCGTGCGCAGGACCTCGAAGGACATCCGCTCGAGGCCGAAGACCGACACCATGTTGCCGAGCGTCGCGACGACGCGTGGATGTTCATCCGAGGCGAGCGCTGCGTCGCGCCGTTTGATCACCCGTTCGGTCCCCCGTCGAATGCCTTCAGCGGCCGCTTCGAACGAGAACCCCGACAACACGTCGCGGCAGGAGTGGCGCGTGATGACGCCGCCGCGGGTGGCTTCACGCACGCGCGACAGCGCGTGGGCGAAACCGTCGATGTCGCCCATCGTGAAGACCGCGCCCGAGGCATTGTGATCGATCAGGTCCGGTGCGCATCCGACGCGATCGGAGACGACGCAGGGCGTTCCGCAGGCAAGCGCCTCGTTGACGGTGAGTCCCCAGCTTTCGGACTGGCTGGGCAAAGCCACGCAGTCGGCGGCCGCATAGAGCGCCGGCAGCTCGCGCTGGTTCAGGAAGCCGCAGAACACCGCTCGCACGCCGAGCTGTTCCGCCATCGCCCGCGTCTCGGCCATCAACGGTCCGGAACCCGCGGTCGCAACAACCACGCGTGACCCCAGCCTCGCCGCGGCGGCCATCAGATCTTCAGGACGTTTGACGGAAGTGAACTTGCCTGCGAAAAGAACAAGAAAATCGTCGTCGCTCGCCCCGATACGTGCGCGCGTGGCCGCGCGTACGCCTTCGGCATCCGCGGCGGATGCGAAGCGCGCAGCATCGATCGCATGCGGCGAGTCGAAGATGAGCGGCTCGGGCACGCCGAAGTGACGCAGATACTCGCGGCTGCGGGTGCCGACGGCGAGGTAGCCGTCGAACATCTTCAGCACCGCGCGCGTCCGCATCCCCCAGACTGGACGCCGGATACCGCGCGGTCCCGCGGCGAGATTGCTGTCGCCGCGATAGAGCACGGGGATGCCGTGGCGCCGGCTCGCGGCGATCGCACGCAGATAAAACGCCGAATGCCAGCCGGGCACGATGACGATGTCCGGCCGCGTGGCCATCAGCGCCTCGTCAACGGGACCCACGTCCGCCCCGCGGAAGCTGCTGGAATCGAATCGACGGCTCGACTCCGCCGGCGCGAGTATCCGATGGCGGTAGCCGTCGGTGAGGCTGATGTCCCATTGGAACGCCCGATCGAAACCGACGCCCTGCTGATCGGGCATCGGCGTCGAGGCGTACAAGACTGTGAGGTCGAGATCGTGTCGCTCCGCGGCGATGTAGCGGAACAACGGCGCCATGTACTGCACCGGATGCGTCTGGACGAAGGTGATGCGGTGCGGCTTCGTCATGCGGCAATCCGGTCGCAGACGGTGGCAAGCCGGCCGGCGAGCGCCCGGGCGGACCACGGCTCGAGCGCGGTTCGGTTGATCGACACGCTGGAGCCGTGGGCGCGGATGAGCGCGCGCAGCGCATCGGCGACGCAGCCGACGAGCGTTTCCACGGGACGACGATCGTCGAACGTGATCACGTGCGATGCCGGCGGCGGCGCAGCGGCCCGAAGCATGTCGACGACCGTGCTCTCCTGGTGGTAGACGGCCATCAGCGCGCGGTTCGCGAGCAGCGCCGGAAACACCTTGCTCGGCGTGTAGTGGCGCTCCGAGCTGCCAAGCAGGAGCAGTGCGTCCGCCTGCCGCAGCGCATCGAGGGCATCGAGGTAATCGAGCCGGGCGGGCTGTTCGTGCACCAGATGCTCGACGCCCAGCTCCCTCGCATGCGGGAGCACGCGCGGCGTCGCGTCGGTCGTCTGATTGCTCGTGCCGAAGAAATAAAACCGCACGCGGTCGGCCAGATGCGGATCCCGCTCCAGCAGCGCGCGCGTTCCCGCCAGCACCGCCCGCAGCGTGCCGATGCCCAGCGGCAGCAGTGTGCCCGTGTAACAGATGTTGACGCGGCCGTCGCGCGGAATCAGGTTCGGATGCGAACGGCGGTTCGCGACCGCTTCGACATCCACGGGATCCCAGCCGATCGGAATCTCGGCCACCTCCCGCGGCGCGGCACCGCTGCGCGCGAGCGCGTCCTCGTAGGTCCGCGCAGAGACCGCCGTCACCGCATCAGCGGCGTGCAGCACGCGCGGCTCGAGGCGCTCGGCGAGCGCACGCGTCGATCGGCTCTTCAGATCGACGGCACCCGCCGGCCCTGCGCCGACGGTCTGCCCCCACGCGCCGACCCACGGATCCTGGTAATCGAGGACGAACGGCACCTGGACAGCCGCCACGCGGCGCGGCGCAGGCCTGGCAGCGCACGCAAGCCGAGATCGCCCAGGCCAATACGGCGCGTCAGCGCGGCCGGCAGCGCGCGGCTGCGGACCACGTCGAGCGAGGACGGCACGAGGCTCGCCAACTCGGGATCGATCCGTCCCTCGTAATCCTGCTGCGCGACAGTCAGCACCGTCGGCGTCCACCCGAACGCCGCGAGGTGCGGCGCCAGCAGGCGCACGCGGTGCGTGCCGGCGCTGCTGTCCGGCGGAAAGTGCGGCGAGATCATCAGCAGCCGTCGTTCAGTCGGCATGGAGTCGCACGTAGAGGCGCTCGTAGTCGTCGACAATCGTCTTTGTGCTGAAGCGGCGCCCGCCTTCGGCGCGGCACTCGGCGCGATCGATTTCGTCGAGCCGGCCGATGGCCGCCACCATCTCGTCGACGGTGTCGCAGACGAACCCTGTCCGTCCGTGATCGATGCCCTCCGGAACACCGCCCTGACGAAACGCGACGACGGGCGTTCCGCACAGCAGCGCTTCCGGCAGTACGACCGGGAACGGCTCCAGCCATTCAATCGGCAGCAGGAACGCTGCTGCGCTGCCGAGCAGCTCGTCCTTCTGCCGGTCGTCGACGGGACCGATGTAGGAGACCAGCTGCCCGTCGATTGCCGGTTCGATGGTCGAATGAAAGTACTCGCGCTCTTCCGGAAGCGTCGAAAGATTGCCCGCGATGATCAGCCGGCGATTCAGACGCCGCGCGACTTCGATGGCGCTGTGCGCGCCCTTGCAGCGTTCGAGCCGGCCAAGGAAAACGAGCGGCGCAGTGCGCGGATCGGTATCGGTGCGGCAGGTATATCGCTCGGGCGACGCACAGTTATAAATCACCGACCAGTCGCCGCCTCCCGGCTTGCCGGTGTCAGCAATCGCCTCACTCACCGCCGTGTAGTGAAGACGCCGCGCGCCCAGTGACGATGCACGGCGCATATTGTCCGGATTGACACGCCGCATGTAGGTCTGCACCTTCGGCACGTTGCGGCTCAGAACGGTCGTCAGATAGGCGAGGCGTCCGAAGTTGTGTACCACGTCGTAGGCACCGGGCCGACGGAGGAAACGCGCGGTCAACACGGCCGTGTTGCGGGCGTTGCTCCATCGCGTCCACTCGCCTTCATGTCCGAACGGCTCGAGGGCGCCGTCGATATGCGATCCGGGCGCGGCCCACAACGTGACCTCGTGGCCGCGGTGAACGAGTTCGTCGGCGAGATCCGCAACCACGCGCTCGATGCCGCCGTAATGTCGCGGCGGCACCGCAATGAGCGGATCCATGATGAGCAGGATGCGCATCTAGCCGACGGCTTCCCGTACCGCCTGGAGCAACGCGCCCCGGTCTTCAGGATGTTCCCAGTGCCAGCGCCGCTCCGCCGCCGCCCGCGCCGCGTTGGCGGCGACGCAGCGCGCACGCGGATCGTCGGCGTAGCGCCGCACGATCCGCGCCAGGGCGTCGATGCTCCCGTTTTCATACACCTCGGCGGCCTGGCCGAGATCCGCCGCGAGGCGGGACTGCGCGGGCGTCGCCGTCATCAGCACCGGAACGCCGGCCGCGAGGTACGTGAAGATCTTGTTGCCCAGACAGAGGCGATGGTTGAGCACCTCGCCATCCTCGACGGAGACACCGAAGTGGTAACCCTGCGCAAGCGCGATCATCCGATCGGGGGGCGCCGGATCGTGCAACACCAGCTCGAGCAGCGGCGCGGACGATTGCGCCAGGGCCGCCAGCTGCGCGGCATATGTGCGAAGCGGACGCGCGCGAAGATGCAGCTCCGCGCGAACGTTCGCGAGGCCGATGCCCCTGACGAGATCGTCGAGCCCGCGGCCCGGGCCGAGTGTCTGGCTGAACCAGTACATCTTCAGCGGACCGTCGGGCACTGACGGCGGATGAAGATTCAGCGGGAACGTGTTGTGAATGGCTCGGGGCCGCACGCCGTACTTCGCCGCGTACGCCTCGGCGATCATCGGACTGCCCGCGGTGAGAAAGGCGGCGTGGGGAAGCACATGCGCCTCGATGCGCTCCGCCAGCCTGTGCGCCAGCACGCTTCCGGCACCGCTCTGCTCTGCGGAGTGAAAGTCCTCGAGATCGAGTGCGAAGCGGGCGCCGAGTCGATGCGCGCCGGCAGCAACGGCCGCGAGGGCGCCGGTCGTGCCGCCATAAACCAGGTCCGCCGGTTCCGCGGCGATGGCAGCGACCAGCTCGTCGTGGACGCGGCTATACCCTCTAATGCCGATGCCCAGCGGCGCGCGAGCTGGACCGACCGCCATCGCGACCGCCTGCGCCGAGCGCAACCGCGCTCCCGTCGCCAGCTGCCGTAGCCGCGCGCTCGTTCGATCGTAGTCAACGACGCGCCACGGCCACGAGCGGCGGTCGCGCGCGCGCTGGTCCGCCTCCCACGCCCATGCCACATGGCGCGTGCTGATGACGCGAACCTGGTAGCCCGCCTCGTCCAGTGCGTCAGCGGCCTTCAGCATCCGCGGACACGTGGAGAGGTGACCCGCGGTGACAACGCAGATTCTCGCGCTCATATGGTCGTCCCCGTGGCGTGCCAGGAGTGCACGAGGCGATGCGCAAGCTCGGCGTCGTCGACGCTGCCGAGCATCACAAAACGCGGAATCTGGAATGGATCGACTTCGCCCGGCACAAACGACGGATTGGTCGTGAATGCCAGATCGAAACCGGCGGCCTCGATGACGCGCGGGGTCTCAGGCTGGTAGTGCTCGGCGACGCGTCCGAACGGGTAAGCGAAGCTGCGGATCGGTTTCCCGATGGCTTCCTGAAGCGCCGTTCGGCAACCGCTGATTTCTTCCCGCTGCTCGTCGATCGGCGCGAATCGCAGCACGGGATGACGCATCGTATGCCCGCCAATCTCGACGAGGGGGCTCGCCGCAAGCCGGCGCAGCTCGGTTGGCGTCATCGGCCGATGTGCGTCTGTCTCGGCTGCGCGCGTCGCGATTGCGTCCCGCAGCGCTCGCCATTCGGCATACGGCATCGACATCGCGTGGGTGACGGCCTGTTCGCCGCTGCGCCGCCAGAGGGTGTCGAACCAGAAATGCCGTCCGGTCAGCACCGGCTCGGAGCAGACGAAGACCGCGGCGGGAATGCCGTGGCGCTCGAGCGACGGCAGCGCACGCTCGAGCACGCTTCGATACCCATCGTCGAAGGTGACGATCACGGGCCGGGCAGGCAGTGATCGCCGCCCCTCGCGCGATGCTCGAAGATCGTCGAGCGATATGGGATGGCACTCGTCCGCGATGAACCGGCAGTGGCGGCTGAACGTCTCCTCGTCGACGTGCAGATCGTTGAAAGGCGGCGCTGGTTCACCAGCACCGCGGATGCCGTGATAACAGAGGATCGCCACGCCGGGGAATGCAAGCTGCGAGAGCCGGCGGTGGTAGTAGCCGACATTGAACAGCGTCTGCTTGACGGCGCGGCGCACGGTGTCGAGGACCGGTTCCGGCGATGAGCGGAACGCCATCAGTTCGGCACCCGGCATTCAATCGTGACCATCACGGGATAGCGCGGATCGGTCAGCTCGAGCTCCTGCGCGGTCAACTCCTCGACCGCGATGCCGTGCATCGCCGCCAGCGCCGCCAGACAGTTGCCGTGCGTGGCGATGGAGACGTCGCAGTCGGGCCAGACGCGCCCGGCGATCACGCGCCAGCCCTCGGCGCTCGCCAGCCAGTACTCGGTCACATCGGGCGTCAACGGAACAAACCCGGGTGCGGTCACGAGAATCACTCCGCCGGGCCGAACGACGCGGCGCGCGTGCCCAAGGGCGGCATCGAGATCCCGCACGCAGCACACCGTGTTTGGCAGCAGAAAACAGTCGTACTGACCCGTTGGCACGATGTCCGCGCGGGCGAGGTCGCAGCAGTAGGTGGGGTTGAACGCGGGGTTGATATCCAGCGTGTCTGCCTTCGCGACATCCATGCCGTAGCGTCGGATGTGGTCCGTCGTTTGGATTTCCAGCACGCGGCCGGTAATCAAGGCTCGCCGCGCGCTCAGAAAGCGGTCGACATAGAAGCGATCGATCGGCGTGCCGCGCTCGAATCCGTATGATGGCGAAATTGGCGAGGTGCGGCGAAGATTTCCCCAGACCGGACGCTCGAGGCCGTGTGTCACCGTTCGCGCCCACGTCGTCCACTTCGGACCGAGGAGCGTTTTGATCGCTCTGGCGCCAATCATGCCGCGTACATTGCGAGATAGTCGCTCGTCACGTCATCCATCGTGCGGACCTGCGGAAGGCGCGTACGCCAGTGGTTGACGAGATCGGGGTTGGCCGCGAGCTGCCGAAGCGTCGCGGCGAGCGCCTTCGGCTCACCGACTGGATAGAGCGCGCCGTTCACGCGGTCGCGAATCAGCTCGGACAACGCCGGAATGTCGCTGCCGATCACGGGGACGCCGGCGGCGTGTGCTTCGAGCGCGATAGTGGGACCGCCTTCGACGACGCGAGAGGGACAGCAGATGACGTCCACGCGGCGCAGCACGGCTTCCACACCCGCTGCGTCGAGCTCGCCGCCGAAGCGCACCCACGCGTCCGGCCCGACGATCGCTTTGATCCGATCGACCACGGCGAGCTCGGCCTTATTCTGCACGGGGCCGTGAAACTCGAATCGGATCGATGCGGAACGCGGAATCATGGAAATGGCACGGGCGAAATCGGTCACGCCTTTTATCGCGTCGAAGCGGCCAACGTAGGCGACCGTCAACGGTTCCGTCGAACGGCGTTTCGGTGCGGCCGTCGGAAAGCGGACGCCAAGGCGGTTGAGGATCACCTTCTCCGGCGGGGCTCCGTTGGCGATCACCACGTGACGCGCCCAGTCGCTGAGGACAACGAACCGATCGACCAGGTCGAGCATCTCGCGCTGTGCTGACTGGTTGTAGGTAATGAGGTCCGTCATGCCGATCATCGTGCCCACTCGTCCCGGGATACGCCGGCCGACCGCGCCGATCGACGGCGGAACCATGGCGGCGGCGACGGCAAACGGCCGGGCCACGCCGCGATGCTCGAGCTGACACGCGGCGCACTTCATCGGACGGGCGAGGCCGTCGCACAGCGAGGCACCCCAACGCATCATCGTGCCGCGTTGACAGGTGAAGCCAAGGCTCGCAGCGTGCGTTGTGGCAATCACGCGGGCGCCCGTCGCCTTCGCCGCGCGCAACTCGGCGAGCCCGAGACCGGTCACAAACGTGTGCATGTGCACGACGTCGGGGCGCGCGCGCTGCAGCCAGGCGTGAAACAGCTCCGCGCCGCGAACCACCACGCGCCCCTGCGCCTCCTCGCGCGTCACGCGCGACGGAATCGGGTAGCGGTAGACGCGGCAACCGCCTTCCTCGTAGGTCCGCTCCCGGTGACCGGTGGCCTCGGGCGCGGCGATGAGCACATCGTGCCCACAGGCGCGCAGCCGCTTCGCGAGCTCGGAGACGTAGACCTCGGTACCGCCGGTGGATGTGGGTAGATACCAACCCACCGCTTGAACGATGCGCATCGGTCGTGCTGGCCGTGTCAGACCGGCTTGCCTTTCGCGCGCCTGATCATCGTCCGCACGGTTCGGACGGCCGCGTTCGGGATCCACGGCTGGTCGAGGCGGCTGCCGTAGGGAAGCGCCACGTTCGCGGGTCTCGGACGCTTGAGTTCACGGTAGCGCGCAAACAGCGCCTGATAGGCGTCCGTACACGCGCGAATATCGCGGTGGGTCGCGACCCAGCGCGACGCGGCAGCCCCCATGACCTCGAGTTTTCCGCGATTCCGGTCGAGCGCGGCGATGGCATCGGCAAACGCGGCATGGTCCCCGACCGGCGGCATCAGACCGGTCTCGCCATCGACGAGGATCTCCGCGACGCCGCTGTCGATGCGGCTCACGACGGGCACAAGGCCGACGCTCATCGCTTCGAGCACCGCCACGGGAACACCTTCCCACCGCGTCGGCAGCACGAACACATCGTGGTTCGATGCGATCGCCAGCACCTCCGCGGCGGACTTGACCCCGAGAAACGTCACGCGAGGGCTGCTCCAGGCGTCGCGAAGCTTCTGCTCGTCGGGTCCTCCTCCGACAAGCGTCCACGACACATCGATACCGCGCTCCTGCAAGGCGTTGTCGATCAGCGGCAGATCGAGAATGCCTTTCTGTGCGTGTGAAAACCGTCCGGCGAAAAGCAACCGCAATCTGCCCGGGGCAGGCGTTCGGCGCCGCGGCGGCTGTGGAAGCCCGTACGGCAGATAGTGGATGTCGGCAGCGCGATGCGGCAGGCGCTCCTTCAGCCTGCGCTCGAGTGTCCGGCCGATGGCAACAAACGCGTCGATGACCTGTTCATGGCGCGCGGCGAGGTCGTAGTAATAATCCGTGTCGCCGTGCAGGACCTGGATCACCGTGCGACCGCAGTCGAACGCCGACGCCAGAGCCAACTCCAGCAGATCGTTGGCAATCAACACACCCTCGCCCGCTGGAATGACGCCGCGCAGGCGCCGCAGGACGGCGTGGAGATTCTCGACCGGCGCCCGGTACTCGAAGATCGTCTCGTAATCCGCGTTGAAGTGCCCGCTGAACCGCGTGTCTGTCACGAGCGCGCTGACCGTGCGAACGACGCCATAGGAGAACGCGTCGGGCCGTCGATGGCGAAACAGCCCTTCCATCATGTTCAGCATGCCGCCGAGCGTATCCGGGACGACGCAGACGACGCTCGGCGACGTCAGCGGCGCCATGCGCGTACCTGTATCGCCCAGACGGGCGCGGCGTGGGGAAATGGCGATGGAATCTGCGGAGGCCGCCACGGCAGCGACACGAGGCTCTTGACGTCGAAGACGAATCCCGCATCGGAGAGCAGCTGGAACACCGGTCCGGTTTGCCGGTGCGCGGGATCGAATTCATGAAGATCGATCGAAATGTTGCGCACGTGGTGCAGCCGGTCGCGGCAATCCTCGAGCACCATCAACTCGGCGCCCTCGATGTCGAGCTTGAGCAGATCGATCCTCTCGGTGAGCCAGTCGCGCAGCCGGACCGCCGGCACCGACACGCGCGTTCCCGTGACGGCGGGTTCCAGCGACGCAATGGCGCCGGAATCGGACCCCTCCATGATGAATTCGACCGTCCCCGACGAGGTCCACGCGGCGGCGCTTTGGACGTCGGCATCTCGCGCGCCGTTGACGTCGAAATTCCGGCGGCAGATCGCCGCCAGCTTCGGGTCGGCCTCGAAGGCCGTGATGCGCGCGCCGGGATAGCGTCGTTTGAAGAAGAGCGAAGCGATGCCGACGTTGGCTCCGCAATCGAGGATGCGCGGGGCAGGTTCGCTGGTCTCGAACGTCAACGAGTCGCGCAGGAAGATCTCTTCCCACTGTGGCCAGACGGAGCCCGCGTCGGCGTAGTCGATCCGGTACGGCGGCACCTCGATCGTTCCCGCCGTGTAGCGCGGCCTTCGCCGGAATTCGCGCTCGAGCCGCTGCACCATCGCCTGCTCGGGCGTCGGCCACAGCTCGCGCCGTATGCCGCGCGCCACGCGCCGTGCGTGCTGCCTGAGTGTCGGCATGCTACCCGCGCTCCACGGCCTGGGGGCGCGCCGGACGGCGCGCGTTGACGATCTCGGGACGATGGAGCGTCACTTCTTCTGCTCCATCGAGCAGCGCATCAATCACCTCGACGCCCTGGGCGAGGCTGTGGTCCTGGTTCGCAACCTCGTACTTCCATGCGCCAAACCGTCCGCGGCTGTACACGCCGCGCTGCTCGAAAGCGGGCAGCAGCACGTTGAGCGCGGCGTCGCGTTCGAGCGACGGGATCGGGTAGCCGTGGCCGAAGCGCTGATGCCACGTATGGTGCACCTGCGCACGCGAGTCGATCAGCTGTGTCGCCACGAGGCCGTCGATCGTTCCCGCGATCACGGCGGCGACATCGCGCGGCTTCTCCGGCGCTTCCGACACTTCCGCGATGAGCGACCACTGGCGCGAGCTGTCGGGGACGTTGGCCGGCGAATACTGCGAGAAATGCGTCAGGCGGTAGAACGGACAGCTGTCTTCCGGGTAGTACATCCACGACTTGCCGGCAATGGAGGCAGGCGCCTGGCCGTGGAGCCCCACGCCGACGATATGCGTCGATGAATGCCGGAGCCGCGACGCGTCCTCCCGATAGGCCGACGCCAGATCCGAACGCTCGACGAGCGCGTCCAACGGCATCGTCGAGATCAGGTGACGATAGGTCAGCGACGTGCCGTCAGCGAAGGTGACGCGGTGAGCGGCGGTGTCAACGCGCGCTGCCGGGTGCTGGAAGTGCATGCGCCGCGGCATGCGCCGCTCGACGAGCGCCGCCAGCCGCTTCCACACCGCGCCTGTGCCGCCTGTCTTCGGAAAACGGAACCGGCTGTTCGGCCCCCATGACACATCATCGTGCACGTCGCGGATGTTGCGGACGACGCGCGCGAGATCGGTGAGCGCGACACGATCACCAATCCACGTGCAGTTCATGTCCTCGGGCGGGCAGGCCCAGATCTTGGTGTTGTACGGACGCAGGAAGATGTCGCCGATGCCGCGGCCGAAGGTCTTGTCGATCCACTCGCCGAAGTTGGCGGCGGACCCGTCCGCGCGCGCGGCAGCGCTGATCAGTCCGCGCACGCAGGTCCACAGATCGTCTTCCGGCAAGCGGTGCAGATTCAGCTGGAACGGATAGGGGACGAAACGCTCGCACGTGGCAGCCGACGTCCCAGAGGAATCCGTGTTCGTCGACGATCGATCGCGCCAGGCCGCCAGGTGTATCGGTGGCTTCGACCAGCAGCCAGTCACGGTGGCCACGCTGCGCCAGACGCCACGCGGCGCCAAGACCGGTCGGCCCGGCGCCGAGAATCAGGAATTCGACGTCATGCATGTGATGCTTGCCTCGTCGTAGAGCGAGAGGTGCCGTGTGGCGTGGTGTTCCACCGTCAGGTGGGCGTCGTAGCAGGCGCGCGAGCGGCGCCCCAGCGCCCGGCGCCCGTCGGGACGCATCGCGAACATCGCCTCGATGCCGCGCGCAATCGCCGCGGGCTCGATCGAATCGATCATCACGCAGCCTGCGCCAAGCGTTTCGAACGTGCGGTTGCCGCCGGTCGCATGCAGCAGCAGCGGCAGACCTGCCTCGCTCGCCTCGATGATCGAGAGATCGAACAGGTTGAAGCGGTTGACGTTGATGAAGAAATCGACGGCGCGCAGCAGATCCGCGACATCGCTCACCGGCCCAAGCGCGCGCAGACGCTTGTGGCGCGGCACCGTGTCCTTCGGAGGACCAGCGACCGCGATCACACCCGGCATCGCCGCCGCATCCGACAGCAGCTCGACGGCTGCCATGAGCCGATCGAAGGCGCGATATGGAAGCGCCTGTCCGAGAAACAGGCCGATCGGCTGATCCAGCGGCAGCCCGAAGCGCTTTCTCAGCGCGCCGATGGATTCCGCCTTCGATCCGCCGGGCGCCGATGCGCCGGTGAGGCCGTACACCATGTTGCCCGCGGTGAGGAACCGCCGATCGATTCGCCCGAGCTCGTCGAGCGCATCGGGCGTCGCGATGAACACGCGGTCGACCGACCGCCACACCTCGAGCTCGCGGTCGACGTACCGCTGCACATCCGGGAACGCCAGCACGTCGCGCCACTCCTGCTCGGGCACGGCCCAGCACCAGATATGAAACAGCGCGAACGGCATCGGTGGATGGACGACCATCCACACCTGCTGATGCGGCCGGCGTGCGGCGAGCGCCATTGCCGCAGCGGGCAGTTCGTGCGCGATGAGAAGATCGGCATCGGCGGCCTCGTCGAGCAGCGGCGCCGCGTAGGCCTCCGCTTCGCGCCAGACGCCGTCGAGCGTTCGCGCAGTCTGGCCGTCTCGCTGCCGCATCGCGCCCAGATCCGGGCGGTAGTAGCGCGGCTTGCCGAACAGGACGCGCCGGAGGTGCCGCAACGGCGCCAGCATGCGCGCCGTCAGCGGCGGCGCCGGCGCCGCTTGCGGGACCGCGACCGGTGGCAGGCGGACGATATGCCCGCCCGTGCCGGTGCGGCTCAATCCGGCTTTCAGCTGCAGCAGCACGCCGGCGGGTCCGCCGGTGCGCGCCAGCGGCGGGCCAATGTGGGTGACGATCACGGATTTATCGGAGGTAGAGAATGAAGGAGTTGCAGAACGTGGAGTAGGGCTGGTACTGCACCGCGCCCCACTGCGGATGGGCCGCCAGGAACTCGCTCAACGCGCGCGCTTCACCTTTTTGGGGATGACCACGGTAATGGAACCAGTCGTCGAACAGGAGCATCGCGCCGTCCTGGAGAACCGGCGCCAGTGCCCAGAGCGCGTCCCGCGTCGACTCGTACAAATCGCAATCGAAATGCGCGAGCGCAACCTGCCGGTGGACAGCTGGAAACGCCGCGGGCAGCGTGTCGGCGAACGGACCCACGTGCAGCAGCGGCGCATCGAGACCGCACTCCTCGAACAGGCGCCGGGTGACATCGGGCGTCACTGCATCGCCCACGGTCAGCAGCGGATGCCACGCATGGTTCGACGCGCAATCGCCAGCCTGCCAGCGCGCGTGCGGTTCTTCGGATCCCGGCAGCCCGCGGAACGAATCGAATCCCGCGACGCGCCTGGTCATTTCCTTCGGATCGCAGCGGTGCGCCCTGGCGAGCAGCGCGAGGCTGATGCCGGTGAACACCCCGAACTCGACGATGTCGCCCGGAACGGCTTCGAAGTTGATGTATTCGGTCGCGCGGCAGAACGTATCCCAGCGCGCATCGCGCCTGGCCATCTCGCTGCCGATGTCCGGTGTGTCGTGTCCCGCGGCGCGGCGCGCACGCCGGATGGCTCGATCGACGAGCGTCACGACATCGCTCCCGCCGGTGTCTCGACGCGCGACGTGACCGACCACGCGCAGTCGACGTGCACGTAGCCCTTGCGCGTGGCCATGTCCGCATAGAGCGGCGAGCGCCCCGCGTCAACGGAAAACGACAGCGCCGGCTCTTGCAGATCGAGGACCGTCACCGTATTCCACAGGCAGAGCGCCAGATGAAAATCTCCGGCGAGCAGCGTGTTTGGAGGAATCGTCACGAGCGCTTCATAGTCGCCGGGACCGGACGGACATTCGAGACCCGCATCGACGTTGTTGGTGGTGAAGATCGGAACGCCGTCGCACGACAGCACGCCGATGCCGACGCGGGTGCCCGGCATACGATGCGGCAGCGTGAACCGCATCCGGCAGACAATCGGGTCGCTGCACACCGGATTCTCCAGGGGCCGTCCGGCGACATCTTCGAGGTCGGCGGACAGCACCTGCGCGTCGCCGGTGCGCGCGGCGGCGACAAACCCGCCTCGCGCTTCGCCTCCGAGGTAGGCGGCCACCGTCGAACGGACATCGCCGGCGCGAACGAGTGTGCCGTGCTGCAGCAGCAGCGCCGACGTGCAGAGTCGCTGAATGGCAGCCATGTTGTGCGAGACAAACAACACGGTGCGGCCGCTGCGCGCCACGTCATCGAGCTTGCCGAGACACTTCCGCTGGAAGTGGACATCGCCGACGGCGAGCACTTCGTCGACGATGAGGATTTCCGGTTCCATCTGCGCGGCCACCGCGAAGCCCAGACGGACGTACATCCCGCTCGAATAGTGCCTCACGGGCGTGTCGATGAACTCGGCGATTTCCGCAAACCGCACGATCTCGTCGAACTTCCGTTCGATTTCCGCCTTGCGCATGCCGAGAATCGCGCCGTTGAGGAAGATGTTCTCGCGGCCGGTCAGATCCGGATGGAATCCGGTGCCCACTTCGAGCAGCGATCCGACCCGTCCGTGAATTTCCACTTCGCCTTCTGTCGGCGTCGTGATGCGCGACAGAATCTTCAGCAGCGTCGACTTGCCGGCGCCGTTGCCGCCGATGACCCCGACGACCTCGCCGCGCCGCACGTCGTGGCTCAGGTCCTTGAGTGCCCAGATGGTCGTTGACGCGCCAAGGCCTCCCGGCGCCATCCGGCGGAACGGACGCGCGGCCGCCGCCGCGATCCGATCGCGCAGCGTGTCGTACTGCTCCTCGCGCGCGCCAATGGTGTAGCGCTTGCCGAGACCGCGGATTTTGATGGCGACGTCAGCCACGTTCAGGCCAGATCGACAATCGATCCTTCGACCGATCGGAAATAGAATCCGCCGGCGGCAAGCGCCGCCGCGACGACGACGACGGCCATCACCGTCATCCCACCGGGCCCTGGCGTCCCGAGCAACGCGCTTCTGAACCCTTCGACGACGCTGGCCATCGGGTTGAGCGCGTAGAGCCATCGCCAGCGATCGGGCACCATCGACGCCGGATAGGCGACGGGCGAGATGAACAGCCAAATCTGGATGACGAACGGGAGCACGTACCGCGCGTCGCGGTAGCGGACGCTGAGCGCGGAGGTCCATAACGTCACCGCGAACGCGGTCAGCACGCCGAGCGCCACGTAGAGCGGCAGCATCACGATCGCGGCGGTCGGCACGACGTGATACCACGCCATCAGCAGGAGCAGCATGCCGAAGGAGACCGCAAGATCGACCGCCGGCATCAGCACAGACGCCAGTGGCACGAGCACGCGCGGAAAATAGACCTTCGCGATCAGATGCTGGTTGCCGACGAGCGAAGCGGAGCCGTTCGATGCCGCGGCCGCGAAGTACGTCCAGGGCAAGAGCGCCGCCAACGAGAACAGCGGATACGGCACGCCATCAGAGGGCATCTTGGCGAGGCGGCCGAAGAAGATCGTGAACACCACCATCGTCAGAAACGGCTGCAGCACGCTCCAGGCGACGCCGAGAACCGTCTGCTTGTAGCGCACCTTGATATCGCGCCACACGAGGAAATACAGGAGCTCACGCGATTGCCACAACTCCTCGATCGTGAACGACATGGCGCGCGCACCGGGGCGGATGGTTGTGACGGGCAGCGTGGCGGGACGCGGGTTCACGCGGCCTCCTGCAGGAACTGGCCGAGCACCGACAGGCCCCACGCGCGAGACCAGTGGGCGCGTCCGCGCTCCCAGTCGCTCCACACAGCGGACGCGGCGCGGGCGCTCACCCATCCGAGCGCCACAGACGACTCGATGCCGCGCAGCGTTGTCTCGCGAAGACCTCCGCGCATCCACGCGTCGAACGGAAGCGTGAAGCCGCGCTTCGGGCGGCCGACAATGCCGCCGGGCAGCTTGGGGAGGCTCTCGTGCAACAGCCGCTTGCCCTCGACGAGCGCGGGATGGTGACCGAGCGCGGGCCAGACCGCGGAGGCGAGCCGATGATCGACGAACGGCACGCGCACCTCGAGCGCGTGCGCCATCGACACCGCATCGATGTCGCGCAGCAGCTGGCCTTGCAGATACGCGCCGGTCTCCATGCGCGCGACAGCGGCGTGTGCCGTTTCACGGCGCCGCTCGCGCAGCATGCCGGCTTCGAGGTCGGCGAGCGCTTCACGCGCCGAACGGCCGGCCTCGCCGTCGAAGCCGGGGCCGAGCAGCTCGGGCCACTCCTCGGGCATGAAGTTGCCGCGCACGGCGCGATAGGCGGACGCCGCATCGGGAGCGCCGGCGAAGTGCTGCACCTTTCGCGCGCGCCAGTCGGACACCGCCGACGCCGCCATCGCCGTCACGGGCATCATGGGCGCCAGCCATCTGGCCGTGCGCATCGCCGAGGGAATGCGCTGGAAGCTCGGATAGCCGCCGAACATCTCGTCGCCGCCAACGCCCGACAGCACGGCCTTGACACGAGTCGCCGCGACCGCCTGTGACACGAAATACGAGTTGATCGCGTCGGCGCTCGGCGCATCGAGCCTGCGGATGATCGACGGCAGCGCGCGTTCGATGGCGCCCGCGCCAATCATCAGCTCGTGATGCGTCGTCTCGAAGAACATCGCCACCTGGCGCGCCGGCTCGATCTCCGACATCGAGGGCACGTCGCCCGCAACCGTGTAGGTGTGCAGCCGTCCCGTCACGGCCGCGCGTGCGCTTGCGACCACGGCGGCCGAATCGATGCCGCCCGACAGAAAAATGCCGACGGGCACGTCGGACACCAGATGCGCCGCCACGCTGTCGCGGATCGCCTCGCGCGCCTGCGCGCGCAGCTCGTCCTCGGTTACCGGCGGATGGTCTTCATAGATCGCGGTGAAGTCCGCGAACGTGCCCGCCTCGGTCCGTCCACCCTCGCGCCAGCGTATCCATGTGCCCGGCCGAAGGCTTTCGACGCCGCGCAGCCACGTCAGCGGCGGTGGGATGAAGTTCCACGCCAGGAACGAGAGCACGCCTGCCGCGGATACTTCGCGGTCGACGAGCGATGCGCGTCGCAGCGCGGCGATCTCCGACGCGAACGCGACGCGGCCGGCGCGCGCCGCGACGTACAGCGGCTTGATGCCGAAGCGATCGCGTGCCACCGTCAGCGATCGTTCGAAGCCGTCCCACACCGCCAGCGCGAACATCCCGCGCGCGCGGCTGAGCGCCGCAATGCCGTCGCGGACAATCAAGGCCAGCAGCACTTCCGTGTCGGAGGAGGAAACAAAGCGGACGCCGGCGCGCTCGAGATCGGCGCGCAGCTCGCGATAGTTGTAAATCTCGCCGTTGTACACGATGCAGTAGCGGCCGTCGGGCGTCGTCATCGGCTGGTGGCCGCCAGGCGTGGGATCGATGATGGCGAGACGCCGGTGCACGAACAGCAGTCCGCGATCCGTGAAGATGCCTTCGCCGTCGGGACCACGGTGCGCCAGCGCCGCGCAGAGATCAGCAGCCGTACGGGTAGCGTCGAACGCGCCGGTCTCGGACCAGCTGAACACGCCACCAATGCCGCACACGGTTTTTACTAAAGGAGCCGTTGAGGGATGACGAGGGTATCGCCCGGCTGGATGACATCATCGAGGTCGACCCCCTGCTCGGTCTTCTTCCCCTTGACCATCCGAATCACCTTGATGCGCCGGCTGGAGCCTTTCTCGTTGAGGCCGCCGGCGAGCGAAATCGCCTGCAGCACGGTGAGACCGCGTTCGTAGACATACGCGCCCGGACTCCTGACTTGCCCCGTGATGAAGAACTTCTCGGCCTTGGGAACGAAGATCGTGTCGCCCTCCTTCAGCTCGATGTTCTCGGAGAGGCGGCCGAGCTGCAGGTCGGCGAGGTTGATCCGCTTGACGTTGGTCTGATCGACCAGGTCGGGGGTCACGGGCTGTGCGCTGGCCGGATCGCGCGGCCGCAGGATCAAGACTTCAGTGCTCGCCGACGGCAGCGTCGAACCGGCGGCGGCCAGCGCCTCGATGAGCGACATCTGTCCGGTCATCGGGTATTTGCCGGGTGAACGCACCTCGCCGACGATGAAGATGCTGCGGCTGCGAAACTGATCGACATCGACGGCCACCTGGGCGCGCCTGATGTAGCCGTCTTCGAGCTTCGTCTTGATCATCTGCTCGATGTCGCGCACACGGAGTCCCGCCACGGCAACGTGCCCCAGCATCGGGTACTGGACGCTGCCATCGGTATCGACGCGATAGGTGCCGGACATCGTCGGCTCGTCGAAGACGGCGATCTTCAACACGTCCGACGCGCCGACCACGTAGTCCAACTGCCGCGATGGAGACGCCGCCGCGCCGGCCGGGGTTTGCGGTGGCGCGTTGGGCGGCGCGCTGCTCTGGGCCCAGAGCGGCGCGGCGCACAGCAGCGTCAGCGCCGCGGCGAGCGCTGGCGACGTCAGCAATTTCTTCATGTCAGCCTTCATCTCAGAATCCGTACGTCACCGTCGTATAGATTCGACTGCGATCGTACTCAAATTGGCGGCCGCCGGATGACCGCCGTTCACTGCGGTCGTAAATCAGCGCGACGACCATCTGCGCGCCTGCCTGGATCGACAGACCACCCCCGTACAGGTTCGCGAAATCCGTCCGTTCCGGCGCCAATTCGTTCGCGGCGTACGCCATCCGTTCGCGGCTCGCGTGGACGTTGAGATTCACGGGCCCGAACAACGTTTGCAGCACGTCGATGCCGCCGATGGTGGAGATGTAAATCGGCTGGTCGGTGCTGATCGAATAACTCGAATCGCGGCCGAAGCGGCCGTTGAATCGCGTGCGGCCGAGCAGGGTGTAGCCGAGATCGATGGAAGACGTGAGACCGGCGAAGTCACCCGCCACGGCAGCGGAGACGCCGCGCTGATGCGGCTGCATCTTGTGATACCCCACCGACGCGCGGCCGTGGATGACGGCATCGGGCGCGAAGTCGAACCCCGCGTCGGCGCGCATGTTATCGGTCGCGGCATCGGGCCGTGACGGAAATTGATCGCGTCCGTAGGAGACGTCGGTCGTAAATACCGTGAAAGGGGTCACGGTCACGCGGCCTGTCACTGTCGCTTGCGTCAGGGTGTGGTTCAGCTGCTCCGCGATCCCGACGCCGCGAAACGTGAATCCTTGTGTGTAGTTTGATTGCTGCCGGCCGCCGTCGGCCTCCAGGGCGACGCGCGACGCGAGCCGCGTCTGCAGGCCAACCGAATAGCCGAAATCGGTTCTCGGCGCGCGCGTGTCGATTTCGTTACCCGATCGCTCCTTCACGTGATCCCACGTGACGGCCACCTCCGGACTGACGCGAGTCAACGGAAACGCCAGGCGCGTGTTCACGCGGCCATTCAGGCCGCCCTCATGTTTGTAGCGCTGGAAATACGTGTACTCGACGCCGCCTTGCGTGCTCGCCTGCAGAAGGCCGAGCGTCAACACGGAGTTGAGCTGTCCGCCGGCGCCGCCGGACACGTCTTGCTTCGGGTCGGTCGGCGTGTTGAAGACATTCGAATCGACACCCGCTTCCCGCAGCTGAAAGGTCGGCGTCCATACGAGTGGGCCCGACACGAAGCGCCCGTTGCTGGCGGCGTTCTGCGCAAAGGCCGAGGACGGCCCGCAGGCGGCTGCCAGCATCACGACAGCGATGAACGCGAGAGCCACACGACAACGACGCATGTTACTGAGGTGGAATATTCGAATCGACACGCTGCACCGAGCCGTCACGTCCGTACATGAAGCGCTGATCCGGCCGGCCTGACGACTGTGTCGAGTCAATCAGCAGCTCGCGCAACACGCCGCCTTCGAACCGCTGCCACTCATCGATGCGGCCATCACCATTGCTGTCCTGCTCCGTGCGGACGAGCGCGCCGTTCTCGTGAAACTCATGGCGATCCGCGACACCATCGCGCCGCGTGGCGACGTCCACGCGCATCTGCGTTCCGCGCTGCGTGACCCACGTGTCTTCGATCCCATCGGCCTCACTCGAGGTGCCGATGCGATCAAGCTGGCCGTCCGGCCGGTAATACTCCCAGCGATCGACGATGCCATCGCCATTTCCATCCAATTCGATCCGGACCGTGCGACCGTTGAACAGGTACGCGTGCATGTCGATTCGTCCGTCGTGATCGGTGTCGGAGTCCAGCCGCCTGATCGTGCCGGCGGAATCATAAACGGGGGATACGCGGTCGCCTGCGCACCCCGACAACAACGCCGCACCCATCAGGAGCGCGCAAAGCTTCGCCCCGTCGCTTACAGACCAAGCGCTATGAGGGTCAAACATGTAATCAGAGAGCCGAATCCTGTTTGTTTTATCGGTTCGAGCGGCAGGGTTGTGCAGCCACGCCAACGAGTTAGGGAGAGACGCCGGCATGGGCGGATCGGCGGGGCGAGCGCAGGTAGCGGATCCACTCCGCCGGGGTTATTCCACTGCCGGCGAGCCTGTACCACGCGAGCGCAAAGTTGCGGGCCTTGACGGCCTGCCACGCGCTTTTTGCGGTCGAAAACGCGACATTTCGGCGAGCGATGGCCCGTTCCCGTTCGTCGAGCGGGCAGTCGGGCACCGCCAACGCCTGCCACATATAAGCGGGCACCGTCGCGTATGCGCGTGCCGCGCGGGGCGCTTGCAGCTCCTGGCCCGCGTGTTCCCGGTAATAGAAGAGGTCGGCCGGAAGAAGGAGCACTGGATAGCGCGCACAGGCGCGCGCCCAGAAAATCGTGTCCGACGCCGCTCCGTGATTCTCGAACCCACCGAGGTCGCGAAAAACCTTCGTCCGGAACAGCGCACTTGCCGGCCCGCACATGAAGAGACCCTGCCCGAGGAATTCGCGCTGGTACGCCTGACGCGGCGAGAGCAGCATCGGCATCGGTCCACCCGGCCAGTAACGGCCGTTCGACAAGCCAAATCCGGCACGCGGCTCCGCCTCCATCGGCGGCACCATCACCGCCAAGCAGTGCGAATACATGACGTCGTCGGAATCGTGGAACTTCAGATACTGGCCGTTGGCCAGCGAGGCGGCGAAGTTACGATTGCCATAGTCGCCGAGATTGCGTTGGTTGACGGTGACGCGCACGCGCGAATCGGCGCGTTCGTACTGTCGCGCGATCTCCACGGAGCGGTCGCTCGATTGATCGTCGACGACGATCAGCTCGAAGTCGCCGAAGCTCTGCGCAAGGACGCTCTCGATCGACTGGGCGAGGTATTGCTCGCGGTTGTAGAGGGTGAGGAGAACGCTGACGAGCGGCGTCGCCATCTTCAGCTATAAGTATCGGCCGTGAAGCACCGATAATGATGCCTGTGGACACGTGTGTGTCACCACCTCCGTCCGGACGGCCCCTGCTCAAGTGGGCTGGCGGCAAGCGTCAACTGCTTCCGGCGCTTCGCGGCTACTATCCCGTCACCTTCAACCGGTACATCGAGCCGTTCTTCGGCAGCGGCGCCGTTTTCTTCGACTTGCACGCGTCCGGACGCCTTGCCGGACGTCAGGCGTGGCTCGTTGACGACAACGCCGATCTGATCGGCTGCTACCGGATGCTCACGTCGCGGACCGACGAGGTGATCAAGCAGCTCCAGGCACTGGCCGCGGGTCACGAGCGCGGCGGCAGCGACTTCTACTACGAGGTGCGCGACGCGCGGTTCAATCCGATGCGTGCGACAGCCGCCACGTACACGCCGGAAATGGCGGCGATGCTGATCTATCTCAATCGCACCGGCTTCAACGGGCTGTTCCGTCTCAACAAGTCAGGCGAGTTCAACGTCCCGGCGGGCCGCTACGTCAACCCGCGCATCGTGGACGAACAGCATCTGCGGCAGGTCGCTGCGGCGCTTCGGAGCCGCGGCGTGACGCTGACGCAGGGATCGTTCGAGGGCGCGGTGCTCGAGGCAGGCAAAGGCGATTTCGTCTATTGCGATCCGCCCTACGCGCCACTGAGCCGCACCGCGTGCTTTGCCAACTACACCGCGAACGGCTTCAGACGGAACGATCAGGAACGCCTGCAGCAGGCGCTCGCCGGCGCGGCGAAACGCGGCGCGCACGTCGTGCTGTCCAACTCCTCTGCCCCGGAGATCGAGGAGCTCTATTCGAGGACGAACGCCCAGCAGGCGTTGTTGCGCATCGAACGCGTGGACGCGAGACGGGCGATCAACTCGCGCGCGGAATCGCGCGGTCCCGTCACGGAACTGGTGATTACGAACGTGCTGAAGCCGCGAATGCTACGCGCCGTCGATCCAGACCAGCTTGCGGCAGCTCGGACACGCAAACGCCAGGCGCAGGTCTGATTCGAACGACACATAGCCGCCGGCGCCGAGCTGGGTGCAGGCGGGACACACAGCCCTGTCACTGAGCTCGACCGTGTCCACTTTCAGAGGCCTGCCGGTGTTTGGATCCGGGACGACCCGCGGCGCGTCGGAATGATGAGAGAGCCTGCCCGTCCGGTGAAGGGCGAAAAGGCCGTGAAAAAGATCGGTGCGAGGTTCGTTCAAGCCGAGCTAGCCTAAGCCTAGCACGGCTTGGCTCATGTTAGGCTGCACTGACGCGAAAGTGGCGGAACTGGCAGACGCGCCAGACTTAGGATCTGGTACCCGAAAGGGTATGGGGGTTCGAGTCCCTCCTTTCGCATCTCCCTCATGAAAACCGAATTCCAAGACGTCTCCGAGACACAGAAGAAGATCACCATCGAAATCCCGAGCGACGTCGTCGACGCGGAAATCGATCGCGTCGCGAAGGGCTATTCGAAGCAGGCGCGGCTGCCCGGCTTCCGCCCCGGCAAGGTGCCGTCGAACATCATCAAGCAGCGCTTCCGCGAGGAGATCCATCACGAGGTGATGCACGGTCTCATCCCGCGCGCCATCGAAGAGGCGCTGCAGGAGCGCGGCATCGAGCCGGTGTCGACGCCCGACATCAAGGATGTGTCGCTGCGCGAAGGCGAGCCGCTGAAGTTTACCGCCGACGTCGAGACCGTGCCGCCGTTCGACCCTGGCGATCTCTCCACGATCACGCTGCGTCAACATTCGTCCACGGTCACCGAAGACGCTGTCGAGAAGACGCTCGAGCGACTGCGCGAACGCGGCGCGAAGTTCGAGACCGTCGAGGGCCGTCCCCTGTCCGAGGCCGATACGGCCGTCGTCGATCTCGACCGGACGGATCCCGACGGCAAGGTGGATCACCACGAAGGCGTGTCCATTGAGCTCGGCGCCGCGGGCAATCCTCCCGGTTTCGATCAGCACCTGCTCGGGATGAATGCGGCCGAAGAGAAGACTTTTGTCATCCACTTCCCGGACGACTACGCGGTGAAGGACATGGCGAACACCGACGTCACCTATAAAGTGACGGTGAAAGAGATTCGCCGGAAGGTCCTGCCTTTGCTCGATGACGAGTTCGCGAAGGACGTCGGCGACTTCGAGTCGCTCGCCACCCTCCGCGATCGCGTCCGCGCCGACATGCAGGCCGAGGCGGAGCAGCATGCGAAGCAGCACGTGCGCAGCGACCTGCTGAAACAGCTCGGCCAGCGGATCGGGTTCGAATTGCCGCCGTCGCTCGTTGATAAAGAAATAGAAAGGCGTCTCGAGGAGTTCGCGCGGCGCCTGATGGACCAGGGCGTCGACCCGCGCAAGGCGGGAATTGACTGGAGTCAATTCCGGGAAGCTCAGCGGGAGCCCGCGCGCGATGCCGTCGCCAGCGCGTTGGTGCTGGACGAAATCGCGCGCCGCGAAAACCTGACGGTGACGAGCGCAGATGTCGATAAGGAGCTCGAGCAGTTCGCCTCAGCGTCCGGGCGAACGCCCGCAGCCCTTCGTGCTCAGCTCGAGAAAGAAGGCGGCGTGGTGCGGCTGACGGCCGGTTTGAGGCGCGAGAAGGCGGTTGACTTCGCGATGTCGCATGCTAAGATGACGACCGATTAACCCGCCAAAACATTCCGAAATTCCCGACTCTTCGATGACAAACTACTCTCAGCTCGTGCCGATGGTGGTCGAGCAGACCAATCGCGGCGAGCGCGCTTACGACATCTTCTCGCGGCTGCTGAAGGACAACATCATCTTCATTGGCACGCCGATCGATGACGGGATCGCGAACCTGGTCATCGCGCAGATGCTGTTTCTCGAGGCAGAGGATCCGGACAAGGACATCTTTCTCTACATCAACAGCCCCGGGGGATCGATTACCGCGGGCCTGGCGATCTACGACACGATGCAGTTCATCAAGCCGCACGTGCAGACGATGTGCATCGGGCAGGCGGCGTCGATGGCTGCGGTCTTGCTGTCGGCTGGCGAGAAGGGCAAGCGCTTTTCCCTGCCAAACTCCAGGATTGTGATCCACCAGCCGCTGATGCAGGGGCTGGGCGGACAGGCGACCGATATCGATATCGCGGCGAAGGAAATCCTGCGCATGCGGGAGCGGCTGAACGAAATTCTTGTGCACCATACAGGACAGTCCACCAAGCGCATCCAGGAAGATACTGAGCGCGACTACATCATGTCCGCGGATCAGGGCAAGGAATACGGCATCATCGATGACGTCATCCGTAAACGGGTGTAACATCGAATTAAAGAGGCCGGGTTCTCAGGTCGATAATCCCGGTATCTGGCCACCCCCGCTAAACCCGGTTTCTTGAGCGAGTTATGGTGAAGAAGAACGGCGAGACTGAGATTCTCCGCTGCTCGTTCTGCAACAAGGATCAGAACGACGTCCGCAAGCTCATCGCGGGCCCGACTGTCTTCATCTGCGATGAATGCGTCGAGGTCTGCAATGACATCATCGCGGATGACAACCGCTTCGAGAACCGCGGGGTGCGCTCGTCGCTCCCCTCGCCGCCCGACATCAAGAAGTTCCTCGACGAGTACGTCATCGGCCAGGAGCGGACCAAGAAGAAGCTCGCGGTCGCGGTCTACAACCACTACAAGCGGATCGAGATCCAGAAGCAGCCGCGCAGCCGCAACGACGTCGAGCTGACGAAGTCGAACATCCTGCTCATCGGTCCGACCGGCACCGGCAAGACGCTGCTCGCGCAGACGCTCGCCAAGCTGCTCTCCGTCCCGTTCACGATCGTCGATGCGACGACGCTGACCGAAGCCGGCTACGTCGGCGAGGACGTCGAGAACATCATCCTGAAGCTGCTGCAGGCCGCCGGTGGCGACATCGAGAAGTGCCAGCAGGGCATCATCTACATCGACGAAGTCGACAAGATCTGCCGCAAGGACGAGAACCCCTCGATTACGCGCGACGTGTCGGGCGAGGGCGTCCAGCAGGCGCTGCTGAAGATCCTGGAAGGCACAGTCGCCAACGTGCCGCCGCAGGGCGGCCGGAAGCACCCCCACCAGGAGTTCTTCCAGATTGACACCACCAACATCCTCTTCATGTGCGGCGGCGCGTTCGTCGGCCTCGACAAGGTCATCGAGCGTCGCACCGGCAAGAAGACGCTCGGCTTCAGGGCGGACGTCAAGGCCGTCAGCAAGCGCGAGGTCGGCGCCACGCTCGAACAGGTGGAGCCGGAAGATCTCATCAAGTACGGTCTCATTCCCGAGTTCGTCGGCCGCCTGCCGGTTGTGGGAACGCTCCACGAGCTGGACAAGCCCGCGCTCGTGCAGATCCTCACGCAACCTCGCAACGCGATCACGCGTCAGTACCAGAAACTCTTCGAGTACGAGAACGTGAAGCTCCGCTTCACGGACGACGCCCTCGAGGCGATTGCCGAGTCCGCGCTCTCCCGCAAGATCGGGGCACGAGGCTTGCGCATGATCATCGAGGACCTGATGCTCGACCTCATGTACTCCGTGCCGGGCCAGAAGAAGCTCCGCGAGGTTGTCGTAACCCGCGAGATCGTCGAGGCCAAGGACAAGTCGCTAACGCTGATCGAAAAAGCAGGCTGATGATCCCTGCAAGGATCTGAATGGAAGTTTACGAGACCCTCCCCATAGTCCCCCTGCGGGACGTCGTCGTTTTCCCTCACATGATGATGCCGTTCGTAATCGGGCGGCCATCGTCCACGCGCGCGCTCGAGCACGCGCTGCTGAAGGACAAGCGGATCTTCCTCGCGGCGCAGCACGACGCGTCGATTGATGATCCGCGCCCGGACGATGTCTACACGATGGGCTGCGTCGCCAACGTCGTCCAGAGCCTGAAGCTGCCGGATGGCAACATCAAGGTGCTCGTCGAGGGCGTCGATCGCGCGCGCGCCGTCGAGTGGAAGGAAGACAAGGGCTTCTACCGCGTCGTCGTCAAGGTGCTCGCCAAGCAGAAGGAAACGGCGGGCGACGTCGAGGGGACGATGGGGCGCGTCGTGTCGCTGTTCGAGCAGTACGTGAAGCTGTCGAACAACCTGCACTACGACGCGATGATTGCCGCGGTGCGTGTTGACGATCCGGGCAAGCTGGCCGATACGATTGCCGCGCACCTGCTCGTCGGCGTCGACGAGAAGCAGAACCTGCTCGAGATCATCTCGCCGCTCGAGCGCCTGAACCGCATCGCCGGCATCCTCGAAATCGAGGTGGACAAGCTCCAGGTCGATCGCCGCATCCAGTCCCGCGTCAAGAAGCAGATGGAGAAGGCGCAGAAGGAGTACTACCTCAACGAGAAGATGAAGGCGATTCAGAAGGAGCTGGGGCGCAAGGACGAGAAGGGCAACGAGATCGACGAGCTGAAGAAGAAGATCGAACAGGCGAAGATGCCGAAGGACGTCGAGGAGAAGGCCGTCCAGGAGCTGAAGCGCCTCGAGGCGATGCCGCCGATGTCGGCGGAAGCCACCGTCTCGCGCAACTATCTCGACTGGCTCATCGCCGTTCCCTGGTACAAGAAGACCCGCGAGAACCGCGATCTGAAGCACGCCGAGTCGGTGCTCCACGAGGATCATTACGGGCTCGAGAAGATCAAGGACCGCATCCTCGAGTTCCTCGCGGTGCGTTCGCTCGTCAAGAAGCCGAAGGCGACGATTCTGACCTTCTCCGGACCTCCCGGAGTCGGCAAGACCTCGCTCGCCAAGTCGATCGCGCGCGCGATGAACCGCAAGTTCGTGCGCCTCTCGCTCGGCGGCGTGCGTGACGAGGCCGAAATCCGCGGCCACCGCCGCACCTACATCGGCGCGTTCCCCGGCCAGATCATCCAGATGATGAAGAAGGCCGGCACGCAGAACCCGGTGTTCCTGCTCGACGAAGTCGACAAGATGTCGATGGACTTCCGCGGCGACCCCTCGGCGGCGCTGCTCGAAGTGCTCGACCCGGAGCAGAACAACGCGTTCCTCGACCACTATCTCGACGTCGAGTACGACCTCTCGCACGTCATGTTCATCTGCACGGCCAACGTGCTGCACACGATCCCGCAGGCGCTGCGCGACCGCATGGAAGTGCTGCAGCTGGCCGGCTACACGGAAGCCGAGAAGATCGAGATCGCCAAGCGCTTCCTCGCGCCAAAGGCGGTCGAAGGTACCGGCCTCACCGCCGACAACATCATCGTCACCGACGACGCGATCCAGACGATCATCCAGCGCTACACGCGCGAGGCGGGCGTTCGCAACCTCGAGCGCGAGATTGCCTCGATCTGCCGCAAGGTCGCGCGCAAGGTCGTCGCCGAGGGCAAGAGCTTCAAGGAGGAGATTAACTCCGGGAAGGTGACCGAATATCTCGGCGTGCCTCGCTTCCGCCCGAGCATGGCGGAGGAGCAGAACGAGGTCGGCGTAGCCACGGGGCTGGCATGGACCGAGGTGGGCGGCGAGCTGCTCGTCAGCGAAGCCACGCTCATGGCCGGCAAGGGCAAGCTGACGCTCACCGGCAAGCTCGGCGATGTGATGCAGGAATCGGCGCAGGCGGCGTTGAGCTATGTGCGGTCCAAGGTGCAGGAGCTCGGCCTCGCCGAGGACTTCCACTCGAAGATCGACATCCACGTGCACGTCCCCGAAGGCGCCATCCCGAAGGACGGCCCGTCGGCGGGCATCACGATGGCGACGACGCTGGTCTCGGCGCTGACGAAGATTGCGGTCCGCCGCGACGTGGCGATGACCGGAGAAATCACGCTGCGCGGTAAGGTATTGCCGATCGGCGGCGTGAAGGAGAAGGTCCTGGCGGCGCACCGCGCCGGGGTGACCAACATCATCCTCCCGCGGGACAACGAGAAGGACCTGGCGGATATCCCGAAGAACGTGCTCGACGCGCTCGATCTGCACCTGGTGTCCACGATGGACGAGGTGCTGAAGATCGCGCTGGCCGAGCCGCTGCCGGCGCGCATCCCTGCGGCGCCGGTCGTTCCCGAAGTGACCGACGCGGGAGATACGCGCACTCATTGATTGAAAATCGAGGCTGAATTCGTCACCAGCGCCGCCGGCGCTGGTGACTTTCCGCGCGATCGGCTGCCCGAGGTGGCGCTGGTCGGCCGGTCCAATGTCGGTAAATCGAGCCTGATCAACGCGCTGGTGCGAAAGCCTGTGGCCCGCACGAGCGCCGCGCCGGGCAAGACGCGGCTCGCCAACTTCTACCGGGTGCAGCGCGGGATATCGCCGCCGCTCTACCTGGTCGATCTCCCCGGATACGGCTATGCGCGTGGCGGGGACATGGCGGCGCGCGAGTTCAACCGTCTCGCCGAGGCGTATTTCGCGCGGGCGGTCGAACAACCGATAGCAGTCGTGTTGCTGGTCGACTCGCGGCATCCCGGCCTCGAGTCGGATGTGGATGCATGGGCATGGGCCCGTTCACTTCCCTGCCCATCCGCAGTCATCGGAACCAAGGTGGACAAGTTGACGCGGACGTTACGCACGCGTCATGCGCGAGAGCTCGAATCGTTGTTTCAGCAGCCCGTCCCGCTGGTCTCGGCGGTGAACGGCGAAGGATTGGACGCACTGTGGAAGAAGATCGCAAACCTGCCAAGGCAAACGGCGGAGTAGCCACCGCCACCGCTCCAGACAAAGACAAGGACAAGGGCGCGCCCGCGCCCGCCGAAGCGGCTCCCCCGGCGAAAGCCGAAGCACAGGCGCCCGCCGCCAGGCAGGGTCAGCCCGCTGAAGGCAAACCCCCCTCCGCCGAAGGCAGGCAGCAGCCTCCGCCGGCCCAGGTGATCTCGCTCTCGGCGATGAAGGAGATGAGCATCTCGGCGCTCACCAAGATCGCCAAGGAGCTGGAGATTGCCGGCGCGACCGGCATGCGGAAGCAGGAGCTGATCTTCGAAATCCTCCGCGTCCGCGCCGAGAAGAGCGGCAATATCTTCTCGGAAGGGGTGCTCGAGACGCTGCCTGACGGCTTCGGCTTCCTGCGCGCGCCCGACTACAACTACCTGCCCGGCCCTGACGACATCTACGTGTCCCCGTCACAGATCAGGAAGTTCGACCTGCACACCGGCGACACGGTGTCGGGCGTCATCCGGCCGCCGAAGGACGGCGAGCGCTACTTCGCGCTCATCAAGGTCGAGGCGATCAACTTCGAGCCGCCCGAGAAGACGAAGGAGAAGATCTTCTTCGAGAACCTGACGCCGCTCTATCCGCAGGAAAAGGTGAACCTCGAGACCGACGCCGAGAACCTGTCCGGCCGCGTCATGGATCTGCTGACGCCGCTCGGCAAGGGGCAGCGCGGGCTGATCGTCGCGCCGCCGCGCACGGGCAAGACGATGCTGCTGCAGAGCCTGGCGAACAGCATCACGAAGAACCATCCCGAGGTCTATCTGATCGTGCTGCTCATCGACGAGCGGCCGGAAGAAGTGACCGACATGCAGCGTTCGGTGCGCGGCGAGGTGATCTCGTCGACGTTCGACGAGCCGGCGCAGCGGCACGTGCAGGTCGCCGAGATGGTGATCGAGAAGGCGAAGCGTCTGGTCGAGCACAAGAAGGACGTCGTCATCCTGCTCGACTCGATCACGCGTCTGGCGCGCGCCTACAACACGATCGTGCCCGCGTCCGGCAAGGTGCTCTCGGGCGGCGTGGACAGTAACGCCTTGCAGCGGCCGAAGCGCTTCTTCGGCGCGGCGCGCAATATCGAGGAAGGCGGCTCGCTGACGATTGTGGCGACGGCGCTCGTCGACACCGGGTCCCGCATGGACGAAGTGATCTTCGAGGAGTTCAAGGGCACGGGCAACATGGAGATCCACCTCGATCGCAAGCTGACCGATCGCCGGGTGTTCCCGTCGATTGACATCACGAAGAGCGGCACGCGGAAGGAAGAGCTGCTGCTGCCGAAGGAAGAGCTCAATCGCGTGTGGGTGCTGCGGAAGGTGCTGACGCCGCTCTCCCCGACGGAGGCGATGGAGCTGCTGCTGTCGAAGATGGGGAAGACGAAGACGAACGCGGACTTCCTGGCGGCGATGGCGTCAGGGAAGTCGTAGTTGCAGAGACGTTGAACCACGAAGGCGCCGCTGCGCGGCGCGGACACGAAGGTCACGAAGTTTAACGGGAGGGGCCGACCTCGAGTCGGCCTCTTTGTTTGTACGCTCACTGACTCGCAAGATCGGGCGGGCTCGCCACGAGTTCGCTTGACCGGAGAACGTCGTTAGTACCTTAGAAGCCTGCCAGGAGGTGATATGCGACGTGCTCTTGCTCTCATGTTCGTACTCGTCGGCATCGTTGCGGCGCCGGCGGCCGCGGGAACGACGTACAACGTTTCCACGATTGTTGGTCTGCAGGCGGCGATCGATGCCGTCAACGCCGGGCCCGGCGGCGATACGATCGTGCTCGCGCCAGGCTTCTATGACCTGTTCGCAGCGGGTCTGGGCGGGTTGACGATCGATCAGGACGTCACCATCCAGGGCGACGCGCTCGCGCCAACGGTGCTCGACGGCGGCGGGATGGGCGAAATCTTCTCCATCCAGGCGGCAAACGTCTCGTTCGTGAACCTCACCCTTCAGAACGTCAGCACGGCCATCGAGTACGAAGGCAGCGGCGTGCTCTCGGTGACGGGCCTGACAATTACCGGCAGCCAGACGACTGCATTCGACGCCGGTGACAGCGGTGGCGCGGTGTTCTTCACGAACTCGACCATCGCTGGCAACCCCGGCCACGGTATCTCCGTGTCGTGCGGCGAGCTGCACATGACCAACGTCACCGCGACTGGCAACGGCGTGGGCCTGTACTTCGGCTTTCCGTGCGGCGAGCAGATGACAGTGACCAATTCGCTCATCGTCGGCAACACCCAGGACTGCGGCGGCGGCGGATCGTTCGCCTTCGTCGCCGACGCATCCATCGATTCCGACGCGACATGCGCGGCCTTCACGCTCGCGCCGCGTGGGAACGGCACCGGCTTCGCGACGAACGGCGCGCCGCAAGTTGGCTCCCTTGCTCCCAACGGCGGTCCGACGATGACCGAAGCGATCGCGGCGACGAGTCCCGCCGTTAACAGCGGAGACAACACTGGCTGTCCGGCGACGGATCAGCGCGGCTTTCTGCGAACGGATGGCGCCTGCGACATCGGTGCATACGAGGCCGGCGCCGTCGGCGCAGGCGGCGGCAACACGCAGCCCGGAAGCAACGTCGCGGTCTCTCCTGCTCCGGGTGTGACGCTGACGTTCACGTCAGTGCTGACGGCGGGCGACACAAGCGCCACGACCGGCGGACCGGCGCCGCCGACGGGCTTCCGCATCGACGGCGTGGTGTACGACATCGCGACGACGGCGACGTTCAGCGGGCTCGTGCAGGTCTGCCTGCCGTACAGCCCCACCGATGCGAATCCGGCGCTCTATCACTACGAAGTCGTGCCGCCTGCGACGACGCCGAGCTGGACCGACAGGACGACGTCGGTCGATTCGGCGAATCACGTCGTCTGCGGATCGGTGTCATCGCTGTCGCCGTTCGCGGTGCTGATGCGCATCGACGTCGCCGGTCAACTCCAGCAGCTGCAATCGCTGATCGACAGCTTCAACCTGAGGAAGCCGGCGGCCCGGCGGTTTACGCATCGGCTCGACGATGCCCGCCGCGCGCTCAACAAACGCAAGCACTCGACGAAACACTTCTGCGACGAGCTCGGCGAGTTCATCAGGGATGTGCGCCGGCAAACCGGCAGGTCGCTCACAACGGCTGAAGCAAGCCAGCTGCTGGCGCTGGCCACACAGATCGCATTGGAAGTAGGCTGCCGCGTCTGACGGCCGCGCACAAGGTCGTGCTCGGCCTCGGTCCGGCACGCGGGAGGGGCGAGCGACACTCGCCCTTTCCCGGCATGGCACCGCGATCGTCGGTTTGTCTCGCGCGCGCGGCCGCGAAGCGAACAGCATCACGAGGAACCACCCCGAGGTCTATCTGATCGTGCTGCTCATCGACGAGCGGCCGGAAGAAGTAACCGTCATGCAGCGCTCGGTGCGCGGCGAGGTAACCTCGTCGACCTTCGACGAGCCGGCGCAGCGGCACGGACAGGTTACGGCGATGGTCATCGAGAAGGCGAAGCGTCTGGTCGAGCACAAGAAGGATCTCGTCCTCCTGCTCGACTCGATCACGCGCCTTGCGCGCGTGCTGACGCCGCTCTTCCCCGACGGAGGCGATAGAGCTGCTGCTGTCGAAGATGGGGAAGACGAAAACGAACGCGGACTTCCTGGCGGCGAATGGCGTCAGGGAAGTCGTAGGCACGAAGACCACGAAGGCGCCGCTGCGCGGCACGGACACGAAGGTCACGAAGCCTACTCGTGACCCCGCTCCACAAAATCCACGAACGTAGAGGCCGACCTTTTGGGTCGGCCTCTTTGCGTTTAGTGAGGCGGAATCATGCGGTGCTTTCGCAGCGCGACGTGCACGAAAGCACGCATCGAGGCCGCCCGACCGTATTCGAGCAGTTCCTTGTAGGTGCGCAGCAACTGGTGACGTCCGCCTGTGATTTCGACGATCTCCGGCTCGAGGCGGGTACCTTCCTGCGTGCTTCGAAGCTCCCATGCTCCGCGCACGTGGCGACGGATCACTTCGCCAACATACGCAATCAACGACGGAAAAACCTCCGCGGTCAGGATGCGCTCGGAGCCGAGTCGCTTG
>QHWQ01000215.1 GCA_003222635.1 Acidobacteriota bacterium | reverse complement strand
GCACCGTGCAGAGTACCAATTCAAGTTGGCGGGACTGTCGAAGGAGAGGAACCGGCCGGCCTTCCTGATCGATTTCACATCAGTGAATCGCAGGAGCGACCTCGAGCTGATCGAAGACCCTGGCGGGCACGACGACTGCTTCGACTGGACCGGAGACATCGTGTCGAGAGGGCGCATCTGGGTGGATGCGACGGGCTACGACGTGCTGCGCATCGAGCGTAGCGTCGGCGGGCCGGTATCCGTGCGGGTGCCGGTCCGCATTCAGCGGCGGCACAACCTCGATATCCGCGTCGTCATCATGCGGGACGACATGACGATTCGTTACCGGAGCGTCGCCTTCAGCGATCCTGACGAAACGCTGCTGCTCCCGGAGTCCGTCTATTCCTTCACCGTCGTCAGCGGCGGACTCCAGTCGACCCGCAGGAGCCAGGTGTACTCCGACTACAAGCGCTTCGTCGGCGACTCCCGGATCGTCGAGCGCGACTAACTGCGCGCGCGCCGCGCGCGTTTGGTCTTCTTCCGACGCGGCGTTCTTGTCGACGCGCAGTTGCCATGCGGTACGCAGCGCGCCGGTTAGGATGTCGCGATTGGCTTTCCGAGGCGGATATGAGTGGCACCCATCCGGCCACCCGCCGGCGACGGGCAGGAAGACGTCAGGCGCGTCGGCGACGAAGTCGGCCTGCATGTCCGGCGTCAGCATCAGGTTGCCGAAGCCCTGTTTCACCGACGCGAGCGTGGCGAAAATGCGGCCGCCGACACGGAAGTCGACAGCACCCATGTGCGAGCCTTCTTCGGCACCCTCGAGACTGAGGGCGCCGCGTCGAAAATCGCCGGCGGTCATTCGTTCACGAACGTACGGTCTTCCGGGACATCGCGCAAGTCCCAGATCCTTTTGCGATCTTCAGGGCGAAGACCGACGGTACGCGGCACCTGTCGCCGCCGAAGTTCGCCCCACGACCATTGCGATTCGGTGGCACTCGTCGCCGATCAGACGACCCCACCGTGGTTGCTGGTCGCGATGCATGGACCCGATGCACTCCCAACGTCGAGCACCGCTGTTACCGTTCGAGGCACCGAAGCCGACCGTCCACCTGGCACAAACGCCGGACAGCAAGCCTAACGAATGGGATATTGTCATGGCAACGGATGTGGCAGAGCCGCCAGCTAAAACGTTCAATACGCTTCACGTCGGGGAGCCGCAGTAACGTTAGAGTTTGCGCCGATCGTCCAATCAACGGCCTCTCGACGCGTTGCTGACGCATGATCAGCACGATATGGAGTTGGATCACGGGGCCGACGTTTACTGGCATCGCAGCGCTTGCATCGGTAGCGTCTCTGCTTCTAACAATTTGGGTGGCGCTCGGCGTGTACCGGTTGAAGGCTTCTTATCTGTTCAGCGCTCGTGCCCCGCAGCTAGCAAAGCAGCTGCGGAATCACGCGGCAAATCTGGCCGAATATTTGAACGACTTCAAAGCCTTTGAAGACAAAATTCGTGAGGAACTGGCGGCGACGGAAGTGACGGCGTTATCTCTCGCCCGCAAGATCGACTGGCGGCGACGGAGAACGGTAAAGCAACTCGGGAAGGCGATTAAACGAATGGGCAAGAAACAGCAATTTTCTGAAGCGGAACTTCGCGAAGTGTACGTTCAACTTGTTAAAGTTAATGAACACGTGAAAGATCTTCAAGCAGATCTTAAGTGGGAGCGCTAGTGTGATGCCTGCGAAAACAGACCAGTGGGTCGACGCCGTCGCAAAATTGACTGAGTTAACACAGGACGGCAAGTTAGAATGGAACGCCCAATCCTTCACCGACAATGAGAGCGTGATTGGACCTACATATCATGCGACTTATGGTGATAAGCGACTCCGGCTGCAGAAGCGCGGCGCGATGGTCAAGAAAAAGGCGTGGGCGGAAGAGGAGTGGACCGAACAGTACGTTCTTGAATTCGTCGATGGAAATGACAAGACGCTATGGGCGTTCCCGCAGATCGACGCGATTCAACATCTCTACGGGGCGGTTCAATACCAGACAGCCGGCGTCAAAGACTTCCTGGATGATTTGTTGAAACAGTGAGCGCCGATGGTCGCGCCAAAAGCGGACTTTCACCTCTCGCCAATCCGCTTCAATTTGATCCCAAGCCAAACCAGCGGCTTCCGCAATGTCGCGAAGCGGTCTTTTGGCGGTGATCACATCAAAGTCGAGGATGGCCCCTACAGGCACGTCAACCTCGCGTAGCCCAACGAGAAAGATGATCGCGCTGGAGCGGACAGCCATTTGAGATGTGATCCCGAAAAAGGCGAACTATCTCGCTAGCGTTTGGACTTGTGCGGATCGATTCCGAATTAGGCGCAACCTGAGGTCGTCCCGCAATTCGTGCACTTGTAGCAACTGCGTCCGGCTTCGCGGTGATTGTCACCTTCGGCTCGGCGTGAACCTGAGAACCTTCTGCCCGCTGCCCGCTGCCCGCTGCCGGCTCGTCGATGTTCACGCCCGCGTGATACTGCGCCTCCGGCGACAGGAAGTTTGTCGCGAGCCACCGGAAGATGTAGTCCACGATCGACTTCGCGAAGCGGATCTCCGGGTTCTTCGTCATCCCCGACGGCTCGAACCGCGCGTGGCTGAACTTGTCCACCAGCGCCTGCAGCGGCACGCCGTACTGCAGCGCATACGAAATAGCCTGCGCGAACGCATCCGCAAAGCCCGAGATCGTCGAGCCCTCCTTCGCCATCACGAGGAAGATCTCGCCCGGCGTCCCGTCCTCGAACAGGCCGACGGTGACGTAGCCCTCGTGCCCCGCGATGTCGAACTTGTGCGTGATCGCGTTGCGCTCGTCCGGGAGCTTTCTCCGCTTCGGCGTCTCGACGATCTTGACGACCTCGCGCACGATTTCGCGAACCTCCCCACCCGCCTCACCCGCCCCACCCGCCTTACCGGTGTTTCGAGTATCCAGAACACCGGCCCTGGACGTATTGAGTGGCTGGGTCCGTTTACTGCCATCCCGGTAGATCGAGATCGCCTTCGCGCCGAGGCGCCACGACTCGATATACGCCTTCTCGATCTCCTCCACCGTCGCGTCGCGCGGCACGTTCACGGTCTTGCTGATCGCGCCGGAGATGAACGGCTGCGTGGCGCCCATCATCTTGATGTGCCCCATGTAGTGGATCGACCGCTCACCCTGCGACGCCTTGAACGCGCAGTCGAACACCGGCAGGTGCTCGTCCTTCAGGAACGGCGCCCCCTCGATGGTCTCGTGCTCGTCGATGTAGTGGACGATGGCCTCGATCTCCGGCGTCGTGTATCCGAGCTTGCCCAGCGCCATCGGCACGGTGCCGTTGACGATCTTCATCAGCCCGCCGCCCACGAGCTTCTTGTATTTCACGAGCGCGATGTCCGGCTCGACACCCGTCGTGTCGCAATCCATCATGAAGCCGATCGTGCCGGTCGGCGCCAGCACGGTCGCCTGTGCGTTCCGGTAACCGAAGTCCTCACCGAGCTCCACCGCCTCGTCCCACGCCTGCCGCGCGCCGGCCATCAGATCCGTGGGCACGAACTTCGAGTTGATCTCGCTCACCGCGTCGCGGTGCTTGTTCATCACGCGCAGGAACGGATCGCGGTTCTTCTCGTAACCGGCACACGGCCCGCCATGATCGCGCGCGATGCGCGCCGACTGCGCGTACGCCTCGCCCGTCATCACCGCGGTGATCGCCGCCGCATACGCGCGACCCTCGTCGCTGTCGTACGGCAGCCCGCGCGACATCAGGAGCGCCCCGAGGTTCGCGTAGCCGAGACCGAGCGGACGATACTCGTGCGAGTTCTTCTCGATCGCCTTGGTCGGATAGCTCGAGTTCGGCACGATGATCTCCTGCGCCATGATCATCGTCCGGCACGCCGCCTTGAACGCCGCGACGTCGAACTCCCCGTCTTCGCGAACGAACTTCATCAGGTTGATCGACGCCAGGTTGCACGCCGAGTCGTCCAGGAACATGTATTCCGAACACGGGTTGCTCGCGTTGATGCGCGCCGTGTTGGGACAGGTGTGCCATTCGTTGACGGTCGTGTCGAACTGCATGCCGGGATCGCCGCACACCCACGTGCCGTATGCGATTTGCCGCATGAGGTCGTGCGCCTTATGGGTTCCCATCGGCGCGCCGTCCTTCACCGCCTTCGTCTGCCACTCGCCCTCGTCCAGCACCGCGCGCATGAAGTCGTCGGTGACGCGCACGCTGTTGTTCGAGTTCTGGAAGAAGATCGATCCGTAGGCCACGCCCGTGAACGAGCCGTCGTAGCCGGCGTCAATCAGCGCCCACGCCTTCTTCTCTTCCTCGACCTTGCAGTTGATGAACTCTTCGATGTCGGGATGATCCGCGTTGAGGATGACCATCTTCGCCGCGCGGCGCGTCTTGCCGCCGCTCTTGATCACGCCCGCGAACGCGTCGTACCCCTTCATGAACGACACGGGCCCGCTGGCCGTGCCGCCGCCGGCCAGCAGCTCCCTCGCCGATCGGATGGTCGACAGGTTGCTGCCCGTGCCAGACCCGTACTTGAACAGCATCCCCTCGGTCTTCGCGAGCGTGAGGATGGATTCCATCGTGTCTTGCACCGAGTTGATGAAGCAGGCCGAGCACTGCGGCGCCGCCTCGAAGCCGCAGTTGAACCACACGGGGCTGTTGAACGCCGCCTTCTGATAGACGAGCAGATGCTTCAGCTCGGCGCTGAAGGAGCCCAGCGCATCCTCGCTCGCGAAGTAATGCTGATCGCGCGCCCACCCGGTGATCGCGTCGACGACGCGGCCGATCAGCTGCTTGACGGAGCGCTCGCGATCGGGCGCGCCCATCTGGCCGCGGAAATATTTCGAGACGACGATGTTGGTCGCCTGCTGCGACCAGAAGGACGGAATCTCGACGTCCTTCTGCTCGAAGACGATCTTCCCCTTTTCATTCCCGATCACGGCCGAGCGGATCTCCCATTCGACCTCGTCGAACGGATCGACGCCCGGCAGCGTGAAATAGCGTGGGAAGTCCAGGCCCGGGACGGCGGGCGACGGCGCGGCGGCGGACCTCGCAAGGTCCGCCCTGCTCTCCTTCGCGCGTGCTTCGGACGCTCCACTTTGCGTCTGGGCCATGCTCGTTCCTCCGTCTTCCGCGGTCGCGAGCCGTAAAGGCTCGCGCCACAGGGGGGACAACTCTCACCCCGTGAGAGCGTCCGATCTCTGAGTTGTGGTTTCGCGCCCCGGGGTGTCCTGGGGACGCTAGGCGGCCTTGTGCCGGGATGCTTCGGGCCGTTTCAACCTCTTTGAGCGCGGGTGCGATAGTGCGCCCACTGATCTGCGATGTCAAGGGCAAAACCACAACATATTGCGTTGGGGCAGACGCAATATCGTTCTAATTGTATCAGTTGCGACAACCGAGTAACGGCCGAGATGGACCCGAAGACCACGAAATTCAACTATTTAGATCGAAACGGATAAGCTTCGCCGCATGTCGACGACGCAGATTGCCGAAGGCCTCTGGCAGATCGGTTTGGGCCCGGTGAACGCCTTCCTCCTGGATTCTCTCGACTCCGCTCGGGACAAGCAAGGCGAGCTGACGCTGATCGACACCGGCGTGGCGAAGAGCGAAGAGAAGATTGTCGCGGCGATCGAATCGATCGGCAGGAAAGCGACCGACCTCAAACACATCATCGTCACGCACTGCCATCCGGATCATTCCGGCAGCCTCGCGGCGATGAAACGGAAGACGGGCGCCGTCGCGTATATGCATCGCGACGATGCGGCGATGGTGCGCAGAGGCGAAGGCAAGCGTCCGATGACGGCGGCGCCGGGGCTGATGCGCAAAGTGTTCTTCACGCTGTTCGTCTCGTTCAGCAGCGGCAAGATCGAGCCGGCCGTGATCGATCGCGAAATCGACGATGGGACCGAGCTGCCGATCGCGGGCGGACTGAAAGCGATTCACGTGCCGGGCCACTGCGCGGGACAGCTCGCGTTTCTATGGCCGCGCCGCCGCGTGCTGTTTGCCGCCGATGCGTGCTCGAACATGATGGGCCTTGGCTACAGTCTCGGCTACGAGGATTTCGCCCTGGGGCAGCGCGCGCTGAGCAAGCTCGTGGCGTTCGACTTCGATGCCGCGGTCTTCGGCCACGGCGCGCCGATCACCAGCGGCGCGGCGCAGAAATTCAGGCAGACGTTCGCGTCGTAAACAGGAGGACGCGATGGAGTCCATCAGAAAGACGGCACGGCTCGCGGGCTGGGTGTACCTGGGTGTCGTCATCTCGGGGCTCTTCGTTCTGATGTATGTCCCGAGCCGGCTGTTCGTGTCGGACAACGCCGCCGCGACGGTCGGAAACATCGTCGCGCATCAGACGCTGTTCCGGACCTACATCCTCATCGGCGTCATCGCCGAACTGCTCTTCATCACCGTCGTCCTGCTTCTCTATCGACTGTTCAAGGAGGTGAACCAGCTGCTGGCTGGAGCGATGGTGCTGCTGGTCCTCATCATCGCGCCGCTCGCATTCCTGAGCTCGATGAATCAGGTGGCCACGCTCGCGTTCGCGCGCGGCGACGCGCTGCTGGCCGTGTTCGACAAGCCGCAGCGTGACGCCCTCGCCGCCCTGCTGTTGACGATCGATGACCAGGGGACGCTCATCGCCGAGATCTTCTGGGGACTCTGGCTGCTGCCGCTTGGGCTGCTCGTGTTCCGGTCAGGCTTTCTCCCGCGCTTCCTCGGCGTCTGGCTGATCATCAACGGACTTGCCTATCTGGTCATCAGCATGACGGGACTGCTGCTGCCGCAGCACGTGCACACGATGTTTCTGATCGCGCAGCCCGCGCTCATGGGAGAGCTCGCCTTCACGCTCTGGCTGTTGATCGTGGGGGCGCGACCGTCGGAAGCGACCATCGATTTCGCATCCTCGCGTGTTTCATGAGGTGACGAAAGGCACGAAGATATGAGCAACTGCATCTCGCGCCGAACCTTCATCGTTGGCAACGCCGTCGGCGTTATCGGCGGCTCCATCGCCACGCTTCGCGCGGCGGCGCAGGCGCCGCGGACGCAGGGCGATTTCAGCCGCGTCAAGGCACTCGTCTTCGACACGTTCGGGACGGTGGTCGATTGGCGAACATCCGTGACGCAGCAGGTACGGGAACTGGCCACGCGCAAGGGTCTGAAGATCGATGCGGTGAAGTTCGCGGACACCTGGCGCGGCGGATATCAGCCGGCGATGAATCGCGTGCGCACGGGCGAGTTGCCGTGGACCAAACTGGACGACCTGCACCGGTTGATTCTGAACAAGCTGCTCGTCGATTTCGGAATCGCCGGCAAGCTGTCGGAAACAGAGGTTGGTGCGCTCAACTACGCCTGGCATCGGCTTCAGCCGTGGCCGGATTCCGTCAGCGGACTCACGCGTCTGAAGAAGAAGTTCATCATCGCGCCGCTGTCGAACGGGAACATCGCACTGATGACCGACCTGGCGAAGTTTGGCGGCCTGCCGTGGGACTGCATTCTCGGCGCGGAGCTCGTGCACCACTACAAACCGGATCGCGAGGTCTATCAGTCCGCAGCGGATTTCCTGAATCTCAAGGTCGATGAAGTGATGATGGTCGCCGCGCACCTGGGCGATCTCGGCGCGGCGAAAGGCGTCGGCCTGCGGACCGGGTTCGTCACCAGACCGCTGGAGTACGGACCGGACGGAAAGCCGGACCTGCAGCCGAACGCCTCGGTGGATGTCGCGGCTCGCGACTTCAACGACCTCGCGACGAAGCTGGGCGCGTAAGCCACCACACGAAAGGAGCCAGCTATGAGGAGGCCTGTCCTCTACGCGCTCGTCTTCCTCGGGATCTATCTCTCCTATCGCGTCCTCAGCCCGTTCTTCGTGGCGCTGACGTGGGCCGTGATGTTCGCGATTCTGTTTCGCCGCATGCAGGACGCGCTCTCGCGCAGGACGGGAGCGAACGGCGCCGCGCTCATCACGACGCTGACCGTCGGTCTGCTGATCGTCACGCCGACCCTCTTTCTCGTCTCCACGGTCGCGCGCGAAGCGCCACAGGCGATCGACTCGCTGAAGCAGGCCTCGCAAGGCGCGCCCCGCCAGCTGCAGCGGCTCTGGGACGAGGTGCGGCAGCGGAGCCCGGTCGCGCTGCCGGAGGATCCGACCGACCTGATGACGCGCGGCGCGCAGCGGTTGCTGGCGTACCTCGCACCGCAGGCGGGGTCGTTCGTCGCCGGCGTCTTTGCGGCGCTCGGCACCCTCCTCGCGATGCTGTTCGCGCTCTTCTTCCTGCTGCGCGACGGCGCCGCGATGAGTCGCCTGCTGAGAGACCGGCTGCCGTTTCCCGCGCAGGAGAGCGATCGGCTGCTGACCGACACCCGCGATCTGGTGATTGCCAGCGTGGGCGCCAGCCTGATCGTCGCGGCATCGCAAGGCGCCGTCGGTGGCGTGGCGTTCTGGCTGCTCGGCATCGGCGCCCCGGTGTTCTGGGGCGTCGCCATGGCATTCTGCTCGCTGGTGCCGCTCGCCGGCGCGGCGCTGGTGTGGCTGCCGGCGGCGATCTGGCTGCTGCTGTCTGGAGCGATTGGCCAGGGCGTGGCGATGCTGCTGGTCGGCACGCTCGGCATCAGCATGGTGGACAACGTGCTGCGGCCGCTGATTCTCAGCGGACGAACGTCGATCAGCGGGCTGGTCATCTTCTTCGGGCTGCTCGGCGGGGCGGCGGCGTTCGGCTTCGTCGGTCTGCTGATTGGTCCGATCATCCTCGTCACGACGGCGCGCCTGCTGGAGGAGCTGCGCCGCTCGGAGCCGATAGAGGAACCCGTGGCGTAGTCAACGTCCGCCAACACTTCCGTTCGTTCGCGCGTTTAACAGGGTATGAACGGGATGCCCATGGCGAGTGCGCTTCCGGCCGCGTTGCCCGCCTCGGACGCGGATCGGCTGGCCGCGCTGTTCGACGCGCATCACGACCGGTTGTACCGTCTCGCCCGGCGCCTTGCTCCAACGGCCGATGACGCGCTGGATCTCGTTCAAGAAGCCTTTCTGAAGGCCGCGCGTGCTCCGCGATCGATTCCGACAGGCTTGGCGGACGAAGAAGCATGGCTCGTTCGGGTCCTCGTCAACATTCGACGCGATCAATGGCGGAAAGCCGCGGTGCGCAAACGGCACGACGACGAGGCGAAGCACTCGCTCGTTGCGAGCACCGACGGCGAAGCATCCCTGGTTGCACACGCCGCGATATGGTCCGCACTCGACGCGCTGCAGCCTCGCCGCCGTGCGGTGATCGTCATGCACGAGCTCGAGGAGCTCGAGGTGAAGGACATCGCGAAGCTGCTCGGCATCAGCGCCATCACGGTGCGCTGGCACGTATCGAGAGGCCGCCGCGAGCTCGCGCGCATCCTCGAGCCGCAGACTGGAGACAACCAATGAAGACGCTCAACGAGGCTCTCGGTGCCGCGGATCCGCTTCGTCATGAAGCAGGACCGACCGCCGATCAGCGCGCGAGGCTGCGTCACACGATCATCGCGGCCGCTGCGCATGCCGGGCAACCGTCGCGCGCCCGCCGGCGGATGCCGATTGCGCTGGCCGTCGCGCTCGCGTCGATCGTCATCGTGCTGATCGCGGCGTCCTCCTCGAGATGGGGTTCCGGCCCGGTTCCCTCTCGCGGCAGGAAAATGTCGATGTGGTCTCGTTCATCCTCCGCTTCAATCAATTTCCTTCCGGTAAAGAGGAATTGCCGCGGGAGATACAGACGCTGAAGCAGATTCTCTTCAAGGCCCAGCGATGAAGAAATTTCGAAATCGGACGGGGTGGTTGGTTCAACGACCGCTTATTTCATTGACCAGCACCACCCCGTCTGCGCCGTCAACGGTGGCTTCGCAGCATTCTATTGATGGCGCAGCCACCCCTCCTCGGCTGAGGAGGGGAGTTTGCACGCTCGTGGCGCTTTTGACTTTTCCGATGTTCGCGCTCGCGCAGGCGCCCGCGTATCGCGCGCCGCGCACGCCTGACGGCAAACCCGATCTCAACGGCATCTGGCAGGTGTTGAACGAGGCCAATTACGATATCGAAATGCACGCGGCACGGCCCGCCATGGCCGTGCGGCCCGGGCCATACGGGCCGGTGCCCGCTGCGCCGGTGCTTGCATTGGGCGCAACCGGCGCGGTGCCTCCAGGTGTTGGGGTTGTCGAGGGCGGCGAACTTCCATACAAGCCGGAGGCGCTCGCGAAGAAAAAGGAAAACCAGGAGAACTGGCTGAACTCCGATCCCGAGATCAAGTGCTACTTGCCCGGCACGCCGCGCGGGATGTACATGCCGTTCCCGTTTCAGATCATCCAGACGCCGGCCTATATCATGATCGTCTCGAGCTACGCGCGCGCCGTGCGGACGATCTACATGACGAACCAGACGGAGGCGCCGGCCGACAGCTGGATGGGATGGTCGAACGGCCACTGGGAAGGCGAGACGCTCGTCATCGATACGACCGGCTTCAACGATCAGAGCTGGTTCGATCGCGCCGGCAACTTCCACAGCGACCAGCTTCACGTCGTCGAGCGGCTCACCGCGACGGACGCGGATCATCTGTCGTACGAAGCGACCATCGAAGACCCGCAGACGTTCATGCGGCCGTGGAAGATCAGCCTGCCGATCTACCGCCGCCTGGAGAAGAACGCGCAGTTGCTCGAGTTCAACTGCGTCCCCTTCGTCGAAGACCTGATCTACGGGGCCCTGCGGAAGCCATCAAGCAATTAACGCGGGAGAGTGCACATGCTGCGTCGATTTGTTGCGGCAACGGCCCTCGGTGGATTCGCGATCGCGCTCGTCCTCGTCATCGACGCGGCAGCGCAAACCAACTACAAGGTGCCGCGTCTGCCCGACGGCCATCCCGACTTCCAGGGCTTCTGGAACAACACCACCTACACGCCGCTCGAGCGTCCGAAAGGGATCGATCGCCAGTTCTTCACCAAAGAAGAAGTGGTCGAGCAGATGAAGCGTGCGGCGTCGGAAGAGGCCGAGCAGACGACGCCCGGCACCGTCGCGGACGTGCACTATGACTTCACGCAGTTCGGCCTCGACCGGAGCCAGGCGCCGCTCGCCATCAACCTGCGCACGTCGTTGATCGTGGATCCGGCCGACGGCCACCTGCCGCCGATGACGGAGGAAGGCAAGCGGCTCAACGCGGCGCGCGCCGACGCACGAAAGCGCGCGGGCGCGATCACCGACGCGGCGCAGAACCAGCCGCTGTCGGTGCGCTGCATCCTGATGGACCGCGATGGCCCGCCGATGCTCGCGGGCGCGTACAACAACAACTACCAGATCGTTCAGGCGCCTGACACCGTGATGATCCTCGTCGAGATGCTGCACAGCCCGCGCATCATCCCGACGAATGGTCGGCCCGCGCTGCCCGCCAGCATCCGCCAGATCGAAGGGAGCTCGCGCGGGCACTGGGATGGCGACACGCTGGTCATCGAGACGACCAACTTCACGGACATGTTCATGTTCGCCTTCCAGGGCGCGAGCGCGGACATGAAGCTGACGGAGCGCTTCACGCGCACGAGCGACGACACGCTGACGTACCGCTTCACGGTGGACGATCCGAAAGTGTGGACGCGGCCATGGACGGCGGAAGTGCCGTGGAAGAAAGCGATCGGGCCCATCTTCGAGCACGCGTGCCACGAGGGCAACTACAGCCTCACCAACCTGCTGCGGGGCGCACGCGAAGATGAGAAGCGCGCGAAAGGAGCATCGAAATGAGAACCACGTTCATCGCGATCGTCGCCCTCGGTGCGTGGCTCGTCGCCGCGCCGCTCGTCGCGCATCACGCCTTCTCGTCGGAGTTCGACATCAACAAGCCGCTCAAGCTGACGGGCACGCTCACCAAGTGGGAGATGATCAACCCGCACTCCTGGTTCCACATGGACGTCAAGCAGTCTGATGGAACCGTCGTGCCGTGGCTGGTCGAAGGCGGCAGCCCGAATCAGCTCATTCGACTTGGCGTGACGAAGAACACGCTGAAGGCCGGGACCGAGTTCACGATCGAGGGCTATCAGGCGCGCGACGGCACGAACAAGGCGGTCGGGCGCAATTTCATCCTCTCCGACGGCTCACGGTATCTGTTCGGCGGCTCCGCGCCCGGCGCGGGCGGCGCGGACAAGTGAGCAGGCACAACGCAACACGGCGCGCGTTTCTGAAGCGCGCCGTCGTTGGCGCAGGCTCCGTCGCCGGCGCAACGCTGCTGCCCGACGCATCCGCGCAGAATCTCGACCAGCACCAGGACGCGACCCATGCGACCGGCACCCCGCTCGGCACGTTCTTCAACGCGCAGGATGCCGCAACCGTCGCGGCCTTCACGGAGCGGTTGATGCCGGGCGCGCCAGGCAAACCGGGCGCGCGCGATGCGAACGTCCTCAACTACATCGACCTCGCCCTCTCGGGCGCGTACGCGGAGCTGCAGGAGTTCTACCGCCGCGGGCTCGCGCAGCTCGATGCCTCCTGCCGCAAGACCTATAGCGAGCCGTTCGCCCGCTTGGACAGCGTGAAGCAGGACGAGGTGATTACGGCACTCGAGCAAGGCAAGGCCGCCGGCTTCACGTGGCCCACGGCGCAGGAGTTCTTCAACACGATTCGAACGCACACGATCGAAGGCCTGTTCGCGGATCCGGTCTACGGCGGCAACAAGGACTTCGCCGGCTGGCGGTTAGTGGGATTTCCCGGCGGCCAGGCGGTCTACACGCCCGCCGATCTGCAGAACAAGCAGGCCTTCACGCGCGCGCCGATGATGGGCCTCCAGTCACAGGCCGGCAAAGCGCCAACCACCTGAGTCATGGCCACCCAGAAGACGGATGTCGTCATCGTCGGCGTCGGCGCGGCCGGCGGAATCCTCGCGGCGGAGCTCGCCAAGGCGGGGATGAAGGTCATCGGCCTCGAGCGCGGACCGCGTCACAACACCGCCGACTTCGCTGGACTCGACGAACTGCGCTACTTCCAGCGGCAGGAACTGCGTCCGCACAACAAGCGCCAGCCGGTCACCTGGCGGCCGAACCGCCGCGCGCGCGCGAACCCGATGGGCATTCTGAATTACGGCAACCAGGCGGGGGGCGGCACAGTTCACTACGGCGCGGTCTCCTGGCGGTTGCACGAGGACGACTTCCGCGCGCGATCGCAGACGGTGCAGCGCTACGGCGCGTCGGCCATTCCGAACGACTCGTCACTCGCCGACTGGCCGTTGACGTACGCCGACCTCGAGCCCTTTTACGATCGCGCCGAATACGAGCTCGGCGTGTCGGGCAAGGCGGGCAACCTCGGGGGCCGCAAGATCGACGGCGGCAACGTCTTCGAAGCACCGCGCCGCCGCGAGTATCCACTGCCACCGCTGCTCGCGGATCAATCGGGCGTCCTATTCGAGGAAGGCGCACGCACGCTCGGGTATCACCCGTTTTCGACGCCGCGCGCCATCCTGTCGAGGAACTATCAAGGTCGGCCGGCGTGCAGCTACTGCGGCTTCTGCCAGGCGTTCGGCTGCCACATCGGCGCGAAGTCGAGCATCCTCGTCACGAAGATCCCCGAGGCGGATGCGACCGGCAACTTCACGCTGCTCACCGGGACGATGGTCCACCGCGTCAACAGCGACAACAGCGGCCGGGTGACCGGCGTCTCCTACTGGGGCATCGACGGCTCGGAGAACACGATCGAAGCGGACCTCGTGATCCTCGCGCCGTTCATCTACGACAACACGCGCCTGCTGCTGCTCTCGAAGAGCGCGAAATTCCCGAACGGCCTGGCCAATTCGAGTGGACACCTCGGCAAGCATGTGATGGCTCACATCGGGGCGAGAGTGTTCGTCGCGTTCGACGATCGCTTCGTCAACATCTACATGGGTCCGAGCGCGCAGAAGCACACCCTGGACGATTTCAACGCCGACAATTTCGATCATGCCGGCAAGAGCTTCATCCGCGGCGCGCAGATCTCGATCACGCCCGCGGATCTCGAAGCCGGCCCCATCGGCGCGGCGCTGGCGATGAACCCGCCGCCGGGCGTTCCGCGATGGGGCGCCGCGTATCGCGACTTCCTCGCGAAGTACTTCGCGCGGCACGCCGCGCTCGTCGCGCAGACGGAGAACCTCCCATACGCGGATCAGACGATCGACCTCGATCCAAACGTCCGCGATCAGTTCGGGCTGCCGGCGCCGCGCCTCACCTACGACTGGCGCCGCCCGAATGAAGTGGCGCGCATCGATTTCCTGTTCGGCAAGCTCGAAGAACTGGGCCGCGCCATGGGCGCGACGCATGTGTGGCGCGCGCCATCGGGATCGGGCGCGCCGGGCGCACACCATGAGGGCGGCACGCGCATGGGCACCGATCCGAAAACGTCGGTGGTGAATCGCTACGGTCAGAGCTGGGACATTCCGAATCTTTTCATCGTCGGCAGCTCCACGTTCCCGACGATGAGCGGGTTCAATCCGACGCTCACCATTCAGGCGCTCGCCTACATGAGCGCCGACGCGATCGTGAATCACTACAGGAACACGCCCGGCCCGCTCGCGTGAAACCGTGAGGCGCCACAACCCGTAACACGCACCATGCAGCTGCTCCGCGCGGTTCTGGCCGCGATGTTCGCCGTTTCTTCCCTCTCGGCGCAGTCGGACCTCGACGACTTGATGTCGCAGGTCCTGTCCCGCCGCGACGAGAACTGGAAAAAGCTCGAGCAGTACGTGCTGGACGAGCGCGAGCGGTTCGAGTTGTCGGGCCTCGATGGCGCGAGGCTGTACGGCTTCGAGCGCGACTACTCGTGGTTCGTGCGCGAGGGGTTCTTCATCCGCAGCCCGGTACGCGCCGACGGCGTGGTCATCAGCGAGAGCGAGCGGCGGAAGGAAGAGAACGCGTGGCTGGCGCGGCAGCGGCGCCGGCAGGCCAGACGCGATACGCGCGACGGCACGACGTCAGGGCTGACGGATCCGACTGTCCCCCCGGGCACCGTCGACGACGTCCTGAAGCAGTCGGTCGAGCCCGATTTCATCCAGGCCGCCTACTTCATGCGCTTCAAGTTCGATCAGGCCCGCTACGCGCTGGTCGGCCCCGACGAGCTCGGCGGACGACGCGTGCTGAAGATCGAGTACTACCCGACGCTGCTCTTCACGGAGGGGCGCACGCGTCCCAGCAACCAGGTGCGCCGTCGAGACGACGAGATCAACGCGCAGATGAACAAGACGTCGCTCGTCACGCTGTGGATCGATCCGGTCGAGCGCCAGATCCTGCAGTACGACTTCCACAACATCAACATGGACTTCCTGCCGGGCGCATCGGTCGCGCGCGTCGCCGGCATGGAGGCGACGATGAAGATGTCGCAGCCCTTCCCGGGCGTCTGGCTGCCGCAGACGATTGCTCTGCGCGCGAAGGTGACGCTCGCGACCGGCACGCTCGACGCGCGCTACACGATCGATTACCACGACTATCGCCTCGCGAACGTCACGATCAAGGTGCAATGAAGGCTGCCGGGCTCGCGTTGGCGCTCGCGGTGCTCGTCGCGAGCGACGTGAGCGGCCAGCCAGCCGAACACATCGTCGAGATCCGCGTTCACGGCAACCACACGACACCCGACCAGGACATTCTGAGCATCGCGGCGCTGGACGTCGGCGAGACACCGACGCCAGAGCGGCTTGCCGCAGCGGAAGCACGGCTGCGCGACAGCCACCGGTGCTCAGATTCGAGGATGGTTACGGCTTCACCTACGGCGCCCGTGCCGCGGTCGTCAGCACGCTCGGTTCGCGCAGCCGCATCTCGGCGCCGTTCACGTGGGGCGGCGAGCGGCGCGCGGGCGTCGAGGTCGAGCGCGCCTTCGATCGCGGACCGCTCAGCATCATCCGCGCGACCGCGGCCATCGACCGCCGCGTCAACCCGCATTTCAACGTGTCCGACTCGCGGCGTGACGTCGGCGTTCAGGCGGATCGCGCGCTCGCCGGCTGGCTTCGCGTGGGCGGCGACGCGCGCGTCGCCGACGTCACCTTCGGGGGATTGCCGGCGCTCCATCGAACGGCTGGCGCGCACGTCGTTGTGGACACGAGACTCGACCCTTCGTTTCCGCGCAATGCCCTGCTGGCAAGCGCTTCGATCGAGCGGATCGCGTTCGAAGGCGGCCGGGCGTCGAGGTGGTCTACGGACCTGCGGGGATACCTCGGCCTCTATCGCGGGAGCGTGCTCGCGCTGCGCGCGCGAACCGTTCGCGCGGACACGCCGCTCCCCCCTTCGGAGCAGACCTTACTCGGGGGAAGCGATTCGCTGCGCGGATACCGGGCGGGATATCTTTCAGCCGATGGCATCGCCGCGACGTCCGCGGAACTGCGCGTCCCGTTCACATCACCGCTCACCATCGGCCGCTTCGGCATGAAGCTGTTCGCTGACGCCGCCACGACGTGGCCGGCGGGCACGTCACTGACCACGCGGCATTTCGATCAGGGAAACGGCGGTGGCCTCTACTTCGGCGCGGCGCTGTTCACCGCAAATGTCGACATTGCATTCCCGCGTCGCGGCACTGCGCGATGGCACTTCGGTCTCGGCGTGAGCTTTTAGGCTGGAGGGCGAATCTTTCGATTCGCCCCCGGGTGCACAGGCAGGTTCACTAGCGGGTAGCCCCGCCACTTTCGCTGCGGGGTGAGGTGACTTTCAATCTCTGTCACCCCTAAGAGCAGAGGACATGCCAGCGAATTCCCGCTCCTCAACCCGCAAATTTCTTCGGTAAACGCTGCATACCAGAGCCCGACTGAGCCGTAGCGCCGTTGAGGCACATACCGCAGGGCTACGTTCTACTTACTGGTGGGTAGCGCGATACCCTCGCGCTTCCTTCACGGCTTGTACGGCTTCTGCGCCTCCGACAGAATCTGGCCGAACACCGGGATTTGATCCGCGGGCGGCGCGTGACTCCTGAACGTCTTGATGTAGGCGTACAGATCCTTCGCCTGCGCGTCGGGCAGCGTCTGCGCCGAGTAGTTCGGCATGCTCGTCGACGGCTGCGGCGGCGCCACGTTCGCCCGTGCCCGCAGGAACGTGATGAACGCCGCTTCGGTCGCGAGGTTGCTGCTGCGGCTTTCGGCGAGCACGCGAGCGCCCGTCTCGCCTGTGAAGCCGTGACAGCCGTAGCACGTGAACGATTCGAATACCTTCTTGCCCTTCGCCGGATCGCCGGCCGGTTGAGTGGCCGGCGCCTGGGCGCGCGTCGGGGCAACGCCGACAGCGATCAGCGCGATCGAGAACAGCACGGCGATGGCGCGAGTTGTCCTGCTCATCTTGGCTCCGTGATGACGTCGATCAAGTACGGCTGACCTCGCTTGACGGACGCAAGGCCGCGTTTCAGCGCGGCATTCAGCTTCGCGGGATCGGTAATCGGGCCCTCCGCCTCCATGCCGTACGCCGCGGCCATGGAGCGATAGTCGATGTAAGGTTCGCGCAGCGTCGTGCCGATGTGGCCGCGATCGCCGCCGCGCCCGCGCACGCCGCACATGTATTCGACGAACATCAGCTCCTGATGCCAGGCGCGGTTGTTGTGCATGACGGTCAGCATCGGCAGTTGATGGTGCGCCGCGGTCCACAGCACGCCGGGCGCGTAATTCAGGTCGCCGTCGGTCTGGATGTTGATGACGATCCTGCCGCGGCTCTTGGCGGCCAGCGCAGCGCCCACCGATGCAGGCGCGCCGTACCCCATGCCGCCGGCGCCCTGCCCGCCGAGATAGCTGTAGGGTTTGTTGTGATCCCAGAGCTGCGCGTTGTGGCCCCCGGAGAAGCCGCTCGGCGATGCGAGGATCCAGTCTTCGTTGACGATGAGCGGCCAGAGCTCGGCGTAGATGCGCGCGGTGCTCACCGGCGAGGCATCCCATCCGGCGCGCTTCTGGTCGAGCGCGCGCCGCAGCTCCTCCATGCGCGCCTTCGCGTTGGCGGCCGCGTGCCTGTTCGCGCGGTCGGCAATTACCCGCTGTCTGTCGGGCGTCATCTGCCGACGCGTTTCCTCGATGATCGCGGGCAGGCTCGCTTCTGCGTCGATCGCAATCGTGCGGCCGCTCGCTGCACCACCGCCGCCCCCGGCGCGGCTGACGCCGGGCGCGATGCCGCCGAAGCCGATGTTTCCCGTGTCGCGACTCAGAAGCGTCGAAAGCGCAGGACCGGTGAGCGACACGGTCGCGGCGGGCGCTTCGAGACCGAGGGCATAGTCGTACGTGGTGCTCGCGCCGGGGCCGCAGAGCGGATGCCGCTGCGGGAAGCTCATGGGACCCTGCGTCGCGCTGGTGCTCGTGGACGCGCCGACCAGCTCGGCGAGCTGCACCGCCTGGCGCACACCCTCGACCGTTCGCAGGCGGCCGACGGCGATGCGGGGATTCTGCGCGTCGAGCAGTCCCCTGGCAATCTCACGCGCCTGGCTCGCGTCGATTCCTGTGATGCCGGGCGCGGCGTACGCCGGCACCTTCAGATCGCGAGCCTCTTCCTTCTGCAGCTCGATATCGACGACGACCAGGGTCGGCCCGCACGGCGGCGTGATCGCCTCGTTGTACGCACGCTGGATCGCCGTCAGCGATTCGGCCAGCGTCCGCGGCTGGGCATCCCACTTCGTGAAGCTGCGCACCATGCCGGCCATGTCGTTCGCGCTGTGCGCCGCGATGAACCCGAGATCGCGGCCGGCGATGAGCAGCGCCGGCGTGCGATCGTAGTACGCCTGGTAGATCGACATCGAGCCATGCTGCACGCCAATGGTTCCGTGCAGCAGGGCACACATCGGCTTGCCCGTCGCCTTGCCGTATCCGTGTGCCATCGTCACCGCCGACTCCTCGTGCAGCGCGGTGATGAATTCCGGCATCCGGTTGGGCGGGTTGCCGTAGTTGATGATCGATTCCTGCAGCCCCTCGAAGCTCGACCCGGGATTGCCGGCGACGTACTCGACGCCAAGATCGCGGAGGACCTGCACCATCAGGTCCGATCCCGGGCGAAGAACGGCGCGCTGGCCGGACCGGGGCGCGGCCGGCGGGCGCACGTTGCCGGCATCGCGTTCGATCTGCGCAGCCGAGGGAGCAGGAGCGGACCCTGAGGGGACGCCGCTCTGCTGCGCCGCGACGGCTTCAGCGATCGGGGCGTTGGTGAGCGCCGCTGCGCCAGCGGCAGCCGTCGCCGCGCCTTTCAGAAATCCACGACGTGTAACGGACCCATGCGCCTTCTTCGACCTCGCCATAAATCAAGCCTCCATGACCGCTCAAGGCATGAGAGCGAACGTCCACATCGAGCCGCCCGAGGGAACCTTCAGCGCCGCGTAACGATTGGCAAGCGTGCCGCCGCGGCCGGACGCGATGCTCACGTACTGCCGGCCTTTGTATGTGTAGGTGATGGCGGTGGCGTTGATGCTCGATCCGGTCTGGAACTGCCAGACCTGTTTGCCCGTGGCGGCGTCGAGCGCGACGAACTCGCCCGTCAGCTTGCCGGTAAAGACGAGCCCGCCGCCGGTGGCGAGCATGCCGGCCGAGCCCGGCAGATCGACGAGCGGCACTTCCCACTTCTTGCGGCCGGTCACGGGATCGATCGCCGTGAAGTGTCCCATCACGTCGCCCGGTTTCACGTCCGGCACGCGCGCGGTGACACCCGTCGAATCCGCGCCGAGCACCTGCGGCTTCGGCGCCGCGATCTTCTGGATGCGCGGCACGTCCCACGTGCTCGCGAAGATCATCTTGCTCTCCGGGTCGAACGCAATCGGCACCGCGTTGGTCCCGCGCGACGGCGAGATCTCCACTTCCTCGCCCGCGAAGAACCGCTTGTAGACGTCGGTGAGCACCGGACGTCCGGTTTCCAGATCGACGTGCGAGGCCCAGTTGACCTTCACCAGCGGGTGCGCCGCGATCAGCGCGCAGTTGGTGCGATCCAGCACGTAGAGGAACCCGTTCTTGTTCGCCTGGATCATCACCTTGCGCGGCCGGCCGTTGATCTGCAGATCCGCGAGCAGCAGTTCGTCCGTGCCGTCCACGTCGTAGACGTCGTTCGGCGTGAACTGGTAGTAGCAGGCAATCTCGCCGGTCTTCGGACGGATCGCGAGCACGCTCGACGTGAAGAGGCTGTCGAGCTCGCCGCGCGAATGCGGATCGTACGGCTCCGCGTTGCCCGTGCCCCAGTAGACGAGATCGAGCTGCGGATCGTAGGAGCCCGATCGCCACGTCGGCCCGCCCCCGTACTTCCACGCGTCGCTGCCCTTGGGCCACGTCTCCGAACCCGGTTCGCCCGGCGCGGGAATCGTGTAGCGCTGCCACAGCTTCCTGCCGGTCTCCGGATCCCAACCAGCGAGGAATCCGCGCGTGGTGCGCTCGCCGCCGGCCATTCCGGAAATCACGACGCCGTTGGCGACAATCGGCGCGCCCGTCGCGTAGTAGCCGTCCTTCTTGTCCGCGAACTTCTGGTTCCAGACCTCCATGCCCGTCTTCATGTCGAGCGCGACGAGATGGTTGTCGTAGGTGACGCGATAGAGCTTGCCGTTGTAGATCGTCGCGGCGCCGCGGTTGATGAGACCGCCGACGGTTCCCTCTTCGAGCACGACCGGCGTGCGCCAGATCTGCCGCCCGGTCGCGACGTCGATCGCGAACGTCATCTTGCCGTTGATGACGTACATGACGCCGTTGTAGACCGTCGGCGCGGCGAGCTCGCCCTGATCGTTCATCAGGCTCGTCGTCCAGATCGGCACGAGGCGCTTCACCGTGGACGCGTTGACCTGCTTGAGCGGGCTGTAGCTCTGTCGCGCGTAGCCCATGCTCTGCGTTGTCACGTTTTCGGTGTTCTTGCCGTCGTTGAGCAGGTCGTCCGCGCTCTGCGCCAGCACCGACGCGGCGCACACGACGACCAGCAGCGGGAGCAGGCGGAGCTTCTTCATGGCGCGTATTCTACGCCGCGCGCTTCCTGTATTGGTTCACCGCGACGATCAGGACGAAGACGGCCGTCCCCAGAAGAATGAGGAATGGCTGCGCGATTTCGGCGGGGCCCGCGCCTTTCATCAGAATTGCGCGCGAGATCGTCACGAAGTGGCGCACCGGGTTCACCAGCGTCACGCTCTGCACCCAGGGCGCCATGCTGTCGATCGGCGTGAAGAGGCCGCTCATCAGCAGGTAGATGTTGACGATGAAGAAGGTGACGAACATCGCCTGCTGCTGCGTCTCGACCATCGCCGAGACCCAGAGACCGATGCCGACGGCAACCGCCAGGTAGACCGCCGCCACGCCGAACAGCAAGGGGATGCTGCCCACCATCGGGATGCCGAACACCAGCTTGCCGATCAGAAGTCCCAGCGCGAGCTCGATCAAGCCGAGGACCCAGAACGGCAGGAGCTTCGCGATGATGAACTGCCCGCGGGTGATGGGTTATAGCGGCTTCGCGTGCGTATCTCGATTTGCGCTGGCCGCGAAGCCGGGTCCGAAAGGACCCGGCCCGCACTCAATGATTTCGCGTAATTGATCAGCACGCTCGTCGCGTACGACTGGACGATGCCCGCTGACGATCCCTTCTCGCCGTTCACCGACAGCTCCACCGGCGCGACGCCGGTCTTGACGAGCGACACCTCGAAGTCGTGCGGTATGACGACGGCCATCGTGATGCTGCCATCCAGCAGCCGTTCGTTGGCGCGAGCGAGCGAAGGCGTCGTGTCGACGATGTCGAAGTATCCGTTCGCGGCGAGGTGATTGACGACGCCGCGTGAGGCGGCGGAGCGATCGAAGTCGATGATCTGGATCGGCGTGTTGCGGATTTCGAACGTCGCCGCGTTCGAGAGGACGAGCAGCTGCACCATCGGCACGATCAGCGTCTGCGCGAGCAGGATGCGGTCGCGAACGATGTGAAGCACTTCGGCCTGCGCGAGGAAAAAGATCTGCCGCATCGACTACTCCAGCCGCTCGTGGAAGGAGCGGATGCTCGCCGCGAGCAGCACGGTCGCCAGCCCCGCGATGTAGAGCGTCTCGCGCCAGAGGTATTCGAGACCAATGCCCTTCAGCATGATGCCGCGCGCGATCGCCACGAACCAGCGTCCCGGGATCACGTACGAGATCCACCGCAGAATCGCCGGCATGCTCTCGAGCGGAAAGATGAAACCGGACAACAGGATGTTCGGCAGCAGCGTCGTCAGGAAGACGCCCATCATCGCGATGCGCTGCGAGGAGGTGCGCGACGAGATGAGCATGCCGAACGCCAGCGAGACGAGCACGTAGAGCAGGCCTTCGAAGAGGAGCAGCGGGATGCTGCCGCGCACCGGCACGTTGAAGACGAGACGCGCTTCGACGAGTACCAGCAGCACGCTCGCGAAGCCGATGGCGAGATACGGCGTCACCTTGCCGACGATGATTTCCCACGGACGCAGCGGCGACACGAGCAGCGCCTCCATCGTGCCGGTCTCTTTCTCGCGCGTCAGCGAGATCGCGGTCATCAGCGCGGAGATGATCGTCAGGACGAACGCCATCAGGCCGGGAACGAAGAGGTTCTTGCTCTCGCGCGTCGGATTGAAGCGGATGCGCGTGACCGGCACGATGATCGAGGCGGGTCGGGCGGGTGAGGCGGGTAGGGCGAATTGGTATTGCTGTATGACTGCCTGTGCGTATGCCTGCAGGAGCGCGCCGGTGTTCGGCTCCGTTGCGTCCGTGATGACCAGCAGCTGCGCCGGCGTTCCTCTGCCGAGGTCTTCTGTGAAGTCGTGATCGAAGACGATCGCCTGCTGCGCGGTGCCGTTCTGAAACAGCGGCTCGAGATCCTCGGTGCGCGGTACAGACGCGACGATACGAAAGACACCCGCCGCCGCAAACCGATTGCGCAGCGCGAGCGTCGTGTTGCTCGGCGCGGGATCGACGACCGCAAGCCGCACGTTGTCCACGTCCGTGCGAATCGCGTAGCCGAAGAGCAGCACCTGCACGACTGGCAGCATCACCAGCACGGTCGCGGTCCGGCGATCGCGCTTGATGTGGAACCACTCCTTGCGCAGCAGCCCTCGCAGCGCGCTCATGCGGCCGGCCTCGCAAGCTGCACGAACAGCTCGTCGATCGACTCCACGTTGTGCTCGCGCTTCAGATCCGCCGGCGGCCCCATCGCCGCGATCCGTCCCGCCACCATGATCGAAATCCGGTCGCAGTACTCCGCTTCATCCATGTAATGCGTCGTCACCAGCACGGTCGTGCCGCGCGACGCCGCGTCGTAAATCAGCTCCCAGAATTGACGACGGGTGATCGGATCGACGCCGCTGGTCGGCTCGTCGAGAAAGACGATGTGCGGCTGGTGGACGAGGGCGACGGAGAAGGCGAGCTTCTGGCGCCAGCCGAGCGGCAGGCTGCGAACGGCGGTGTCTGCAATCTGCGATGCGCCAAGCCGCTGCAGCATCGCGTCGGCGCGCTCGCGAATCTGCGCGAGCGTCAGACCGTAGATGCCGCCGTAGAGGCGGATGTTTTCGCGCGGCGTCAGGTCTTCATAGAGCGAGAAGCGCTGGCTCATGTAGCCGATGCGCCGCTTCACCTCCTCCGCCTGCTTCGCGACGTCGAATCCGGCGACACGCGCGCTGCCGCCCGTCGGCTGCAGCAGACCGATCAGCATGCGGAAGGCGGTCGTCTTGCCCGCGCCGTTCGCGCCGAGGAACCCGAACACCTCGCCTGCCTTCACCTGGAAAGTGACGTGGTCGACCGCCGTGAAGTTTCCGAACTTCCGTGTCAGGTCCTTCACCTCGATGGCGATGTCGCTCACGCGGCCTCCTCGGTACGCGCGATGAAGCTGTCTTCCACGGTCGGCGTCAGCGGCTCAGCGGATGCGTCACCAAAACCACTCGTGGCGAGGAATGTCTTGACGTCCGCGGCGAGACGATCGACGGGCGCATCGATGCGGTTGTCGGTGTAATGAATCACCTCGCCGAAGGGATACGCGCTGTGCGCGTGCTCGTACGTTCGCAGCGCGAGCAGCGCCTTGTAGCGATCCTTCGCGCGGACGCCGAGCAGCGGCCGGTCGAATGCTCCTGTGATCCCGTCTGGCGTGTCGACGACGAGGAGGCGGCCGCGATGCATCAGCGCCACGCGATCGCAGCGCCTCGCTTCGTCCATGTACGGCGTCGAGACGACGGTCGTCAGGCCCTGATCCTTGAGGCGGCCGAGCAGATCCCAGAACTCGCGGCGCGAGACCGCATCAACGCCCGTGGTCGGCTCGTCGAGAAAGAGGATGTCGGGGCGATGCACGAGCGCGCAGCAGAGCGCGAGCTTCTGCTTCATGCCGCCCGAGAGCGCGCCGGCGCGGCGATCCTTGAACGGCTCGAGCTGCACGTAGATCGGTTTGATCTGCTCGTACTCGCGCTCGATGGTCGTGCCGAAGACCGAGGCAAAGAACATGAGGTTTTCGAGCACGCTCAGATCTGGATAGAGCGAGAAGCGGCCGGCCATGTAGCCGACGCGCTGGCGGAGCGCGCGGTAGTCGCGCACGGGATCGAACCCAAGCACGCGCGCACTGCCCGCATCGGGAATCATCAATGACACGAGGATGCGAAACAGCGTCGTCTTGCCGCCGCCGTCGGGGCCGATGAAGCCGAAGAGCTCGCCCTTCTCGACCGAGAAGGTCACCTTGTCGAGCGCGACGGTGGTCTCGAACTTCTTGTCGAGAGCCTTGGCTTCGATGGCGGTCATTGGAAATCCACGTCCACCGGCATACCGATCTTCAGCATCCCGTTCTGATTGGGCACGCGAATCTTGACGGCATAGACCAGGTCCGCGCGCTCCTCGCGCGTCTGAATCGGCGTCGGCGTGAACTCGGCCTGCGACGAGACCCACGACACGGTGCCGTTGAGCGTCTGGTGATTGTCGTTGCCGGCGTCCACGCTGACGCGCGCCTGCTTGCCGACCTTCACGGCCGCCAGCTGCGGCTCCGTGACATACGCACGCACGTCCACGGTGCCGACGTCGGCAATCTTGTAGAGCGGCTGGCCGGGCTGAACGATCTCGCCGGGCTTCGCGTAGGTGACGAGCACGGTGCCCGCGCTGGGATTGGTGATCGCCGCCCGCTTGATGCGGTCGTCCACTTGGGCGACCTGCGCATCGGCTGCGGCAATCTGCGTCTGCGCCGTGCGCTGCTGCTGCTGCGCGGCGGCGACTTGCGCGGCCTGCGCCGCCACCTGGCGGCCTTGTGCCGCGATCTGCGCGTCCTGCGCCTTGATCTGTTCCTGCAGCACGCGGTCGTCGCGCTCCGCCTGATCGAGCTGCTGCGCGGTGGCGGCCTGCTGGGCGTAGAGGCGCTGCATCCGCTCGTGATTGCGCCTGGCGATCTCGAGCTGCGCCTGCAGCGCGCTGCGCTGCGCCACCGCCGCGTCGTGCTGCGCCTGCAGCGCGTCTCGCTGCGCGGTCAACGCGGCGACCTGTTGATCCACTTCGTTGACGCGGGATGCTGCCGTCTCGCGCTGCGCCATCGCCTGCTGCCGCTGCAGCGTGAGCTGCGTCGGATCGACGGTGCCCGCCGTGTCGCCCGCGGCGAGCGTCTGTCCTTCCTCGACGGTGAAGGTCGTCAACTGTCCGCCGACTTCCGACGACACGACGACTTCCGTCGCTTCCACATTCCCGTACGCATCAGGTTGTTCTGAACGCGCGCACGCTCCGGCCGCGAGCGCCAGAACCAACCCCACGCGCCCGACCCGCCCCACCCGCCTTACCCGCCCCGTCATCACCGTACCTCCAGCCCAAGCGTAGTGAGCAACCGTGCACTCGCTTGCGCCAATTCGACCTCGTGTCCGACACGCGCGAAGCGCGCCTGCAGGAGCTCGGCGCTGCGATCGAGATATTCCGATGCCGTCACGACACCCTCCTGAAGCCGTGCCTGCGTCGAGCGCTCGACCTGCTCGCGCAGCGTCACAATCCGTTCATCCGTCGCGAGCGATCGCTGTAATCGATCGATCGAGGTCTCATCACCTTCGATTGCCGTCGTCACGCTTTTGGCGAACGCCTCTTCATCCGCGGAGACGACCTGCTGCTGGAGGGCGAGCGCCTCGCGCTCGCGGCCGCCCGCGCCCCACGTCCACGCGTTCCACTGCAGGCGGACGCCGCCGAGCGCGTACGTTTCGAATGCGCTGGCAACGAAGTTCAAGCCTGGCTGCCCGTAGCCGACGCGGCCGTAGGTCGACAGGCGCGGCCGATCCTGCGCGGCGCTCAACGTCTGCTGACGCGCGATCCGCTCGCGCGTCCGCGTGAACTGCTCGTACTCGGGCCGCGCGCGCAGCGCGTCCTGCGACTGGCGCGCCTGCGCCACTCTCGCCTGCACGTCCGGCAGCACGAGCAGGTCACTCTCCGCGAAGATCTGTCCCGTCAGCGTGCCGAGCCGATCCAGCGCGCCCCGACGGCTCGCCCGCAGGTCGTCGAGATCCTGCTGCCGCTCCAGCCGCGTGGCTTCAATCGCCGCGGCATCGGCGGACAGCGCGGTCCCCTGTTCCACGCGTGCGTTGGTCTCGCGCAGCCGGACGTTCAGATCGTCGATCGTGGCGTTGAGTGCGCCGGCGCGCGCCTGCAGCGCCGCCGCCGCGAAGAACGCGTCGTTCACCTGCTGGCGCAGCGTGAAGAGCGTCGAGCTGACGCGCGCCTGATTCTCGGCGAGCTGCGCCCGCTCGAGTGCGCCCTGTGCGCCGACCGTCGGATCGAACAGCCGCTGATCGATGCGGATGCCGGCGTCGTACGTGTCCTTCGGCGGCGCGAAGATCCCGCTGAACGGCACGCCGGATGGCAGATGCGCGACGTCGGACTGATATTGCACCTGGCTGTCAACCGTCAGCGCCGGCAGCTTCAGCGCGCTGATGTTGCGCAATCGAAGATCGGTCTGCTGCGCGAACAACTGCAGCTCGCGCGATCGCGGGTCGGTGTCGATGGCGGCCTGGTGCAGCGTCGCAAGATCAAACGCCCTGCCCCCTGCCCCCTGCCCGCTGACCCCCGCAGGGAGCGCCGCGAGAAGGAAGCCAGCGAGTACGAGCGACTTTGCAATGTTCATGGACGAAGGGCCCGCAGAAAGAACGGCGGCAATTCCTTGCGGCGCCGGCTGATGAACTGTTGGAAGCCGGATTGATCGAAACCGAGCAGCGCCATGACCATGGGGCGCGCGGCGAAGGGAAACACGCAGAGCGCGAGCAGGTCGATCACGAACTGCTCCGGCGCGACCCGATGCATCCGTTTCGCCCTGACGCGTGCGTCGATCTGCGCCTTCAGGACCTTGAAGACGCGCGTCCGCTCCACGTCAATCACCTGCTCGACCTTCTGTTCGATCTCCAGATCCGAGCCGAGGATGCGAATGACGACGGGCATCAGCTGCCCGGTGGCGCGCTGAAAAACCGCCGCCGCCAGCCGATCCTTGGTGCGGAAATAGTAGTGCAGGAGCGCGGAATTGACCCCCGCCTCCTTCGCGATTTCCTGCGTCCGGGCACCCGCGGTGCCGCGCCGCACGAACACGGCGTGCGCGGCGTCGAGGATTCTCTGCTCGGTGCCGCCGTCGCGCCGTTGACTGGACGATTTAACCATCTAGTTAAACACTACTCTAGCCGATTCGGCCGGAGCGAGACAACGACGGGGGTGGTGTGCGGCGCAATTGCGATCGCGCTGCTGGTGGCGAACGCGCAGGCGGAGGATTAACGAGGCGTGGACATCGCGCGGCGCTCCGCGCGGCCGGCCAGGTGCAGGATGATCACGATGAACAGGCCCGATACGAGCGCGGCCTTCCATCCCGTGATGCCGATGGCCGAGAGATACGTGGGGCCGGCCCACGCAATCAGGATAAGGAGGACGACGGCCCAAAGAAACGCCGCGACGAGGTTGAGCGCACTGAAGCGGACGGCGCTGACGCCCACATAGGCGCACGCCGCCGCCAGCGCGATGCGCAGGCCCGGCGCAAAGCGGATGAGCAACACCATCGGCGCCTGATGCCGCCGCACGCGGCCGACGAGCGGCTCGGCGCGCCGTGCAATCTTCGGGAACCTGGAGAGCCATCCCGTCAGACGGCCGCGAAGGAGGTAGAAGTAGAACTGATCGCCGGCCGCGGCACCGACGGTACCCGCCGCGATCACACCGAACGGACTCAGCGCCCCGTGAGCCACGAGGGTTGCCGCCGCGGCATACGCCACCTCACCTTCGATGGCGGCCGCGGCGGCAATCCCGAGATAGACGAACGGTCCATGGAGCAGATCCATCAGGACGGCTCGCTGACGGCGGCCGCCGGCTGCGGCCGCAGCGCCAGCACGGCGTCGCGGACGGCGCCGGCCACGCATTCGAGCTGCTCATCGCTGAGCGACTCGTAGATGGGTATCTGCACCGTCGCTGTCGTGTGGCGCGCGCCAGGCGCCGCGTCGCGCGCAGGGCCGAACAATTCGAGATCGGTGCAGACGTCCACGTGCAGCGTCTCCAGATCGATGCCGCGGTGGAGGCACGCCTCGACGACCGCGTCGCGCGACGGGACGTACGCGCAGTACTGATAGTAGACGTGTGTGCGGCGCGGTGGCACGCTCGGCACGCGGATGCCCGGCACCTCGTCGAGCAGTACATTCATCCTTCGCGCGTGCAGCTGCCGGCGGGCGGTCCACGCGTCGAGCTTGCCGAGCCCTTCCAGCGCAATGGCCGCCTGCACGTTGCTGAAGCGTTCGCCGTAGTCCTCGGGCATCGGATTCAAGGGGCGGATCTTCTCCCAGAAGTACATGTCGATGCTCCAGTGCAGGCGCGTGCAGGCATACATCACGGGGAAGAGCGTCCACCTGAAGATGTCGGGCCGGGTCGCGAGCCGCATCACCCGGCCGTGCCACAGGCGATGCTTCACGCGGTCGATACCCGGCGCCGGCTGCTGTGACGCGCGCGCCGCGACGCGCTGCGCCACGTTGTGATCGCGCACGACCGCCACGCCTCCGCCGTAGGCGTTGAGCGGCTTGAACGTCTGCAGGCTGAAGATGGCCGCGTCGCCGAACGTGCCGACCGGCGACCCGTCGTAGGTCGCGCCGAGCGCGTGCGCGCAGTCCTCGATCACGACGAGGCCGTGGCGTGCGGCCACCGCGGCGATCTCGTTCATGTCGCACGGCAGTCCCCAGAGATGCGTCGGCACCACGGCCACCGTCTTCGGCGTCATCGCCCGCTCGATCGCGGATGCGGTGACGTTGAAGGTCACGGGATCGACGTCGGCAAACACCGGCGTCAGTCCTGCCTGCCGCGCCATCTCCGGCATGACCCAGAACGTCAGCGCCGGAAAGATGATCTCGCCGCCGGGCGGGAACCCGAACGCTTCGAGGATGTAGAAGAACGCGGTGCGCCCATAGGACGTGGCGATCGCGCGCCGGCCGCCGACGCGCTCCGCAAACGCCGCCTCGAACGCCTCGATGTGCGGCCCCTCGATCAGCTGTCCGCGCGCGTCCACCTCCTCGATCACCTGCATCGTGTTCGGGATGACGCGCGGCCCGTATCGCGAGATGGCGGTCACCATGTGGCCTCCCGCGCGACGAGCGCCTCGCGGCGCGCGTGCCGCCGCTCGACCCGCTGGTCGAGCGAGCGCACGACGCGATGCAGCGCCGGCCTGCTGATGCGGAGGTAGTTGGTGAGAAACGACGGCCGGATGTAGAAGCGCGTGTAGGCATTGCCGAGCAGCCGCCGCAACTCATCCGCGGTCAGCGCCGGATGCGTGAAGGTCGGCGTGAAGCCGTCGAACCGCTCCCAGTCGCGTTCGACAATCGCCGGCTTCATCTGCGTGAAGAGCGGCGTGCCGGGATACGGCGTGAGCACCTTGAACTGCGCGACCGTTGACCCGAGCTCGACCGAGTAGTCGATGGTCGCGTTGATCGACTCGCGCGTGTCGCTCATGAACCCGATGACGTAGAAGGCCGCGGTGACGATGCCGAGCGCGCGGCAGCGCGCGAGGATGGCGCGCTGGTGCGCTTCGGGAATCGGCCGCCGCCCCACCTTCTTCAACGTCGCCTCCGACACCGCCTCCACGCCGAAGCTCATCGCCCGCAATCCCGCCGAGCGCATGGCCACGAGCAGCTCCTCGTCCAGCCGGTCGAGGCGCGTTTCGCATTCGAAGGTATGCGTCAGGCCGCGCGAGCGAATGCCATCGCACAGCGCCAGCACCCGATCGCGATCGTTCGAGAAGAGCGGATCGCGAAAGACGATGTGCAGCGGACCGCGCGTGTCGTGGAGGTATGAGAGCTCGTCGAGAATATTGACGACAGAACGCGTGCGATAGCCCGACTGGATGCGGTGCGGACAGTACGTGCAGAACTCCGGACAGCTGCGCGAGGCGAGGACGGGAAGCGATCCACCCACCGGCCTCCCCGCAAACGGCACACGCCAGCGGCGGCGGTTACCCGCCAGCGGCTCCCAGAATGGAAACGGCAGGGCGTCGAGATCGTCGATTTGAGGACTCGCGACGAGGCCCGACAACGGCTCGCCGGCCATCACGCGCATCAAGGCGGATTCCGGCTCGCCGCGGACGATGAAGTCCGCCGCGTCGGCAAAGAGCTCCGGCAGGTTCTGCGCCGCGAGGCCGATGAAGCCGACGCGAACACCGCGTGCGCGCATCGCCGTCGCCCACTGCGTTTCCCGGCGGTGATCGACGAGCGACGACAGGACGATGGCCACATCGCCGTCGATCAATTCACCTGATGACGCGACGACCTCGTGGCCAGCCCTGCGCGCGAGCGCCGCCGCGTAGGCCAGATGCACGCTCGGCATCGCATGGAAGCCACGCTTCAGCGCGGCGATCACCCGTGTGACGCGTGAAAACGGCCGCAGACGCGACCCATACCCCCCGGCGACGGTGTCCTTGCTGACGAACCCGTCGCCCCCGCTGATATCCGCGAGGACAATGCGCATGAACAAGTCCTTCCCGGCGCGTGGCTCGAGATGAGCGCGCGCACATGACGCGAATCGAAAGTGAGATGACGTCAGCCGAGGGGCGGAGGCCGAGGTGACGAAGACGCGAGAGCGAGGCGAGGACGAACGGCGTACGTCAGCGCGCGCGCTGTGACGCGAACGGAATCCGGTGGTGCACGGCGAAGGATGGTTGTCGTGGTCGGCGGCGGCGGCGGTTTGGACGCACCCGCCGCCGGCGCTGCATCATTCTCTTCATCGTCCACGGTGCGGCGACCCTGGCGGCCGAAGGCGCGGGACGGCGGATGTTTCCTGACGTAGGTGCGGAAGCCCTTGTGCGCTTTCGTCCAGATGTGGAGGCCCGACGATCGCGTGGTGGCGACGAGCTCGGATCGGCGATCGCCATTGAGATCGACGGCGGTGACCGCGAGCAGCGGCTGGGCACTGCGAATGATCTGAGTACTTTTGGTCGCCGAGAGCCAGATGCGGACGATTGACGGTTCAGTGGCGTCGAGCGTGACGCGATCACGGCGGCCGTCGCCGTCGAAGTCCGCGAAGATCCTGGTCCCTGTGGCGTAGGCGTGCGGTGCGCACAGCACCGAACACAGCAACGCAAGCGGGAGAACCCGCGGGATCGTGGCCGAAGGGTAGCGCATGCCGAGCTCCGCGAGTATATCGCGGAGACGGACGCGTCACGCGGGATAGCGCACGAACAGCTTCGACAGCGCTTTGTTCACCTTCTCGGCGTTCTTCGACGGCTTATCGCTGGCGCGTCCCTGTCGCGGTGCCGCGCCAGACCATCTTCTTCGTCTTCGCGTCGTAGAGATCGACGATCAGCGTGCCCTGCACGTAGGTGTGCACGCTCGTGGTGTAGCTGCCGCCGCCCCACCAGGCGCCATATCCAAAACCGTTCGAGACGACCGCCTGCACCAGCCGCTTCGAGGCCAGCTGCGCCATCACGGCGTCGTGAATGCGCTGCTCGCCGAGCGGATTGGGCGATGGCGTTCCGGCCGTCCACGTGTAGGTCTTGCAGCTCGCGAACGGCGGCCATCGCGCTCAACAGGCGTTTCATCATGCGCGATGCCGGTGCAACGCGCGCTCCCGCTCGAATACCGGCGTCCCGCGCGGCACGCGACCACGCGCTGATGTGTGATCGCGATGACCGCGGGCCGCCGCCGCGGCCGCCGATCGCTGCGGCTGGAAAGGCGAGGCCATCACGGATCGCGCCGGCACGTGGCTGATGGTCACGCTCTGCTGTTCATCCTGCTCGGCATCACGGCGATCGTCGAGCCGTTCCTGCTGATCGCCGGCGGCGTGTACTTCCTGTCGCACCCGCTGATGGCGCTCGCGGCGCTCACGCTGCTGCTCGCCATGCTGCTGTTCGTCGAGACCTCGGCGCGGTATGGCTGCTGGTGAACGCGTTCGTCACGGCGATCCTCGGCACGCTGATCGCGATGCACTGGCCGGCGATGAGCGCGTGGGCCGTAGGGACGCTGGTCGGGATCAACCTGCTGACGACGGGATTCAGCCGCCTGATGCTCGGCTCCGCGGCACGGAGCGTTGCCCGGGAGGTCAGGACCTAGCGGCCTGAGAGCCCGGCGGCGAGCGTGGCGGCCTTGTCGGCGAGCGTCGCGGCAAACACGAAGTTGCGATCCCGCAGTGCCTGCTGCGCCTGCTCCATGAAGCGCTTCGCCTGGTCGTACTGCGCGCGCGCGTCGGCGTTGAGCCTGCCGTAGTCGACGCGTGAGAGCGCGCCGGCGGCGCGCGCCAGCGAATCGCGGGTCTCGCGTTCGGCGGCCGCGTCCGCCGCGGGCGACGCAGGACGCAGCTCACGCGGTGGTTCCGCGGCGGGTTGACCCGTGGTCGCCGCTGCAGGCGCGGAACTATCCGGACGCTCGGGTTCAGGACGGCGCGCCGGTGGTCTGGGCGGCGGCGTGCGTGGCGCGGCGGCTGCCGCGGGCGCGGGTGTTTCGACGGGCGGCGGCGCCGATGCGGTGGCTGGCTCCTCGACGGGAGCGAGCACACGCGCCGGCGGCGCGGGTACTTCCAGGGGCGGTCCCGCGGCCGCCGTCTTGGCTTGCGCCTTCGCGCAAGCGAAACTCCCAACTGCCAAGAAACCAACTCCCAAGGCGAGAACGACCGCGCGTGTCATTTCAGCTCTCATTCGCCCTGGGAAGAAGGACGCGGAACGTGGTGCCGCGGCCTTGCGTCGATTCGACCTCGACCTCGCCGTCGTGAAGCTGGACGATGCGGTAGACCATCGACAGTCCGATGCCTGTCCCATGTTCCTTCGTCGTGAAATAGAGGTCAAAGATCTTCGGCAGGTGCTCGGCCGGGATGCCGACGCCGGTGTCCTCGAAGCGGATCTCGACGCGGTTGCCCGAGGCGGCCGCGCACGACATCCGCAGCGAGCCGCCGTTCGGCATCGCGTGGCAGGCATTGATCGCCAGGTTGAGAAATGCCTGCCGCAGCATCGACGCGTCGCCGTTCACCCATGGCGTATCGGACGGCGCCTGCACCTCGACGCGCACGTGGTTGGTCTCGGCCTCCGGCGCGATGAGCGGAAGAATCTCGTCGAAGATGTCCTTCACCTGCAGCGGCTGCAGCTTCAGGTCTTCGGGGCGCGTGAACTTCAGGAAGCCCTGCACGACTTCGTCGAGCCGGCGGATTTCGTTCTCGATGATCTCGACGTGCTGCAACGCGTCCTCCGCCTTCGCCCGCTCCGGCAGGCGGGCTGCGGCGAGACCGAGCCCGCCGGCGGCCACGGGCGCGGGCTCGGGCCTCGGAGCAGACACCCGTGTGAGCTTGGTCCGCAGCAGCTCGAGGTGAATCATCATCGCGTTGAGCGGATTCTTCACCTCGTGCGCGAGGCCGGCCGTGAGGCGGCTGAGCGCCACGAGCTTGCGCGCGGCCTGTCGCGGGTCGCGCTGCTCCGACAGCTGCTGGCTGACGGTGTTGAAGAACGTGCCCAGGTCACCGAACTCGTCGTTCTGATTGAGGTCGAGCGTGACGCCGAGCTCCCCTTTCCCGAGCCGCGTCAATCCGCCGCGGATCACGTTGATCGGCCGCAGGAACAATTGCGCGAGCAACGCCGCGACGATGACGGCGATGAGCACGCTGGCAACGGCGACGTTGATCGCCGGCCGCAGCGAGGCGTTCAGTTCCTCACGCATCAGCACCGTCGAGACGCCGATGCGAATCGACCCGAACGGCGCGTCGCCGAGCACCATCTGCTGGCGCACTTCGAGCGTGCGCCCATCGCGCGCGTAGATGGTGCGGAGCTGGTCGAGCGCGGTGCCCTCGACGAGCGTCGCGAGATCGGCGCGTGACGGCAGCGGTCTGCCCTCGAGCGCCGGATCGCTGGAGGCGCGGACGATGCCCTGCGTGTCGAGGATGGCCGCCTCGGTCACGCTCTCGCCGTAGACGCTCGATTCGAGGATGGCGCGCAGACCCGGATCGGTGCGCAGCGCGGTGTAGAGGTCGTCGGGGCCTCCGGCGACGACGACCTCGCGGGCGCGGTGAAAGATCGCGTTGGCCAGCAGCTCGCCGCGCGCCTGGCTCTCGCGCAGGACGACGCGCGCGAGGCGCGTCACGTGCACCGCGCTCAGGCCGACCACGGCGAGGCCGACGATGGCCGTGACCGCCGCGATCTGCTTGGCCTTGATGCCCAGGCGCATCTACACGACTTCTTCCTCGTGCTGTTTCCCGGGCACGCGGCCGCGCAGCTTGTTCAGTTTGTTGTGGAGCGTCTTCAGGCTGATGCCGAGGATTTCCGCGGCGCGCGTCTTGTTGTCGCGCGTGTGCTCGAGCGTCATCAGAATCAGGCGGCGCTCCGCTTCTTCGACCGTCGTGCCCGGTTCGAGCTCGACGGTCGGCTTGACGACGTCGGGCGACTCGGTGACGAGCGGCGGCAGATGCTTCGCCTCGACGAACTCGCCCTGCGCGAGGATGACCGCGCGCTCGATCACGTTGCGCACCTCGCGCACGTTGCCCGGCCAGTTGTACTGCTCGAGGATGCGCATGGCGGCCGGATCGATCGCGGTGACGTTCTTGTGGTTGCGCTCGTTGAACTCGGCGAGAAACGCCTGCATCAGCAGCGACAGGTCGTCCTTCCGCTGCCGCAGCGGCGGCAGCTCCATGGCGAAGACGTTCAGGCGGTAGTACAGGTCTTCGCGCAGCTTGCCGTTCTTCACCGCTTCCGCGGGGTTGACGTTGGTGGCGGCGATGACGCGCACGTCGACGCTCTGCTCGTTGCGCCCGCCGATCCGCCGGAACTTGCGCTCCTGCAGCACGCGCAGCAGCTTGACCTGCGTGGACGGCGTCATCTCGGCGATTTCGTCGAGGAAGAGCGTGCCGCGATCCGCGAGCTCGAAGCAGCCCTCGCGGCGATCCGTGGCGCCCGTGAACGCGCCCTTCTCGTGGCCGAAGATTTCGCTCTCGAGCAGCGTCTCGGGAATCGCCGCCTGCTCGATGACCTGATAGACCTTCCGCATCTGCGCGCTGTTGCCGATCATCTTGCCGAAGGTGCCGTGCTCGCGCAGCTGCTTGCGCAGCACCTTCACCTCGCGCAGCGTGTCCTGCCGCTCGACGATCTTGTCGAGCAGAATCTTCAGCCGCTGCGGCTCGACCGGCTTGGTCAGATAGTCGTACGCGCCTTCCTTGATCGCCTCGACCGCGGTCTCCACCGTGCCCTGCGCGGTGAGGATCACGATCGTCAGCGCGGTCCCTTCGTCCTTGAGCGCGCGCAGCAGCTCGAGCCCGCCCATGCGCGGCATCACGAGGTCGGTGATCACGATGGACGGGCGGAACGTGGTGATACGCTGAAGCGCTTCCTGACCGTCGGCGGCGGACTCGGTGGTGAAGCCCCAGGTGCTTACCAGTTCGGTCAGGCCGGCGCGCGTGGTCGGCTCGTCCTCGACGATGAGAACGCGCTCTCCCGAAGTGGGCGATGTCATCTCATCGATACTAGCCTGTCGTTTTTACACGGTCCAGCAGAGCAGTAGAATCACAAGCTTCGCCGCACATGTCGGATTCCGCGCCTGAATCGCTCCTCAATCCAGACCGTCCGGAGGCGGTCGACAGGCGGGATCGCCTCACGGCGGTCATCGAAATCCTGCTCTGTTCCGGCGTCCCCACGCAGCTGGCCATCGGCGCGCTGCTCCGGATGGCCGGCATCCCTTCGACCGATGCGGCCGGACATCTCTCGTTCGCCTTCGTGGTGACCTTGTCGCTGACGGATACGACGGCGGTGATCGCGATGATGATTCTGCTGATGCGCGCGCATGGCGAGAGCGCCCGCGTGCTCTGGTGGGGTCCTCCCGAGGCGCGCGGCGCACGAGCGGGGCGTGATGCGATCCTCGGCCTGGCGACGGTCCCGTTCGTCTTCGTCGGCGTCGGCATCCTGCTGAACACGATTCGACTGTTCGCGCCATCGCTGCACAACGTGCCGACCAATCCGCTCGAGGCGCTGGCGGCGACGCCGGGGCAGGCGGCGCTCTTCTCGCTGGTCGCGATCTTCGCCGGCGGCGTGCGCGAGGAGCTGCAGCGCGCCTTCATGCTGCGCCGCTTCGAGCAGTATCTCGGCGGCGCGGCGGTCGGCGTCGGGGTGATCAGCATCGCGTTCGGCCTCGGCCACGCGATGCAGGGGTGGGACGCGGCGATCACCACCAGCACGCTCGGCGCGCTCTGGGCGTGGATGTACCTGCAGCGCCGCAGCAGCGTGGGGCCGATCGTGAGTCATGCGGGGTTCAACTCGCTGGAGATCCTGCGAGTTGCAGTCATAGGACTGTAATTGACGAATCTACGAATTGACGAATTGACGAATGTATTTTTGAATTCATCAACAAATTCGTAGATTCGTAAATTCGTACATTCGTAAATTACAGAGGAGATTCTTTTGCCTAAAGCGATCAGGATTTACGAGCAGGGTCCGCCGGATGTGATGAAGGTCGAGGAGGTCGAGCTGCCGCCGCCCGCCGCCGGCGAGATCCGCGTCCGTCACGAGGTGATTGGCCTCAACTACATCGACACGTATCATCGCGGCGGCGTCTACAAGCTGCCGTTGCCGACCGGCATCGGCAGCGAAGCCGCGGGCGTGGTCGAAGCGCTCGGCGACGGCGTCACCGAGTTCAAGCCGGGCGATCGCGTGACCTACGCGAGCAACACGCCGCTGCAGCCGGTCGGCAGCTACTCGGAAGCGCGGAACGTCCCCGCCGCGCGCTGCGTGAAGATTCCCGACGGCATTCCGTCGGACACGACGGCCGCGATGATGCTCAAGGGGATGACGGTCAGCTATCTCGTGAAGCGCACCTACAAGGTGAAGGCCGGCGACACGGTCCTCTGGCACGCCGCCGCCGGCGGCGTGGGCCTGATCGCCTGCCAGTGGTTGAAGGCGCTCGGCGTCACCATGATCGGCACCGCCGGCTCCGAGGAGAAGTGCGCGCTCGCGAAAGCGCACGGCGCCGATCACTGCATCAACTACAACAAGGAGGATTTCGTCGCGCGCGTGAAGGAGATCACGGGCGGCAAAGGGGTGCCGGTGGTCTACGACAGCGTCGGCAAGGACACGTTCGACAAGTCGCTCGAGTGTCTGTCGATGTTGGGGACGATGGTGACCTTCGGTAACGCGTCAGGTCCGGTCCCGCCGGTCAACCTGGCGGCGCAGCTCAAGGGACATCTCTTCCTCACGCGGCCGTCGCTGCAGCCGTACAGCGCCGCGCGCCAGGATCTCGTGTCGCTGGCCAACGATCTCTTCGACGTGGTGAAGGCGGGCAAGGTGAAGATCGACATCAACCAGCGCTATGCGCTGAAGGACGCGATGCAGGCGCACAAGGACCTCGAGTCGCGGAAGACGACGGGATCTACGGTGCTGATGCCGTAGCGGGGTTCAACGCGACGTCCGCGCGGGTGCGCAGATCGCGAATCCACTGATCGATGATCGCGCGGCGGCGCTCGTTCGACGCCCGCTGCCGCGCGGTCGCCACGGCATCCTCGAACAGAATCGTCTCGCCCCCGCGCGTGAACTCCGCTTCGTGCGTGCGGTAGTAGTTCGCGACCTCCTCGTCGCTGACCTGCACCGTGATGCCGAAGCGCTGATCGATGTAGGCGGCGATGCGCAGGTTGTCGCGCGCGATGTCGGCGATGCGCTGGTCGTTGAGGCCGGTGGTCTGCATCAGCTGCGGCAGACGCGCGGCCGCGGTCATCTTCAGCCGCCCGGCCTCCGCCGCGACTGCCGCGGGCTGCGGCTCCGGCGGGGGGAAGCGCTGCACCTCGAGCAGCTCGAGCTGGCGATCGATCATCAGCTGCGTGCCGGCGGCGATCGGATCCGCTCCCGCAGGAATCTGGATCACGCCGAGCCCGATCGCGGCCCGTAAATCCGTCAGCGTCACGGGCTCTCCGCTGATCCTGGCTAATACGCGATCGATGAGCACCTGTGCCGTCGGGTGCGACAGGCACACAGTAACGAGACAACAGGCCACAGAGACACAGAAACACAGAGACCCATTTTTCAAACGAAGACTTCTCTGTGCCTCTGTGCCTCTGTGGCCCGTGAGGGTGAACATCGCTGCGAACGGAATCAGAATGCCTGTCCGAGCGAAATGTGTAACACGGTCCTGCGTTCGAGGACTCCGGGAACCAGCTCGCGGCGCGCGAGGTTGAAGCCAAGCTCCACGCGGACGGGTCCCACCGGCGAACGGTAGTGCACGCCGAAGCCGGCGGCCGGGCGCAGATCGGTGATATCGAGGTCGCTCGCGTTCGGATAGATGTTGCCCGCGTCGATGAAGGTCACGCCGGTGAACCCCTTCGCCGCATCGATGCGCAGCTCCATGTTCAGCACGATTTCGCCGTTGCCGCCGGCGGGGAAGCCATTGGCGTTGATGGTCGCCGCGGTGCCGAGCCGGTCGAGTGCGAACCCGCGCACCGTCGTGTCGCCGCCGGCGAAGAAGCGCTCGCTCGCCGGCAGGTCCTGTACGACACCGGTCGTCGGCGCGCTCGTCGACGGATCGATCGTCTGCACCACGCGCGGGAAGCCATGCGCGATGCCGATGCGCTCTGCCGTCGCGAGCACGATGCGCCGGCGTGTGGGCAACTTGTAGTACTCGAACGCCTGCGCGAACGTCTTCAGGAAGCCCACTTCCGACCCGATGACGCGCGCCGCGACGTCGGTGTTCAGCGACTGGAACGTCCCGCGCCCCGGGTCGAGGACGTCGTCGCGGCTGTCGCGGATCAGCGAGTTCGAGAACTTCGAGAGACGCACCTGCGGGAACACGCGGTCGATGAGCGAGGCGAGCGGATCGTCTGGCAGGAACGTGACATCGAAGATCTTGGTGTGCTGGAAGGAATAGCGCCCCGCGACGCTGAAGAAGCGGCTCGCGTGGCCGCCCGCTTCCGCGCGCAGCTCGCGCGTGCGGACCATGAAACTCGAGCGCTTCGCCTGGTCGACGATGCCCGTCAACAGCAGGTCGGCGCGCGTGTTGAATAATTTCGGCTCGCGGTACGTGCCGAGCACGCGGTACTCGTTCAGGCCGTAGCTGCTGGTGTTGGTCACGGGCTCGACGACCGTCGTGCTGGTGGTGAGAATGTCGCGTGGCTTCAGGCTGACGCGCGTGAACAGGTCGAGCGACCGGTTCTTGCCCCACAGATTGCTGCGCGTGATCTCGAACGAGCCGCGCGGCGCCAGCTCGAACCGCTCTTCGGCCTGGCCGTTCGGTCCGGTCGGCCGCAGGATCGTCTGCCCTTCGAGCCCGCCTCCGTACGAGATGGAGGTCGGCGGCGCCTCCTCGACCTGCACGAGCACGTCGCGCCGCGACTCGCCCGAATGCGTCAGCTCGGTGATGTTGATGCGCCGGAACAGGCCGAGCGCGGTGAGCCGCTGCTGGCTCTCGATGCGCGCCGCGTAGCCGAGCGGCTCGCCCGGCTTGAGCGACAGCTCCCGCTCAATGGTGGCGGTGCTCGTCCGCCGGTTGCCGACGATGATCACGTGATCGACCAGCACCTGCGGACCTTCGCTGATGCTGAAGAGGATGTTGGCGCGCGTGTCGCCCTCGGCGAGCATCACGCGCGGATCGACAGCGACGCTCTCGTAGCCGCGGTTGCGGTACTCGAGGTCGATGCGATCGCGATCGGAGGCGACATCGACCTCCGAGTACGGCTTGCCGGACACGGTCGCGAGCGATCCGCGAATCTGCTCGGAGGAGAGCACCATGTTCCCCATCACGTCGACGGAGCCGACGAGCGTGCGCGGCCCTTCGCCGATGTCGATGCCGACCTCGACGTGACGATCCGCTGCGGGTGACGGCCGATCGCCGGCCGGCAGCACGGCCACCATCGGCATCACCATCACGTGAGTGAAGCCGCGTGCGCGGTACAGGTTGCGCATGCCCGCCACCACGTTGTCGAGCGCCGCCTGCACGAACGGATCGCCGGCCTTCACGCGGACAATCGGCATCAGGTCCGTTGCGCTGATGGCGGTGTTGCCTTTGACGTTCACCTCGTCGACGAGGTACCGCGGCCCGCGCATGACGGTGAAGCGGATGGTCACCTCGCCGGGCGTCCCCGCGTCTCGCGTGTAGCTTGCCGTGACGTCGCGGTAGCCGCGCGCGTGGAAGTACTCTTCGATGGCACGGCTCGAGTCCTCGAGCAGATCCTCGTCGGCGGACGCCTCCTGGCGGATCGGCACGAGGCGCTCGCGTTCGGCCTCGGGCAGCGGATCGCCGTCGAACGCGACCGCGACGTGCGGGCCGCGATCGATGGCCACGCGCAGGACCGCGCCGCCATTGACGAAGTCCACCGTGTGCGTCGCGCGCGCCTCGTAGAAGCCGCGCGCGCGCAGCGTGTCCTGATACTTCTGCAGCTGCGCATCGGCCTGCGCCGCGTCGTAGGGCCGTCCCGGCGCGACGCTGCCGTTGGCGAGTGCGCTGCGGTCCGCGGGATCTTCGGCGTCGATGTCGATGCGGCTGATCGCCGCGCGCGGCCCGGCGTTGATCTCGAGCACCATCGAGGCGCGATCGGGCTTGTGC
>QHWQ01000214.1 GCA_003222635.1 Acidobacteriota bacterium | reverse complement strand
GCGCCTCGTCTACATCCTCCGATGTGGCGCCGGACAGCGCGATCTCGAAGTCGTGGATGATGCCGGCGCCATTCATCGCCAGCGCCGAGACGTAGCCGCGCTCCATCAGATCGATGAGCACGGGCGAGACGCCGGTCTTGATCACATGCGCGCCGATGCCCCACACGATGCCCGCGCCGCGCTTCCTGGCGGCGACGATCGCATCCGCGGCGCGCCGAACGTCCGCCGCGCCGAGGATCCCAGGCAACGAGTCGAGCCACGTCTTGAACGACGCGCCGCGCGCCATCGGCTTCGCGAAGTCCTCCGCGCGCGCTTTGCTCTTCCGCGACGCGAGTGGATAGGTTCGTATCCCCGAGAGATCAAAGTCCTCGTAGGAAAAAGGCATGCACGAAACAGTAATACAATCGCCGTTGCTGCATGCTCGCGCGTGATTATTGGAAGGCGGTGACCGTGGACCGGTCCGACCTGCTCGACCGAGTGCTCGCGCTGTTGCGCGAGTCGGACGTCCGCTTTTGCGTCATTGGTGGGCAGGGTGTCAATGCGTATGCGGAGCCGGTTGTCAGCCTTGATCTCGGTCTGGTGCTCGCGGCCGATGCAGTCGAGCGAATCAGGCCGCTCCTTGAAAAGGAATTCCGCGTCGAATCGTTCGGGCACAGCCTGAATATCTCGAGTGCCGGCAGCGATCTGCGCGTGCAGATTCAGCTCGATCCGCGTTACCAACCGTTCATTCCCCGCGCCTCGCAACGGAATGTGCTTGGCGAGGCTCTGCCCGTTGCCGCGATGGAGGACGTTCTCCTGGGAAAAATCTGGGCAGCACTGGATCCCGGACAACGGGCCAGCAAGCGCCAGAAGGACCTGGCGGACATCTCCCGGCTGATCGAGCGCGAACCGAAGCTGCGTAGCACGGTGCCACAGGAAATCCTGGACCGTTTACTGCCCTGAGCCCCTACTAGACGATCAGCATCGCATCGCCGTAACTATAGAAGTGATAGGCACGTTCAACGGCCTGTCGATAGGCGGCGAGAATCCGTTCGCGGCCGGCGAACGCGGACACGAGCATCAGCAACGACGAGCGCGGCAAATGGAAGTTCGTGATCATCGCGTCCACGAGCTGAAACCTGTGACCGGGATGAATGAACACGTGGGTTTCGCCGCTGCCTGCCTCGACCTCGCCGCCGGGCGCGACGCTCAACGACTCCAGCGTGCGCACGGTTGTCGTGCCGACGGCGATGACGCGCCGCCTCTCTCGTTTCGCGCGCGTGAGTACCGCCGCGGTTTCAGGTGAGACGGTGAATCGCTCGGCGTCGACAGCGTGATCCTCGACGCGGTCGGCCTTGACCGGCTTGAACGTGCCGTAGCCGACGTGCAGCGTCACCTCGGCGCGCTCGATGCCGCGCGCGGCAAGCTCCTGGAACTGCCGCTCGGTGAAATGCAGCCCCGCGGTCGGCGCTGCGATCGACCCGCGTTCGCGCGCGTAGATCGTCTGGTAGCGCTCCCTGTCGTCTGCCGTGTCGTCGCGCTTGATATAGGGCGGCAGCGGAATGTGGCCAATCCGATCGATCGCGTCTGCAAGGCCGCCGGCGTGAGTGGTCTGGAGCCGGACGGTGCGTCGCCCCTGGAAGTGCATCGCGAGGACCTCGCCGTCGACGCGAATGCCGTCGCGCTCGAACACCATGCGCGCGCCCGGTTTCAGCTTCTGGCCGGGATGAACAAGACAATCCCAATCGTTGGCGTCGATGTGCCGCAACAAGAGGCATTCGACGACGCCACCGCTCGGAACGCGATGGCCCAGCAGCCGCGCCGGGAACACGCGCGTGTTGTTCACGACGAGCAGATCGCCCGGCACGAGGTAACGGCCGAGTTCGCTGAACATCGTGTGCTCGATTCCGCCATCGCGATGGAGTACGAGCAGTCGCGATCCGCCGCGCTTCTCGGGCGGATGCTGCGCGATCAGCGATTCGGGCAGCTCGAAATCAAAATCGGAAACGTTCATTTGCGCGATGGTCCGGCTGAAGCCGGACGCTACCAATATCTTCGGTAGCATCCGCCTTCAGGCGGACATGGCGATTCGCTTGCAGTTCAGCCGGTCGTGTTCGACGTCATCATTATCGGTGGCGGTCCCGCCGGGCTGAGCGCGGCGCTCGTGCTCGCGCGCTGCCGCCGTCAACTCCTGCTCTGCGACAACGGGCAGCCCCGCAACGCGCGTTCGTCATCGCTTCACGGCTTCCTGTCCCGCGACTGCATCCCGCCGCTCGAGCTGCTGCGCCTCGGACGCGAGGAGCTGAAGCCGTACGGCGTTGCGCCCCGCGAGACGACGGTGACGGATCTGGTGCACCTCGAAGATTCATTCGAAGCCACCCTCGACGGACGCGAGAAGGTCCGCGCGCGCATGGCGCTCATCGCCAGCGGCGTTCGCGATCATCCGCCGGAGATTCCTGGTCTCGACGAATGCTACGGCGTCACCGTGCATCACTGCCCGTATTGCGACGGCTGGGAGCATCGCGACCAGACGATCGCCGTCATCGGGCGCGGCACATCCGGCGCTGCACTCGCGCTCTCGCTCAAGACGTGGACCTCGCGCGTGATGCTCTGCACGCACGGCGCGCGTACGATGAGGCGCTGCGACCGCACGCGACTCGAAAAGGAACAGATCCACGTCCGATCCGCGCCGATCGTGCGCATCGACCACGATGGGCCCAATGTCCGGGCGATTACGTTCGGTGACGGCGCCTCGGTGCCGTGCGAAGCCATCTTCTTCTCCGCCCGCCAGAGCCAGCGGTGCGAGCTCGCCGAGCGCCTTGGCTGCGAGATGAACCGGCGCGGCGCGGTGAAGAGCGGACCGCTCGGTGAAACGCACATCCCCGGGTTGTACGTCGTCGGCGATGCCTCGCGTGACGTGCAGTTTGCCATCGTCGCGGCCGCCGAAGGCGCGAAGGCCGCGGCCGCCATCAACAAGGCGCTGCAGCGGCGCGCCGGTCTCGCGGTTGAACCCGTGGACGCGGGTTCAGATGCCCGAACGAGGGCACGAACCGAGACAACGCGAGCCTGATCTCAAACCGACCGGCGAATTGCTCGGCGAATGATTACGACCGTTCCTGCGTCAGGCGCACAACTTCTTCGAGCGTCGTCTCGCCCTCCCTGACGCGCGTCAGGCACTCATCGCGCAGCGCGACCATGCCGCTGCGCGCGGCCACTTCCGCCAGCTTTGGCTCGGGCGCGCGCTCGAGAATCAGGCTGCGCAGCTCCTCGTTCACCACGAACAGCTCGTGGATGGCCACACGGCCCCGGTAGCCGGTGCCGCGGCAATCGTGGCATCCCGCTCCCCGGTACATCGTCTCGGGCGCGCACCCCGCGAACAGATGCGACACGCCCGCCGGCGTCGGAATCTCGGTGCGGCACGTCGGACAGATGCGCCGCACGAGACGCTGCGCGACAATGGCGCTGAGACATGACGAAAGGAGATACGGCTCCAGTCCCATGTCGACGACGCGCGCGACGGTCGCCACCGCGCTGTTGGTATGCAGCGTCGAGAAGACGAGGTGGCCGGTGAGCGACGCTTCGACCGCCGTGGAGAGCGTCTCGGGGTCCTCGATGGTGATGATGTGCTTGCCCGTCTCGACCAGCTCCGCGAGGCTGGCGTAGAGCGTCGAGGTCTTGCCGCTGCCCGTCGGCCCCGTGACGAGGATCATCCCCTCGGGACGGCGAATGAGGCTGCGGAACTGATCCAGCACCTTGCCGCGCATCCCCATCGTCTCGAGATGGAGGCGCAGCGCCGTCCGATCGAGCAGACGCAACACCGCCTTCTCGCCGTACATCGTCGGATACGTGGAGCTTCGCAGATCGAGCCTGCGCGAGCCGACGGTGGCGCTGAAGCGCCCATCCTGCGGAAGACGGTGCTCAGCGATGTCCATTCCCGACAGCACCTTGAGGCGCGCGACGACCGCGGACGCGAGCTGCGGCGCAAAGGTGGCGATCTCGCGGAACGTGCCGTCGACGCGGAACCGCACGCGGAAGCTGTCGAGGGTCGACTCGAGATGAATGTCGCTGGCGCCTTCACTGACCGCGCGCGCGAGCACGCGATCCAGGATCGTGACCGCGGATCGCTCAGCGGCTTCATCGAACTTGTCGGGCTCCGAATAGAGCAGATCCGTCGCGCGGCGGCCGCCCACGTGCCGGCGATCGCCGCCGGCGCGCCGATCGACGAGCGACGCTTCGACGACGACTTCTTCGGTGTCCTGCGCGAGCTGGTGCGGGATGCCGTCGGCCTGGTAATACCGGTCGAGGGCGCTTCCAATCTCGTCTTCGAGCGCGACGACCGTGTGGATTTCACACCCGGACGCGAATCGAAGGTTGTCGATGGCCTCGAGGTCGAGCGGCGTCGCAACCGCGACGGTGAGCGTGGTGCCGACCTTCGAGATCGGAAACGCGCCGAGCCCTCTTGCGACTTTTTCGGGAAGCGCCTCGATCGCCTCCGCCTTCACGGTGTACGCGTTGATGCGCATGCCGGGCAGCCCGAGCTGGACGCTGAGCGCGCCGAGCACCGCGTCCTGCGTGGTCGCTCCCATGTCGATGAGGACGTGGCCAAGACGGCGGCCCGTGCGCTTCTGTTGATCGATCGCGGCATTGAGCTGCGCCTCGGTGATGAGCTCGCGCTCGAGGAGAATGGCGCCGAGCGCGGCACGCGAATGCGGCCTCGGCACGGGTGCGCGTTTCTGGACTGCCGCGAGCGCAGGCTTGCGCCGCGAAGAGGAGGATGCCGTATCGAAAGCCAGGGCCATGGGAGTGGTGAGCGCAACAGCAATGGCGCTGCCAGTTCGTGGGCATCGCGGCAAAGTGCGATGCGTCAGAGACTTGCAGCGGCGGGAATTTTTCCGGCGTGTGCGGGTGCGGAGGCGTTGTGCCGATTCGGCGCAGGCAAGCCCGCCAGACCTGTGTGCGGTGTCGAAAGGTCCGACATCGTGTTCACTTCGCGAGCCGCGCAGCGCCGATCACTGCGCCGATCTTGAACAACGCGATGCGAATTACACGAATTTACCCAGGTCCGTGCGCCCTTTTGGCGAGAGCAGCGGCGTCCAGAGGTCGCCCACCTTCGCGATTCGATCGCGCACGTTCTCCAGCCGGAAGTCCTCGATGTGGACGCCGCGGGCCACCTCGCTCCACTCCACTGGCGTCGACACGGTCGCGAGCGGCGTCGGCCTGACCGAGTAAATGCTGGCGAGCGTGCTGCCCCACCGGTTCTGGTTGTAGTCGACGAGCACGCGTCCTTTTGGCCGCTTCTCCTTGCGGTACTCCGACGTCATCAGTGCCGGGTGGCGCGATGCGAGGGTGACGGCGAGCGCCTTGGCGAACGTCCATACGGTCTTCTGCAGCGGTCCGCGCACGATCGGCACATACACGTGCATGCCTTTGGATCCGCTCGTCTTCGCGAGCGGCTTCATCTTCAACGCCTCGAGCGCCTCGCGAACGATGAGCGCGCTCTCGCGCACCTGATCGAAGGTGGCCCCGGGGCCGGGATCGAGGTCGAAGTGCAGGTAGTCGGGACGATTGATGTCGTCGCAGCGCGCGTACCACTGATTGAGATCGATGCAGCCGAGATTGATGACCCACAGCAGCGACGCCACATCGTCGATGACCGGAAAGTCGATGACGTTGCCTGACCCATGCTCGATCGAGCAGGTGCGAATCCAGCCGGGCCGCGGGACCGGCGCGCGCTTCATGAAGAACGGGGCACTGGCCGCGCCGTTCGGGTAGCGCTTCATCACCATCGCGCGGTCGCGGACGTGCGGCAGCAGCACCGGCGCGACGTCGGCGTAGTACTGAATGAGCATCCCTTTCGTGATGCCGCGCTCGGGCCAGAAGGGCTTCTGCAGGTTCGTCAGGCGGACTTCTTTCCTGTCGACGAGAAGCTTCGCGTCGCCGGCGGACGGCATTTCGATGCGAGACGTTTTCTTCACCACGAAGGTCGCGAAACCGATTCAACCACGAAGCTCACGAAGAACACGAGGTCTCGACTCTATTCATGGGTTTAGTACTATTTCTGGACTCCCTAGGCTTGTGATGCTGCGAGAAGACGCCGTCTTGTCGAACAACAGATCACTATCGGCCAGAAACTCATAGAGGGTGTCAAGGTCCGACTAGTCAGCGAAGCCGACATCGAGGCGCGCGATCGCTGGTCGAATCGCAACAAGGAGATCTTGCAGCGGGCCTTCGATGATGAGCATTATCGGGGCGAGTACATCATGGCGACGACACACGCCGCAATCCGGGCTGCGCGCGGCGGGCGGCCATCTCGCAGCGAGAGTCAATCCGAGTGGGGCTGTTTTGTGGGCAGATTCGGGCGAGGCAATGTGTGTGCGCTCTCTTCCCCAGGAGTGGAACTTCCTTCTAATCTAGATGGCGTTGTTTGGATAGAAATGGACGCCGCGGGCGCATGGCAGCTGGCGCTTGGAAAGCCGCCTCCTTTTACTTCGTGATCTTCGTGTCCTTCGTGGTTGCAAACGTCCTTCGCGTTCTTAGTGGTTCGAGCTTTGGCGGCCGCTGTCCATGGCGACTGGCGCCGGCGAGCGGCACATACGGCAGTTCGAAGCCCGCCATGACACACCGGAGCATCAGTCCCCCGCGGCTCATGTCGCCGCGGCCGACGAAGTCGGGTGGAAACATCAGGCGGTCGCCGAAGACCGGCAGCAGCAGATCGACGTACTTGCCCGACGCGACGCTGCCGAGCAGCACGACTTCGCAGTCCGGCCCAATCGCCTCGCGCAGCGCCGTCGCGGACCGCTCGAGCGGGCCACGGTACGACGCGTTGCGAAGATCGATGTCTCCCGTCGCGAAGCCGCGGAACGATTCGACGGTGACGGCGGTGTCGGCGGACCGGAGACCGGCGTTGGTCGTGATGACCAGCACGCCGCCTGCAACGACCGGATCGCTGGGATCCGGCGGCCGCGCGAATCGCCGCCCGTAGGCGAGCTTCCCACGGAAGTAGAGGCCGCTGACGAACGCGAAGACCTCGCCGAGCGGCGCGCCCTCCGCGCTCTGAAGCTGGCGCGCCAGATCGAACTTCGCGTTCGGCGAGAGCATCATCTGCGCGCGCATGCCGCCGACGTTCGCAGGAGAAAGCAGGAACACACGCGACGGCGCCGCGGGCTTGCGCCGACGCGGAGCGGGTTTCTTACCCGCGCCACCCGCCTTACCCGCCTTTAGAACAGATGCGCGCCGAGCCACGAGATCAACATACCTGCAATCACGAACGGCAGCGCCGCAATTGCGATCAGCAGCGCGATCATCGCGACGACGAAGATCCAGTCGCCGGCCGCCGCGTGCCGCTCCTCGTAGGCGTGCAGTTCGAGCAGCGCCAGATTCCACTCGTTCGCTTTCCAGCCAAAGTCGAACAGATCGCCGACGAACGGAATCGCGCCGACCAGCCCGTCGATCGCCGCGTTGACGATCATGCGCAGCTGCACGACTTTCGGAATGCCGAGATCGTAGGCCTGCCAGAGGAGACCGATGGTGAAGACCGGCGACGCGAGGTCGCCGATCATCGGAATCAGACCGATGATCGGATCGAGGCCGATGCGATAGTTCGTTCCGGGAACGACGAACGCCGAATCGAGCAGTTCAGCGATGCGGCGCAACGCCGCGAGCCGCTGCTCCTGCCCGCGCGTGAGTGACCTCAGCCGCACAACTCCCAATCGCCAACTCCCAACCTCCAAGGTAACCGATCGTACGACCGGAGCGGATCTTGGGTTTGTGACGAGCGCCGACGGCGGGTCTCAATTTCCAGACCGTTAGCGCACGCCGTTGCGCGCCTTTGGGATTTGGGTTTTGGAATTTGGGATTTGGGCTTTACTCCTTGAGTCCCCATCGCATCAGCACGGTACCGACGGTGAAGCCGGCGCCGACCGATGCGAGCAGCAGCAAATCGCCTTTCTTCAGCCGCCCGTCATTGACCGCGTCGTTCAGCGCCAGCGGAATCGTTCCGGCTGTGGTATTGCCGAAGCGTTCGATATTGATGACGACCTTTTCCGACGGGATGCCGAGCTTGTCGGTGGCCGACCTGATGATGCGGCGATTCGCCTGATGCGAGACGAAGAGGTCGATCTCGCACGGCTTGATGCCGTTGCGGTCGAGAATGCGGCGCGCCGCTTCCTCGGTGTTGCGCACGGCGAACTTGAACACGGTGGCGCCATCCTGCTTCACGTAATGCAGGCGCTGCTCGACTGTCTCTTGTGACGCCGGCCGAAGGCTGCCGCCCGCGGGCATGCAGAGCGCGCCGCCGCCGCTCCCGTCGATGAAGTTCTCGTAGTCGATGATGCCGATGTTGTCCTCGTCTGACGCTTCGACGATGACGGCGCCCGCGCCGTCGCCGAAGAGCACGCAGGTCGTGCGATCGGTGTAGTCAATGATGCTCGACATGACGTCAGCGCCGATGACGAGCGCGTGCTTGCTGCCGCCGGCGGAGACCAGCTGCGCCGCCGTCGTCAACGCGTACGTGAAACCGGAACAGGCCGCGCCGAGGTCGAAGCCCCACGCATGCGCCGCGCCGATCTTCGTCTGCACGAGACAGGCTGTGCTCGGAAACATCATGTCCGGCGTCGTCGTGCCGACGACGATGAAGTCGATGTCGTCGGGCGTCAGGCCGGCGCGGGCAATCGCGTCGCGCGCGGCTTCGGCAGCCAGATCGGACGTCGCGACGCCTGGATCAACGATGTGGCGCTCGCGGATGCCGGTGCGCTGAAGAATCCATTCGTCGGTCGTTTCGACGAGCCGTTCGAGGTCGGCGTTGGTGAGCAGCCGCGGCGGCACATAGGTCGCCAGGCTCGAGATGCGTGCGCGCCGCACGGCGCGCACGGAGCGGTCGATTACCACAGGTGTGAGTTCCTCCCCGGGGCGGATAATCCGAAATATTCGTACGCGCGCGCCGTGGCGACACGGCCGCGCGGCGTCCGATCGAGAAAGCCGGCCTGAATCAAAAACGGCTCGTAGATGTCTTCGATCGCGTCCTTCTCTTCGTTGATAGCCGCGGCGATGCTGTTGACGCCGACAGGGCCGCCGCTGAACTTGTCGATGATCGTGCGCAGCAGCTTGCGGTCGATTTCGTCGAAGCCGTGGTCGTCGACCTCGAGCAGCTTCATCGCCGCGCGCGCGACCTCGCCGTTGATCTTTCCGTCGGCGCGGACCTGCGCGTAGTCGCGGACGCGCCTGAGCAGCCGGTTCGCGATGCGCGGGGTCCCCCGCGACCGCCGCGCGATCTCCAGCGTCGCATCGTTATCGATGGCGACGTTGAGAATGCGCGCCGAGCGGCGCACGATTTCCTCGATATCGCGATCCGTGTAGAAGTCGAGCCGGTGCACGATGCCGAAGCGGGCGCGCAGCGGAGACGTCAGCAGTCCCGCCCGCGTCGTCGCGCCGATGAGCGTGAACTTCTGCAGCGGCACCTTCACCGACCGCGCGCTCGGTCCCTGGCCGATGACGATGTCGACCTCGTAGTCTTCCATGGCGGGATAGAGCACTTCCTCGATCGCCGGCGCCAGGCGGTGGACCTCGTCGATGAAGAGCACCTCGTGCTCCTGCAGGTTCGTGAGCAGCGCGACGAGGTCGCCGGCCTTCTCGATCACAGGACCGGCGGTCGCGCGCACCGGGACGCCGAGCTCGTTGCCGATCACATACGCGAGCGTCGTCTTGCCCAGACCCGGGGGACCGTAGATGAGGACGTGATCGAGCGCTTCCTTGCGGCCGCGGGCAGCCTGAATCGACACCTCGAGGTTGTCGCGGACGCGATCCTGGCCGATGTACTCGTCGAGCGTGCGCGGGCGAAGTCCCGCCTCGTACTGCGCGTCGTCGTCCACGCGCCCCGCGGTCACCAGGCGATCGCCACTCGACTCTGCTCGGGGCGACCCTGAGCTTGTCGAAGGGTCATTCATCGCATCAGTTCCCGCAGCGCACCCTTGAGCGCATCCTCGAAGATCGCCATTCCATTGCGCGCGCGCACGGCGTCCACCGCTTTCTCCGCCACGGGCCGATGGTAGCCCAGATTCTCGAGCGCGGAGACCAGGTCGTCGCGCAGCTGATCGCCGCTCGGCGGCTGCGGGGCGCTCTCGTCCGCTGGCGCAATGTCGCGGAGGCGATCCTTCAGCTCGAGCACGATCCGCTCCGCGCTCTTCTTGCCGATGCCGGGGATGCGCGTGAGCCTGGCGACGTCCGCGCGCTGCACCGACGACACGAGCTCGCGGCTGTCGATGCCTGACAGGACGGCGATGGCCAGCTTGGGGCCGATGCCGCTGATGCCGATCAACCGCTCGAAGAGCAGCTGCTCGAGGCTGGTGAGGAAGCCGAAGAGCTGCAGCGCGTCCTCGCGCACGTGCGTGTGCACGCGCAACGAAATCTCGGCCCCGGTGTCGCCAACTTCGTAGTAGGTCGAGAGCGGAACGTACAACTCGTACCCGACACCGTTCACGTCAACGACGATTCGATTGGGGTGTTTCTCGAGGACGCGTCCCCGGAGGAATGCGATCATCCTCGCGCTGGCGGACGGTACTGACGCCACGACCGCGGTTTGGTCCGGCTGCCCTCGGTCCGGCTGAAGCCGGACACTACAGAATCGGTAGTGTCCGCCTTCAGGCGGACCGATTCCTTCAGGCGGACCACCGGCATCGAGTGCAGATGGCAAATCGCGACCGCGAGCGCATCGGCGGCGTCGTGCGGCGACGGCGCGGCACTGAGGCCGAGCAGCAGCTTCATCATGTGTCCCACCTGCTGCTTCTCCGCACGCCCGTAGCCGACGACCGCGCGCTTGATCTCCGCCGGCGTGTACTCGACGACCTCGCATCCGGCCTCGACCGCCGCGAGCATGGCCACACCGCGCGCGTGACCGAGCTTGAGCGCGCTGCGCACGTTGGCCGCATGAAACAGATTCTCGATGGCCACGCAATCAGGTCGATGCGCGATGAGCAGCGTCGTCAGTTCAGCGTGGATGCGGGCGAGGCGATGCGGGAAGCTGTCGCCCGGCGGCGCGGCAATCGCGCCGCAGGCCACGAGATGATGGCGGCGTCCATCCGTCTCCACGCAGCCGTAGCCGGTGCGCTCGGAGCCGGGATCGATGCCGAAGATTCTCACGCGAGGGAGGCCTCGATCTCCTTTTCCTCGATGTCGAAGTTGGCCCAGACGTGCTGGACGTCATCGTGCTCCTCGATGACCTCCATCAGCTTGAGCATCTGCTGCGCCTCCTTGCCGGTCAGCTTGACGTAGTTCTGGGGGATCATCGCGACTTCCGCGCTCGCCGGCTCGACGCCGAGCGTCTTCACCGCGTCGCGCACCTTCTCGAAGTTCTCCGGCGTGCAGACGATTTCCCAGCCGCTCTCATCGTCATTCACGTCGTCGGCGCCGGCATCGAGCGCCGCGTCGAGGAGCTTCTCCTCGTCGACCTTTCCCTTTTCGATGACGATCTGACCTTTGCGGTGGAACATCCACGCGACGCTGTTCTCGGCGGCGAGGTTGCCCGCGTGCTTCGCCAGAAGGTGACGAATCTCGCCGACCGTCCGGTTCTTGTTGTCGGTGAGCGTCTCGATCATCAGCGCGACGCCGCCGGGGCCGTAGCCTTCGTAGGTGACATCGTCGTACTGCACGCCGGGCTCTTCACCCGTGCCGCGGCGGATGGCGCGCTCGATGTTCTCGCGAGGCATGTTCTGCGCCTTCGCGTCGGCGACGATCGTCCGCAGCCGCGGGTTCATGTTGACGTCGCCTCCGCCATTCCTGGCGGCGACCGTCAGCTCCTTGATGATGCGCGTGAACACCTTGCCGCGCTTGGCGTCCGCGGCCCCCTTCTTGTGCTTGATCGTGTGCCACTTGGAATGGCCAGACATGCGTAAACTCCAGAAAACACGAGGAAAAGCGACCGCTGATTCTAGCACCGGCGCGCCAGGATCATCCAGACATCCGCACGCGGATCCCACGGCCCACCGCGATAATCGCCCAGCAGCGTGGAGATCTCAAACCCCGCTTTCTCGAGCCGCCGCGCCATCTGCGGGACGGACAGCGTCCGGAAGGTCAGTGAAAAGCTGTGCGTCCGCCGCTGCGTGCCGCTGCGCTCGATGAACTGCTGATCGAAGATCGTCAGCCGGCGCGCACGGTCCTGGCGCACGGTCTCGACGAGCGTCACGTGCGACCCTCTGCGCCCGCCTCGCCATCCCGTCAGGCTCACTCGTTTCTTGTATTCATCCCATGACGGCAGATCGGCCACGAGCTCGATGCCGAAGGTGGCCTTCGGCTTGAGCACGCGCGCCACGGCCTGCAGCGTCGCGGCCAGATCGCGTTCGCGCAGCAGCGACTGCAGCACGCCGTACGGCGCCATCACGAGCGGAAAGGTGGATGCGCGGAATGGCAGCGAGCGGATGTCGCCGCGAAGCAGCCGCGCCTGATTCGTCAGACGTCCGCGCCTGATGCGGTGGCGCGCGTGCGCCAGCATCGCGTCCGAGCGATCGATGCCGACGAGCGAGACGCCGGCCTTCGCCAGCGGGATCGAAATGCGGCCGGTGCCGCATCCAAGCTCGAGTACGGGACCATCCTGCTGCAGCGCGAGCGTTCGCCAGAAGGGGACGTCGCGCCGTCCGAGCGTGCGCGCGTTCTCCCAGTCGTAGAACGGCGCGTATTCGTCCCAGCCTTCATGTCCTTCAGCCATCAGTCGGAGACGGCGAGCTCACCGGGGACGATCGGACGCGTGCGCGGAAGTAGACCGAGCCGCGACACATATCCGACGGCTGCGAGGATGGCGATGAAAATCACGAGCTTCAGCGCATCGGTCGCGCGCGTTTCCGGCAGCGCCTTCCACAGCAGCCAGAGAACGGGCTGCGCGCTCGTGACGGCCCACACCGATCCGTAGAAGTAGCGTCGCTCGTGTCCCTCACCCTGGGTCGAGGCTTTGACGCGAGGGAGCGTGCCCAGCGCCCCAAGCAGCCAGAAGGTCCCCGCGATGGGAAAGTACGCGACCGCGTACATCTGCTTGAGGCGCCACATGCCGGTGATGATCGCCCACACCAGGCCGGCGATATTCAGGAGCGCAAACGCGACGACCTCTCCCCACGCGGTCGTGTAGCAGATGCGCCGGTAGAGCGGATTCGGCCGATCCTCGGTGAAGCGGATGATGTACGGCCGGGGCTCGCATCCGGGCAGACGGCCGCGCAGCCCGGCGATCGCCGTCCCGACGAGGACGACCGCGAGCCAGGCGATCAGACGTCGATCGAAGCCGCGCTCGAAGAGATCGAAGGTCAGCGGTCCGGGCGCGATGAAGAAGACGAAGATCCAGATCGGCCAGTGATTGAACCGGTAATGGAGCTTGTTTCGGTGTCGTATCTTCCGGTCGGTGTCGCGCTCGATATAGAGCGCATCGGTTTGGAAGGCCACGCCGATTTTTTACCACGAAGGCGGCTTGCGGCCGCACGACACGAAGCGCACGAAGAATTCAATTGTTGCGGGCAACTACTTATCGATTCTCGACTGCCAGTTCACCATCACGGTGATCGTCGCCTGTGCCGCGGCGTCGTCCGATGAGGTGTTGATCAGAAATCGGCCGTCCGTCGACAAGTCGTACGGAAAGAATACCGTTAAACGCATCTTGAAGAGCGGCGCCCGCCGTGGAGATAACGAATTTGACTGTGCCCATCGCCTGGACGCGCGTCGGAACGAATTCGCGCACGTAGACGTCCCGGCGGCCGGACTCATCGGAGCTATACGCGATCCATCGGCCATCCGGCGAGAACGCCGCTTCGGTTTCGTCGGCGGTTGTGACGACGAATGGAATCGGCTTTCTGTCGCCGGTTACGGGGAGTGTGTGTACAGGTCCTGCTTCTGCATCGGGTGATGATCGTCGTAAACGATGAAGCGGCCGTCGTGCGACCAGTCATTCGGATGTTTCGTCGTCGACGACTTCGCGAAGAGTTCGGCATCGCCGACGCCGCTCGCCTGCTTCACGTAGGGGTGCGAATTTTACCTTGTTTTCTTCGTGACCTTCGTGCCCTTCGCGGTTCAACGAGCTTCGCGGCCTTCGTGTCCGCCGAATGGCCTTCGTGGTTAATGCAGACGCCCACCTTCGATGCTGAGCACGCGATGCACGCCAAGAGCACGAGCAATCGCCACGCGCTGGGCTTCTCCGCCCGAAAGCTCGTGCGGCATCGCCGACGCACGATGACCGACGCCGAGCGAGACGAGCAGTTCCTGCGCCCGGTGTTCCGCCTCCGGGCGGGGACGCTTCAACACATGCACGGGCGCCAGCCAGACGTTCTTCTGCGCGCTCATGTTCGCGAAGAGGTGATGGAACTGGAACACCATGCCGACCGGACGCGGGATCGAAATCGTGCCGGCCACCGCCGGATCGAGGCCCGCGATCGCGCGCAGGATCGTACTCTTGCCGGCGCCCGACGCGCCCATCAGAACGACGATCTCACCACGCTCAGCGGCAAACGACACGCCGGAGACGATCGTCCGGTCTCCACGCCTGACTTCCAGCGAGCGAACATCGAGCACGCTCATGTGTGCGCCAGCCGGCGTTCGATGCGCCGCGCGATGCGCGCCAGCGGCAGCGACATCGCCAGATAAATCGCCGCGCACATCATTCCCGGGACGACCCAGCTGCCGATGTTCGCCGCGAAGATCGAGGTCTCTTTCGTCAGCTCGACGACGGTAATTACCGAGACGAGGGAGCTGTCCTTCAGCAGCGCGACGAAGTCGTTGGTCATCGGCGCCAGCGCGAGCCTGAAGGCCTGCGGCGCGCGAACGAGCACCAGAATCTGCCGCTCGGAGAATCCGAGCGTGCGCGCGGCGTCCAGTTGACCGGGCGGCACCGCCTCGAGAGCCCCGCGATAGATCTCGCTCTCGTACGCGGCGTAATTGAGCCCGAGGCCGAGCAGCGCCGCGATGAACGCCGGGAGCTGGACGAAGGCGGCGAGACCGAAGTAGAGGACGAACAGCTGCAGCAGGAGCGGGGTGCCGCGGATGATCTCGACGTAGCCGGTCAGCGCGACGCGCAGCGGCGCCGCGCCATAGACGCGGCCGCTCGCGATGAGTGCTCCGATGACGACGGCCAGCGCCATCGACAGGCACGACAGGATGACAGTGATCACCGCGGCGCGAAGAAGCGCTGGAAGATATCGCGTGGCAGCCTGCCACACGGTTGCAGCCGCAACTGTTCCAGACGCTGCGAGGCTCGACGCGGCAACGGGATACTGCGACGCGTCCGCCAGGACACGCGCGTAGAGTCGCGGCTGATCCTCGTTCCAGACGTCCCACCGCTTGAAGATGGCCTCGAGCCGGCCGTCGCGCATCGCGTCGCGCAGCACCGCGTTCATCCGATCGCGCAGCGTCGTCTGGCCCGGTCCGAGAATCCCGACATAGTGTCCGACGGCGAGCGGCGCGGGCTGATCGACGAGCCCCTCGTTCCGGCGCACGCCGCGACTGGCCAGAATGGCGTCGAACACCACGGCGTCCACGCGACCCAGCACCAGATCGCTGTACGGATGCACATCATCCTCGTAGGTGACCGGGATGATGCCGTCGCGTCCCTGCGCGTCGACGAGCAGGTCGTAGGCAAGCGTCGCGCCGAGCGTCGCGACGCGGTGGCCGCGGAGATCGCTCAAGGAGCGGTACTTGTCCGTGTCCGACGACCGCACGGTCAGCACTTCGCGGAACTCGTAGTACGGAACGGTGACCGCGAGCCTGGCGCGGCGCGGCGGACTGTCCTCGATGCCGCTCAGCCCGACGTCGAAATCACCGCGCGCCGCCGCGGCATCGATGCTGGTGAAGCCGACCTGAATGAAGCGCGGCGTCCGTTCAAGGCCCGCCGCGAGCAGCTGCGCCACCTCGACATCGAAGCCCACGACGCGCGATGGATCGTTCGGATCCGCTTCGACGTACGGCGCGCCGCCTTCCGCATCGCCACCCCAACGGAGGACGAGCCCTGATTGCG
>QHWQ01000213.1 GCA_003222635.1 Acidobacteriota bacterium | reverse complement strand
GAGTCGTTCGCGCCCACTTACAAGCTGATTTACGGCTCGCCCGGACGCAGCCTGGCGATCGAGATCGCCAAACGTCTGGGGATGCCGTCGTCCGTCATCGCCGCGGCGCGCGAGAACCTGACCGAGGAGCAGAAGCAGCTCGCCGATCATCTGGCGCGCGTGGACAAGGACCTGCGCGCGCTCGAGCAGCAGCGGCGCGAGGTGTCGCAGCAGCGCGCGGCGATCGCCGATTCCGAGAAGAAGCTGCGTGGCCGCGAAGAATCGATTCGCGAGCGCGAGGAGACGTTCCGCCGTCGGCTCGATACGAAGCTCAATGATCAGTTGCGTGAAGCTCGGAAGCGGATCGATGAAGTGATCGATGAAATGAAAACTAGGGCGCCTAGGCTAGTCAACACTGGAGAAACTGGCGCCGCGCGAGCACAGGCACGTGCTGCGATCGAAGACATCGTTGGTCGGGTAGGACCCCAAACCCCTTCCTCAACCACCCTACCCGCCCCACCCGCCTCACCCGCCCAATTGGAGCCAGGCGTGCGCGTCAGAGTCGGTGGACTCGGGCTCGAAGGAACCCTCATCGAAATCCGCGGAAAGCAAGCCGAGATCGATGTGCGCGGAAAGCGTATGCGCGCAGCGCTCCGCGATCTGCAGGCGATTGGGGGAACGCCCGCACCGGCGATTGTGAGAGTCAACGTCGACCTGCAGCCGCGCGAAGGCTCGCTTTCAGAATTGAACGTGATCGGTCAAACGGTTGACGAAGCGATCGCACGCCTCGAAAAATTTTTGGATGAGACAACGGTCACGGATCAGCATACGATCCGCATCGTCCACGGGCACGGCACCGGGCAGCTGCGCCGCGCCATTGCCGCGTATCTCAAAGATCATCCGCTCGTCGCCAGCTACAAGCTCGCTCCGCAGAACGAGGGTGGCGGCGGTGCAACCATTGTCGAACTGAAAGACTGAGTGGGTCTCTTTCCGCAGCGGTTCATTGACGACCTGAAGCACCAGGCCGACATCGTCGTCGTGATCCAGGATTACGTGTCGCTGAAGAAGACCGGCGCCACCTACAAAGGGCTCTGTCCCTTTCACGGCGAGAAGACGCCGTCGTTCCACGTCCATCGTGACAAGGGGTTCTTCCACTGCTTCGGCTGCGGCGTCGGCGGCGACGTCTTCAAGTTCCTCGAGCTGCACGAACAAATCGGCTTCGCCGATTCCGTGAAGCTGCTCGCGCAGCGCTTCGGCCTCGCGCTGCCCGAGATGGAAGAGAGCGACGAGCAGCGCGCCAACGCCGCCGAGCGCGAGACGCTGCTCAAGGTGCATGAATCCGCCGCCGCGTGGTTCCGCCAGCAGCTCGCGAGCCATGCGGGTGCGCGCGTTCGACGGCAGATCGACGCGCGCGGCATCACGGATGCCACGAGCCAGGCGCTCGGTCTCGGTTACGCGCCGCCCGCGCGCGAGGGCCTCAAAGACGCGCTCCTCGAGGCAGGCTTCTCGCAGGCGATGCTGCTCCGCGCGGGCCTGCTCGTGCAACGAGACGATGGGTCGCTGATCGATCGATTCCGGAACCGGCTGATGATTCCGATCTGCCGCGACACGGGCTCGGTGATTGCCTTCGGCGGCCGCGCGGTTGATCCCGATCAGCAGCCGAAGTACCTCAACTCCCCCGAGACGCCGATCTATTCGAAAGGCCGGACGCTGTACGGATTGAACCTGAGCAAGAACGCGATGCGCGAGCGGAAGTTCGCGATTCTCGTCGAGGGCTACTTCGACTTCGCGCAGGTGTATCAGGCCGGCTTCGAGGGTGTCGTCGCCTCGTGCGGCACGGCGCTGACGCCGCAGCAGGCGCAACAGCTTCGCCGGTTCACGAACAAGGTCGTGCTCAGTTTCGACCCGGATGCCGCGGGCCAGGGCGCCGCCGCGAAATCGTGCGAGATGCTCGTCGCCGAAGGATTTTCCGTCAACGTCGCGGTGCTGCCCGCGGGCGAGGATCCGGATGCGTTCGTCAGGACGCACGGCGCCGCCGGCTACGCGGAACGTCTCGAGCACTCGACGCCGTATCTCGAATACCTGCTCGATCGCGCCGCGGCGAACCACAACCTGAACACGGATGAAGGCCGCGTGAAGTTTCTCGGCGAGATGCTGCCGGTCGCGAGCCGCATTCCGGACGCCGCGATGCGTGACCGCTTCGCCGACCGCCTGTCGTTCAAGGCGCGGGTCACCGACGACGTCGTCCGCGCGGAGATCCGGAAAGCCGTCGTGAGGACGCGTTGGACGCCCTGGCGACGCTGGATGGCCCGGATTTTGAGGGTCTTGCGGCCCAGGCGATACTGGACCTCGCCCGAAAACTGAACGAAGATAAGGGGTTCTCACCGTCTGCACTTCTCGAGCGTCTAACCATGGTGGATGCCCAGCTCGTGACGGCCATCGCGAGCGAGGGCGAAGCGCACGTGCACGACGCCTACGACTGCGTGCGAATCATCAAGCGTCTCCGCTGGGAGCGGGAGCGCGCGGCGATTCAGCGCGAGATCGATCGGCTGCAGGAAGTCGGCGCGACGGACGGGGAGAAACTGCAGGAGCTGCTCGTTCGTAAGTACTCGGTGATTCAGCGGATCGAAACCCTGGTGTGAGAGCCGGGTCCTTGTGGACCCGGCGGGTCGGGAGGAACATGGCCCTGTCGCTTGAAGAACGTTACGACGAAGTACGCCAGCTGATTCAGGTCGGCAAGGAGAAGGGATATCTCCTCTTCGACGAAGTCAACGAGATGCTGCCGTCGGAGATCACCTCCGCGGAGGACCTCGACGATCTGTTCAACGCCTTCGGCACCGCGGGCATCGAGGTCGTCGATTCGGACAAGGCGTACCGCGGCGAGAAGGATTTCGACAGGGATGGCTCCGAGGAAGGCCCCGAGCTCGATCTGACGCCGGGCGCGCTCGACAAGACCAACGATCCGGTCCGCATGTATCTGCGCGAGATGGGCACGGTGCCGCTGCTCACCCGCGAAGGCGAAGTGGCGATTGCCAAGCGCATCGAGCGCGGCAAGCTCGCCGTCATCAAGTCGATCTCGCGCACGCCGACGATCGCCAAGCGCATTCTCGTCATCGGCGATCAGCTCCGCGCCGGCGAGCGGACGATCCGCGAGCTGGTGATCTTCAGCGACGAGGAAATCACCGACGAAGTGATCGACGATCGCAAGACCGAGGTCCTCGAGCAGATCGAGGAGGTCCGCAAGGCGCGCTTCAACTACGTGAAGCTCGCCGAGAAGATGGACGGCATCTCCAAGACCAACGAGCGCAAGAAGTGGCGCCGCGCGCGCATCCGCTCGCTCCGCGCCCGCATCGAGGTCAGCCGCGCCATCCGCCGCATCGAGTTCACCGAGACGATGAAGCGCCGCCTCATCGACGAGGTGAAGGATGCCGTCGACTCCGTCCAGAAGGTGCAGCGCGAGGTCGACGCGTTCGACCGGCAGCTCAACCCGAAGGTCAAGATCAAGGGCGCGCCGAAGCTGAAGGACGAGGAGAAGAAGAGCCTCCTCAAGAAGCAGAAGGAGATCAAGGCGCAGGTCAAGGGGATGATCGACGACCTCGAGGAGACGCCCGAGCGGCTCCGCCGCACCATCGAGGTCATCCAGCGCGGCGAGGCGCAGGCCGAGCAGGCGAAGAAGGAGCTGGTCGAAGCCAACCTCCGTCTCGTCGTCTCCATCGCGAAGAAGTACACGAACCGCGGCCTGCAGTTCCTCGACCTCATTCAGGAAGGCAACATCGGCCTGATGAAGGCGGTCGACAAGTTCGAGTACCGCCGCGGCTACAAGTTCTCGACCTACGCGACGTGGTGGATCCGCCAGGCGATCACGCGCGCGATTGCCGACCAGGCGCGCACCATCCGCATCCCGGTGCACATGATCGAGACGATCAACAAGCTCATTCGCACCTCGCGCGCGCTGGTGCAGGAGCTGGGCCGCGAGCCGACCTCGGAAGAGATCGCCAAGCGGATGGACATTCCGGTCGCGAAGGTCCGCAAGGTGCTGAAGATCGCGCAGGAGCCGATCTCGCTCGAGACGCCGATCGGCGAAGAGGAAGACTCGCATCTTGGGGACTTCATCGAGGACCGCAACATCGTCTCGCCCGCCGAGGCGGTGATCAACCTGAACCTCAAGGAGCAGACGGAGTCGGTGCTGAAGACGCTGACGCCGCGCGAGGAGAAGGTGATCAAGATGCGGTTCGGCGTCGGCGACGGCAGCGAGCACACGCTCGAAGAGGTGGGGCAGAACTTCGCGGTCACGCGCGAGCGCATCCGCCAGATCGAGGCGAAGGCGCTGCGCAAGCTGCGTCATCCGTCGCGTTCGCGTAAGCTCAAGGCGTTCTTGGAAGGCCGTACGTAGGTACGGGCCTGTAGCTCAGCGGTTAGAGCGGCCGGCTCATAATCGGTTGGTCCCTGGTTCGAATCCAGGCAGGCCCACTCATGATGGAATGTCTCCTGATCTCGAACACCTGATAGAGCTCCAGAACCTGGAGAGCGCGATCGAGGAGTCGCGGCGGCGCATCGCCGCGCATCCTCAGCGGATCGCGGATGCCGAGGCGCGCCTCGCCCGCGCGAAAGAGGCGGTCGACGCCGCCAAGCAGCGCCTCAAAGCCAGTCAGGAGGCGCGCCGCGAGGCAGAAAAGGAAGCCGCCGTCTACCAGTCCCGCCTGTCGAAGTTCAAAGACCAACTCTCCGCCGTCAAGACCAACAAGGAATACCAGGCGATGCAGCACGAGATCGAGACCGCGACGAAAGAGCTCGGCTCGGTCGAGGAGACGGTCATCGAGCGCATGGTCGAAGCCGACGCGCTCACCGCCGACGTCAAGAAGACGGAGCAGGCACTCGCCGCCGAGCAGAAGAACATCGACGCGGAGAAGAAGACGCTCACCGAGGAGCTCGCCACCGTCGAAGCCGCGCTCAAGGAGGCGACGGCGAAAAAGGACACGCTCATCACCTCACTTGCCCCGCCGCTCGTCGCGCTCTTCGAGCAGGTGTCGCGCGCGCGCAAAGGCGTCGCCATCGCGCTCGCGACGCGCGACGGGCTCTGCTCCGCCTGCCACGTGCGGCTGCGGCCGCAGGTGTTCCAGGAAGTACGGCGCAACGATCAGATCATTCAGTGCGCCAGCTGCAACCGCATCCTCTACTACATCCCGCCTCCAGCCGCGGCTGAACCCGCGGTGACTCACGCCTGACGCGTCGATGAAGCAAGGCTCGCTCTTCGGCGGCGCACAGGGCGGATCTGCGCGCGCGTACGTCGATGGTGGGTCGCGCGGAAATCCCGGCCCCGCCGGCTACGGCGTTCGTATCGAGCAGGAGGACGGGACGGTCGTCGAGCTGAAGGAGGCCCTGGGCCTGACGACGAACAACGTGGCGGAGTACAGCGGGCTGATCGCTGCGTTGAGATGGGCGGCCGCCAACCGGATTTCCACGCTGCACGTCCGCGCCGATTCGGAGCTGCTGGTGAAACAGATGCGAGGAGAGTACCGCGTGAAGAGTCCGGGCCTGCAGCCGCTGCACGAACAGGCGCGCGCCCTCGCTCGTCAAATAGGCGACGTGCGGTTCGAACACGTGCGCCGCGAATTCAACAAGGACGCAGACCGCCTCGCCAACGAGGCGATGGACGAGGCCGCGGCCGGATGACCGCCCGCCTCGCGGCTGCTTCACTCCTGCTGGGACTGCTCTGCCCCGCGGCCGTTCATGCCGAGGATCCGGAGCCTGTCACCGTCCGCGCGTACCGCCTGACGCAGCCACTCGTCTTCGACGGACGTCTCGATGACGCGGTGTACCGCACGATCGATTCGGCGCCCCCGTTCCGGCAGCAGGAGCCGCAGGCCGGCGAGCTCGCGGTCGAACAGACGGAGATGTGGGTGTTCTTCGACGACCGCAACGTCTACGTCTCGGCGCGGATGCACGACAGCGCGCCCGACCGCATGATCGCCGACGAGATGCGGCGCGACGCGAGCCTCTATCAGAACGAGCACTTCGTCGTCGTCCTCGACACGTTTCACGATCGCCGCACGGGGTTCTTCTTCCAGACCAATCCGCTCGGCGGCGTGCGCGACGCATTCATCCAGGACGAGAACACCACGAACTACGACTGGAATGCGGTCTGGGACGTGAAGGTGCATCGCGACGAGACGGGCTGGACGGCGGAGATGGTCATCCCGTTCAAGTCGCTGCGCTATCCGATGGGCAAGGATCAGGTCTGGGGCATCAACGCGCGCCGGTGGGAGCGCCGTGTCAACGAACACTCGCTGCTGTCGATTACGCCGCCGGGCGTCCCGGCGAACAGTTCGGTGCAGCGGCTTGCGAACGCGGCGACGCTCGTCGGGATGGAGGTGCCGCCGCCCGCGCGCAACATCGAGCTGAAGCCCTATGGCGTGTCCAACCTGACGACGAACCGCGTCTCGTCGCCGGCGTTCTCGAACAAGGTCGACAAGAACATCGGCATCGACGCGAAGTACGGAATCACGAGCAACATGACGCTCGACGTCACCGTGAACACCGACTTCGCGCAGGTCGAGATCGACGAGCAGCAGGTGAATCTCACCCGCTTCAGCCTGTTCTTTCCGGAGAAGCGCGACTTCTTCCTCGAGGGCCAGGGCATCTTCGACTTCGCGAACACCGGCAACGGCGGCTTTCGCCAGCCGGATGCGCCGATCATGTTCTTCTCGCGGCGCATCGGCCTCGAGAGCGGACAGCCCGTGCCAATCAAAGGCGGCGCGCGATTGACGGGCCGCGTGGGCAAGTTCTCGCTGGGCCTGGTCGAGATTCAAACCGGCGAAGGTGCATTCGATCCGGCGCGCGGGGCACCGCTGACGCCGTCGACGAACTTCCTCGTCGCCCGCGTCAAGCGCGACATCCTGCGCCGAAGCAACATCGGCATCATCGCGACGCGTCGATCGCCGCATACGGGTGCGCCGGGGTCGAACACGCTGCTGGGCGTGGATACGACCTGGAATCTCTTCGAGAACGTGCAGGCAGGCACCTATTACGCGCGGTCGGATACGCCAGGATTGACGGGCAACGACGGCAGCTATCGCGGCTACTTCCGCTACGTGCACGACCGGTATGGCCTCGAAGCCGAGCGCCTGAAGGTCGGCGAGGCGTTCAACCCGGACGTAGGATACGTGCCGCGGCCGGACATTACGCGCACCGACGTCCTCGCGCGCTTCAGTCCGCGCATCTACTCGGTGCGGAGCCTGCGCAGGCTCGAATGGAATGCCGAGGTCGATCGCTACGTCAACGGGCACGACGAGCTCGAGACGCGTGTGTCGTCAGGCACGTTCCGCATCGAGTTCAACAACAGCGACCAGTTGCGGTTCACGGCTCGCAACGACTACGAGTTCGTGACCGTGCCGTTTCGGATTTCCGGTGGGCCACGCGTCCCCGCCGGCGTACACGAGTTCAATGAGGGCGTCGTGCAGTACGACGGCGGCTCGCAGCGCCGCGTCAGCGGCCGCGTGACGCTGACGGCGGGCGAATTCTATTCAGGCCACCGCCAGCAGCTCGAGTACAGCGGCCGCGTGAAGGCGACGAGTCAGCTCGCGTTCGAGCCGCGTATCCTCGCGAGCCACATCTCGCTTGCCGAGGGGACGTTGACGACCAAGCTGCTCGGGGCGCGGACCACGTACACCATCACGCCCCGCATGTTCGTCAGCGGGCTGACGCAGTACAACTCGAGTCTGAACACGCTGGAAACGAATGTCCGCTGGCGGTGGGAATATCAGCCCGGCAGCGACGTCTACGTCGTCTACACGGACGCGCGGGACACGTTCGGCCCGCGTTCCGCGCTGCTGATGAACCGCGGCCTCGCGGTCAAGGCAACACGGCTGCTGCGGTTCTAACCCTCACCCTGCCGGCGGCGCGCGCCGCCCAGAAGCTTCCCACAAAGGTCATCACGCCGCACGCAATCACGACGAGCGCGGGAGCGACCGGCGACTGCAGATCCCTGACGAGCGCCGTGGCGATGAGCGGCGCGGTGCCGCCGAACGCCGTCTGGCTGATGTTCTGCACGACGGCGACTCCGCTGAAGCGGATGCGCGTCGGAAAGAGATCCGCGGTGACGAAGGCGAACGTGCCGTTGACGAACGCGCCCGTCAGCGCGGCGATCGTCATCAGCGCGATGATGTTCACGCTGTGCGCGCTGAGCGCCGCATAGAACGGATAGGCGCCGACGGCGAGCACGATCGCGCCGATGCGCAGCAGCAGGTGCGGCGGATAGTGATCCGCCAGCCACCCGACGAACACGATGAGCGCCGCATGCAGGACGACGCCGTAGGTCTGCGCGAAGGTGGCGGTCGAGGCGTCGTACTTCGAGACGGCGGTGAGATACGCCGGCATGTAGGCGAAGAACAGGCCCGCGAAGACAGCGGTGACCGCCTGCGCCGCAATGCCGACGAAGATTTGCCACGCATGCGTGCGCGCCAGCTCGCCAATCGGCTCCTGCGAGGCTCGCTCGAGCCGCTTCAACTCCACGAACTCCGGCGATTCCTCGAACGAGCGCCGCAGCCAGAAGCTCGCCAGGCCGAGCAGCCCGCCGATGATGAACGCGATGCGCCAGCCGTACACCGCGGCCTCCGCCGGCGTCAGCACGTTGCCGACGATGAGCGCGATGGTGGTGCCGAGCGCGACGCCGAGCGTCACGCATCCGAACACCACGCTGCAGACAAACGGCGCGATCGGCTTGGCGGACTCGACGACATACGTGATGGCGCCCGGCAGCTCGCCGCCGAGGCAGAAGCCCTGCGTCAGCCGCAGCAGCACGACGGTGACGCTCGCGGCGATGCCCCACGACGCGTACGTCGGGACGATGCCGATGCCGAGCGTGGCGGCGGAGGTGACGAAGATCGACGCGAGGAAGACGCCGCGGCGTCCGAACTTGTCGCCGAGGCGGCCGAGCACGAGCCCGCCGATCGGACGCGCGAGATAGCCGATCGCGAACGTCGTGAAGGTGACCATCAGCGAGACGAGCGGATCCTGGCTCGGGAAGAAGGCGCGCCCGATCTGCGCCGCGAAAATTCCGAAAATCACGAAGTCGTAGTATTCGAGCGTGCCGCCGAGGCTGGCGAGCAGGATCATGCGCCACGCCCTGCGGGTCATAACCATCAGTCCGCATTGTAGACTGCACCTCCATGACGCACCTGACCTACCCCTCCGGGCCGCTGCACGCGGTGATGCGCGCGACCGCGGCGCGCTATCCGGACAAGACGGCCATCACGTTCAAGGATCGCGCGATCACGTTTGCGGAGTTCGATCGCGAGTCGAATCGTCTGGCGAACGGGCTCGCGGCGTTCGGCCTCGCGTCAGGCGATCGCCTGGCGCTCTACCTGCCGAACTGTCCCGAATACGAGCTGGCCTTCTACGCGGCGAGCAAGCTTGGCGCAGTCGCCTGTCCGATGAACTCGTCGTACCGCGAGCGCGACATCGCCTACCAGGTGAACGACTCGGGCGCGACGATGATGGTGACGCACGCGAGCCTCTGGCCGGTGGTCGAGGCCTGCCGCGCGCAGGTGCCGAACCTGGCGCGCGTGGTCGTCGTCGGCGAGCGCGTGCACGACGCGGGCGGCTTCACGGTCTCGTACGACGACGTCATCATGTACGCGCCGACGCGCGATCCGGACGTCAGGGTGGAGCAGAGCCAGCTGGCCGCGCTTCCCTACTCGAGCGGCACGACTGGTCTTCCGAAGGGCGTGATGCTGACGCATCGCGTCCTCGTCTACAACCAGCTGCAGTATCGGGATGCTGGCGGCATCGGGGAAAGCGATGTCTATCCGATCTTCGTGCCGCTGTCGCACATCTACGCCGTGATGCTGATGAACGCCGCCCTGTGCTCGGGCGCGCATCACATCGTGATGGAGCGCTTCGATCTGGACACGCTCGTGGACGTGATCCAGAAGCATCGCGTCACCGTCCTGCATCTGGTCCCACCGGTGGTGCTCGCGCTCGCGAACGCGCCGGCGCTCGATGCGTCGCAGTTCCGCACGGTTCGCTATGCGCTCTCGGCGGCCGCGCCGTTGGCGCCCGACGTCGCGCGCCGCG
>QHWQ01000146.1:19068-45648 GCA_003222635.1 Acidobacteriota bacterium | reverse complement strand
CGTACGCGCGCTCGACGCCCTGGAGCCGGTGGCCGTGTTCACTGGCGCGCCGCGCGGGCCGTTCGTCTCCCCCGATGGCCAATGGATCGGGTTTGTGGACGTCATCAGCGTGTTGAAGAAGGTGGCGGTGACCGGCGGGCCGGCCGTCACGCTGGCGACGCTCGATGGCAATTTCCGCGGCGCGACCTGGGGACTGGATGGCAATCATCGTCGCGACCATTAACGGGACGACCGGGCTGCAGCGGGTCGCGGCACTGGGTGGGTCGACGACGGTCCTCACGCGACCCGACCGCGCGCAAGGCGAAGCCGATCATTTCTGGCCCGAGTTGCTGCCGGACGGCCAGGCCGTGCTGTTTACGATCTCGCCGCTCACGGGCGGCCTCGGTGCCGCGCAAGTAGCCGTCCTGGATCTGCACACCGGAACCCACAAGGTTCTCGTGCGCGGTGGCAGTCACGCGCACTACGTGTCGAGTGGCCATCTCGTGTACGCGGCGGCCGGTTCCTTGCGGGCGGTGGCATTCGACCTGGCCCGTTTGGAGACGCGCGGGACGCCGGTGTCGGTCGTCCCTGCGGTCCGCGAGACACCGATCCCGACGCCCCCGCGCCCGTACGTCTATCCGCAGCTGTCACCCGATGGCACGCGCGTCGCGGTGAACGCGCAAGACCAGGAGAACGACATCTGGATTTGGGATCTGAGCCGAACCACGCTCACCCGCGCCACGTTCGATCCCTCGTTTGACGGCTACCCGGTGTGGACGCCCGACCGACGGCCGGCGGCTCCTCTTCGGCTCAGCGCGGTCCGGGCAAGTAAATCTGTACGTGGAGACCGCCGACGGCACGGGGTCCGCCACGCGGTTGACCGAGAGCGCCAACTTACAGGCTCCCTCGGCGATCACCGACGACGGCACGCGCGTCGTCGTCTCCGAGCTGACGCCGACCCGCCAGCGCGATTTGCGGCTGCTGACGCTCACGCCGACACCGCGCCTCGAACCGCTGCTCGAGACCCCCTTTGAGGAGCGCGGCGGGATCGTGTCGCCCGACGGCCGCTGGTTGGCCTATGAATCCAACAGCTCGGGACGGTTTGAGGTCTACATACGGCCGTTTCCGAATGTAAGCGACGGTCAGTGGCAGGTGTCGAACGCCGGCGGCGTCCAGCCACTTTGGGCACGCAGCGGGCGAGAGCTGTTTTATTTGGCTCCCGATGGGGCGCTGCTGACGGTGCCCGTCGATCCGCGTGGCGCTACGTGGAGCGCGGGGACCTCGACGAAGCTCGTCGCGGGGCGGTATTTCACGGGCAACAGCGTTTACACTGCCCGTCAGTACGACGTGTCTCCCGACGGCCAGCGGTTCTTGATGATCAAGGAGGGCGGCGGCACGGACCAGACCGCCGTACCACCGCAGATCGTCGTCGTGCAGCATTGGACCGAGGAGCTGAAGCGCCTCGTGCCGATCAACTAGCGGTGGCCGCGAACCCCCGAACCACCAACCACTGATCACCCACCACTAACCAGACGTGGCATCATGGCGGCATGCGCGCCGCCGCGTTGCTCGCTGTTCTCCTGCTGACCAGCGTCGGCAATTTCGAAACGCAAAGCTGCAGCTCGCAGAACGCGTCGCCCTCGCCGGACCAGGTGTTCGCGACAACCGATGGCGTGCGCTTCCGCGTCGAGGTTGTCGTCAAGGGGCTCGAGATCCCGTGGTCGTTGGCATTTGCACCCGACGGGCGGCTGTTCGTCACCGAGCGGCCCGGACGCGTGCGCATCGTCGACATCGGCCGCGGCACGTCCGACGTCGCGTTGACGCTCGATGATGTCTTTGCGGAGGGCGAAGGAGGCGCGCTCGGCCTCGCGCTCGATCCCGCCTTCGCCTCGAACAGGCTGTTGTATCTCTACTACACCGCGCGCACGTCGGGCGGCGCCGCCAACCGCGTCGTGCGGTATCGGGAATCCGCCGGCAGGCTCGCGGAGCAGACAGTGCTCCTCGACGGCATCCCCGCGAACACGATTCATGATGGCGGCAGGCTGCGGTTTGGACCCGACGGCCTGCTCTACGCAACGACCGGCGACGCCGCCGCCGAGAGCCAGGCGCAGGACGTCGCGTCGTACGCGGGAAAGATTCTTCGTCTCAACCCCGACGGCACGACGCCGCGCGACAATCCGTTCAGCTCGCCGATTTATTCATACGGGCACCGCAACCCGCAGGGACTGGACTGGCATCCGGTGACGGGCGATCTCTGGGCATCGGAGCATGGCAACATCGGCAACGACGAGATCAACGTCATCGACCGCGGCGCCAACTACGGATGGCCGCTCATCGAGGCCGCCCAGAGCATGCCGATGATGCGATCGCCGATCGTGTTCTATAACCCGTCCGTCGCGCCGAGCGGCGCGTCGTTTTATCGCGGACAGCGCTTTCCGCAGTTCGTGAACAACTTCTTCGTCGCCACGCTGCGCGGCACGCTGCTGCTGCGCCTGCGAATCGATGCGTCGTCGCGTCAGGTGGTTGGGCAGGAACGGCTGCTCGAAGGGCAGTTCGGACGGCTCCGTCAAGTCATCACCGGACCTGATGGCTATCTGTACTTCTGCACCAGCAACCGCGATGGCCGGGGCAGCCCGACGTCCGATGACGATCGCATCGCGCGCCTCGTGCCCGCCTCTTGACTACCAACTACCAACCACCAACTAACTGGGACAGTCGCCGGCAGCGGGCTGCCAGCTCTCGACGTCGATGTAGTTGATGCTGCCAACCGTCGGCGACGGACGTCCCGCGCCGACGCTGACGCCGCCGTTGCCGACTCCGGGCGTGACGCGCACGCCGCCGCCGACCGGAATCCCCTGCTCGTTGTACTGACCTTTTTTCATCAGGCCGGTGATCCGAATCATCTGGCCTTCATGCGCTTTGATGTCGTCGCGCAGTTTCCTCGGCGCATTCATCCGCAGATGAATCCCTTCGGGGATGTCCGCCCGGCCGATCTGATCTTCTGTCCGCGGTCCGGCCGTGAACACCGATCCTTTGCTGCAACCGGACACGGTGACGCGCATTGAGTCTTTAGGCACCTTCTTCTCCTGCGCGTACGCGATGCCCGTGATCGCGATTACAAGGCTGAGCGCGGTGATGAGTCGCATAAAGAACCTCATTGTCATTGTCGCCAAAATCCCATTCTGACGGTATCGAATAACCGGCCAGGTGCCGATGATTACGGCAGATTCACCCCCGGGGACCCATATGGCTAATCTCCTCGTATGGCGACTTCAGCATCCGAACGGTCAGGCGACGCAGTGCACCGTCGCCGCGTGTGCAGGCACGTGGCAACTGCACCGATGGGTCAACGGCTTCGTCGCGTCCGCGGAGCAGTTCCCCAAACGCGATGCCGCGATAATCCGCGCCACCGAGCTCCGCGAGGGTCTCGAGGCGCGCGGCTTCCGCGACGAGCTGTACGCATAAGCCCCATATAAAATGACGTCCACGGGTTTCCTGTGGACGTCTCCCTTCTCTCCATGCGCGGCGTGTCGAAGCACTTCGGCGGCACGCAGGCGCTCGTCGATGCCGGTATAGACGTCCGCGCGGGCGAAATTGTCGCGCTCCTCGGCGAAAACGGCGCCGGCAAGTCCACGCTCATCAAGATTCTCGCGGGCGTCCACCCGCTCGACGCGGGCGCCATCGCCTACCGCGGCCACGACGCTGCCCGCACCCTCCGCCGGCTGCCGATCGCCTTCATCCATCAGGACCTTGGCCTGATCGAGTGGATGACGGTGGCGGAGAACATCTCCATGATGCTGGGGTTTCCGCGCCGCGTGGGCCTGATCGACTGGAACGCGACGCGCACGCGCGCGGCGCGCGCGCTCGACGCGCTCGGCGCCGGCATCGATCCCGACCTGCGCATCCACGACCTGACGCGCACCGAAAAATCGCTCGTCGCCATCGCCCGCGCGCTGGCGGCCGATGCCGAACTGCTCGTGCTCGACGAGCCGACGGCGAGCCTCCCGGCCGACGAGGTCGCGCGCCTCTTCACCGCGCTCCGCCTCTTGCGATCGCGCGGCGTCGGCATGATCTACGTCTCGCATCGCCTCGACGAGGTGTTCGAGATCGCTGATCGCATGGTGATCCTGCGCGACGGCCGCGTGGTCTGCGAACGCGCGGTGAAAGACATCTCCCCCGAGGAATGCATCCTGCGCATCGTCGGCCGTGAGCCGTCGCAGGTATTCAGGCGGCCCGCGCAGCACGAAGGATCCGCACGTCTCGTCTTCGATCGCCTGACGACGGACTGCGCGGGACCGCTCGACTGCCGTATTCGTGCAGGAGAAGTCGTTGGCCTTGTCGGCCTCCGCGGCGCCGGCCAGGAAAGCATCGCGCGGGCGCTGTTCGGGCTCTCACCGGTGGTCGACGGACGGATTCTGATCGATGACGATGCGGTGACGCCGTCATCGCCGCGCGATGCGATCGCGCACGGGATCAATCTGGTCTGCGCCGATCGCATGGCGGAGTCCGTCGTCCCCGGTCTCTCGATTCGCGAGAACCTGTTCCTCAACCCCGTCGCTGCCGGACATCGCCTCACGTCGTATCTGCGGCCGGCGGAGGAATCGGAAGCCGCGTTCGCCGCCGGCGAGCGCATCGGGCTGAAGCCAAACGATCCGTCGCTCCCGATCGACTGGCTCTCCGGCGGCAACCAGCAGAAGGTCGTCGTCGGCCGCTGGCTGCATCTGAACGGGAAGATCTACGTGTTCGAGGATCCGACCGCCGGCGTGGACGTCGGCGCCAAGGCGGAGATCTATCGCCTCTTCGACGTCGCGCTGGAGCGCGGCGCCACGATTCTGATCGTCTCGACGGACTTCGAGGAGGTCGCCAACGTCTGTCATCGCGCGCTCGTCTTCGATCGCGGTCGCGTCGTCGCGGAGTTCGCCGGCGACGAGCTGTGCGTCGAAAATCTTCTTGCGGCCGCGTCGGCGACGGTCCGGCTCAAGCCGGACACTACCAATGCAATCCCTGAAATCTAACGCGCTCGAGCCGACTCGCACCGAGCTGGCGCGCATGAGCCGCGCGCAGAAGGCGGTGCGCGTGCTGCCGATCTACGGGCTGCCAATCCTCACGGTCCTGCTCATCGCGTTCTTCTCGTTTCTGCTTCCGCAGTCGTTTCCCACCGCCATCAACGCGCGGTCGATCCTGAGCGACAAGGCGATCATCGCGCTGCTGTCGCTCGCCGCGATGATTCCGATGATGGCCGGGCGCATCGACCTGACGGTCGGCTTCGGCATCGTCATGTGGCACATCCTCGCGATCAGCCTGCAAGTGATGTATGGACTCCCCTGGCCCATCGCGTGTCTCATCGTCATCGCCTGCGGCGGCCTGGCGGGACTCATCAACGGCATGCTCGTGGAGGTCGCGCAGATCGATTCGTTCATCGCGACGCTCGGCACGGGGACGATCCTGTACGCACTGGCGCTGTGGCACACGGAAGGACGTCAGGTGATCGGCGTATTGCCGCAGGGCTTCGTGAACATCAACGGGCTGTCGGTCTTCGGCGTTCCTGTTCCTGCGGTGTATGCGTTGCTGCTCGCCGTGGTGATGTGGCTGATCGCGGAGCGGATGCCGCTCGGCCGCCATCTCTACGCGATCGGCGCGAACGAGAAGGCGGCGGCGCTCAACGGCATTCCGGTGCGCGCCTACGTCATCGGCGTGTTCGTCGCTTCAGGCGTGCTCGTCGGCTTCACGGGCTGCGTGCTCGCGAGCAAGCTCCAGATCGGCCAGGCGAACGTCGGCCTCGATTACCTGCTGCCCGCGCTCGTCGGCACGTTCCTCGGCTCGACGACCATCCGTCCCGGACGCGTGAACGTCTGGGGCACGATCATCGGGGTGCTGATCCTCGCGGTCGGCATCTCCGGCATCCAGCAGCTCGGCGGCGCGTTCTTCGTCGAGCCGCTCTTCAACGGCGTCACGCTGCTCGTCTCGATTGCGCTCGCGGGCTTTGCCCAGCGGCGGCGATCGGCGACCAAAAGGCCGCCGCCGGTTGTTCGCGTCGAAACGACAAAGGAATCTCATGCGACGTAACGTGGTACTCCTCGCGCTTCTCGCCGCAGCCTGCGGTGGTGGCGGCAATACGACCACCAACTCGACCTCTGCGCCAGCAACGGCAACTGATCCCGCGTACCTGCAGATGGCGAAGGACTACATCGCCACGGTCACCATGCCGGGGACGCCGTGGACGGGACCGACGACCGGCCCGGCCGCGCAGCCGAAGAAGCTCATCGTCTACGTCTCCTCCGACCAGAGAAACGGGGGACCGCAGGGCGCGGGCGACGGCGCGCAGGAAGCCGCGAAGGCGATCGGCTGGGACTTCCGCATCCTCGACGGTCAGGGCTCGGTGCAGGGACGGACGACCGCGCTCAATCAGGCGATTGCGCTGAAGCCGGACGGGATCATCCTCGGCAACGTCGACACCCAGGAGCAGGCGCCCGTGATCCGCAGGGCGGCGATGCTCGGCATCAAGATGGTCGGCTGGCACATCGCGCCGGGTCCCGGGCCGATCAACGACCCACCCGTCTTCACCAACGTCACCACGGATCCGCGCGAGGTCGCCAAGGCCGCGGCGATGTATGCCATCGTCGATTCGAACGGCACCGCGAACGTGATTCTGTTCAAGGACAGCATTACGACCATCTCCACCGCGAAAACGAACGCATCGGCGGATGTGATCAAAGGGTGCGCGGGCTGCAAGGTGCTCGAGACCGAAGACACGCCGATGGGCGATCTCGCCAACCGGATGCCGAGCCTGACGACGTCGCTGCTGACGAAGTACGGCAAGCAGTGGACCTATTCGATTGCGGTCAACGATCTGTACTTTGATTTCTCGGCGCCGTCGCTGCAGACGGCGGCCGTCGATGCGGCAGGTGGCTATCCGCGCCAGATTTCCTCAGGCGATGGATCCGTGACCGCCTTCCAGCGCATCCGTCAGAAGCGCTATCAGATCGGCACGGTTGCCGAGCCGCTGCATCTGCAGGGGTGGATGACGATCGATGAGCTGAATCGCGCGTTTGCGGGGCAGCCGCCGAGCGGATTCGTTCCGCCGCCGCATCTGTTCGTTGCGACGAACATCGATCGCGACGGCGGCCCGCACAACTCCTACGAGCCCGAAAACGGGTACAAGGACATCTACAAGAAGATCTGGGGAAAATGAGAGGAGGTGCGACGGTGCGAATGTGCGACCGCACCAGCGCACCGCGCACGATCGCACCGTCGCACGTTGACGTTTACGCCTTCGCGGCCGCCGCCGGATTCGAGAAGTACGCGGGCTCGTTGCCGGGATACCACTTGATGTTGCAGCCCATGCTCGGACGCTGCTGCTCCGGCGGTTTCCGTCCCGCGAGCACCGCGTCGGTCGCGGCGCGCAGATCGGCGCCCGTCACCGGCACGTTGTTCTTCGGCCGGCTGCCGTCGAACTGACCGCGGTACGCAAGGCGGCCGTTGCCGTCGAACAGGAACAGGTCCGGCGTGCACGCGGCCTTGAACGCCTTCGCGACCTTCTGATCCTTGTCGTAGAGGTACGGGAAGTTGTAGCCGGCCTCGGCCGCCTCCTGCTTCATCCCTTCCGGGCCGTCCTCGGGGAATTCCTCAACGCTGTTGGACATGATGGCGACGACCTTCAGGCCCATCGCCTCATACTCGTTCGTGAACTTCGCGAACTCGCCGCGAATGTGCTTCACAAACGGGCAGTGCTTGCAGATGAAGGCGACCAGCAGCGCCTTGCCGCCTTTCACGTCGGCATCGCTGACCGTCTTTCCGTTGAAGTCCGGCAGCGAGAACGACGGCAGCGGCGTGCCGAGGTCGAGCATGGTCGATGGAGTTTCAGGCATGGAGGCTCCTCAACTGAAACCCCGATTATATCGATCTAGCGGCTCTCGGCGGCGTTGCTGTTGACGACCCACGCGAGGATCAGCGCCGACTTGGCCGCGCGATCGCCCGTGAGATTCGGGAACATGATGCCGTTCGATCGCGTCACCTGCACGAGCAGCGAGCTGGCGCTGCCCGCGCGCACGACCTTCATGACGTTCGCGTAGCTATCGAGCCGCACGTCCTCTTCGTGCACCGACGGCCCATGACAGACGATGCAGTCGCTGTCGAGAATCGGCTTGATGTCGTTGACGTAGGCGACCGACGTCGTGGAAGTGGTCGTCGTGGAACCGGAGTCGGTCGATCCGGTCGTAGTCGTCGGCGTCGTCACCGCGCTTGGCGACGTCGCCGTATCGGCGCCGCCTCCTCCGCATGCGGTGGCGATGATGGAGGCGACGAGTAGAAGTGACAGAGCGATCGAAGTCTTGAACATGCGGCGGCAAATCAGCAACGAGCGTGCCGCTGCATCTGCGTGTACGCTGCGCGATCGCTCACTGGGGCGTCGTCATTAGTGGGCAACGCTGTCACCTGCCGCGCGCAGACCGCCATACTTTTGCAATACTCACCCTGATGCCGTCCTCCTCCGCCGGCAAGGTGCTCGTGATCGAAGACGAGGCCGCGATCCGCGATCTGCTGCGGCTGCATCTCGGGCTCGCGAGCTTCGAGGTGAAGGAGACCGGCGACGGCCGCACCGGCCTCACGATGGGCCGTGGCGAACAATTCGACGTGATCATTCTCGACGTGATGCTGCCAGGCCTCGACGGCGTCACCGTCTGCCGCGCGCTGCGCGCGGAGGGCGAGAGCCGCGACTCGGCGATCCTCATGGTGACGGCGCGCGATCGGGAGTCGGACAAAGTGCTCGGCCTCGAGAGCGGCGCGGACGACTACGTCGCCAAGCCGTTCGGCGTGCGCGAGCTGATGGCGCGCGTGCAGGCCCTGCTGCGGCGCAACCGCCGCATGACGACCGCCACGACGACGACGCTGCGGATTCACACGCGCGACCTGTCGATCGATCTCGAGAAGCGCGTCGTGCGGGTCCGCGATCAGGAGCTCGATCTGACGAAGCAGGAGTTCGATCTCCTGTCCTTGATGGCCGCCCGCCCCGGCATCGTCTTCAGCCGCGCGGCGCTGCTCCAGCAGGTGTGGCGCGATGACGCGTACGTCACCGAGCGCACGGTGGATACCGTGATCAGCCGCCTGCGGCGGAAGATCGAGGCCGACCCGCAGGATCCGGAGTTGATCCTCACCGCCTGGGGCGTCGGCTACAAGTTCGCGGACGCCGACTGAGGCAGCCTGATCGTGAACCGGGTGCACCCGGGCCGGCTGACGACTTCAATCGATCCACCGTGCTGTTCGACGATCGCCTTCGCGATCGACAGCCCGAGGCCGCTGCCCGCCGACCCTGTCGCTCGTGACGCGTCCACCTTGTAGAACCGGTCGAAGACGTGCGGCAGATGCTCCGGAGCGATGCCGCTGCCGGAGTCGGTTACCGACATCCAGCCGGCGCCAGCTTCACCAATCGCCTTCAACTCGATCGTGCCACCCGCGGGCGTGTGGCGCAGCGCGTTGGCCACGAGGTTGTCGATCACCTGTTCGAGGCGATGGGGGTCACCGACGATTTGATCGGCAGACGCGTCGACCTGCGTACGGAGCTCGATGTCGCGCTCGCGCGCGTCGAGCGCGTGGCGATCGATGACGTGGCGGAAAAGGCGTTCGGGGGCGAAGACTCGGCGCTCGAGCGTCACGCCGCCCCCCTCGAGCCGCGCCAGGTCGAGCAGATCCTGGACGATCCGCTCGAGGCGATGCGTTTCGCGCTCGACCGTGTCGATGTAGCGCGCGCGTTCGGCTGGCGCGATGTCGAGGTCGGGCATCCGCAGCGTTTCGAGGTACCCGCGCATCGAGGTGAGCGGCGTCTTCAGCTCGTGCGAGACATCCGCAATCATCTGGCGCCGCTGGCGTTCCGCCGCGCGCAGCGCGGCATCGCGCGCGGAGAGATCCGCCGCCATCCGGTTGAACGCGTGCGCGACGCGCGCAATCTCGTCCTCGCCTGCCTCCACCGCGCGCGCGTCGAGGTTGCCCGCGCCCACCTGCTCCGCGGCGGCCTGCAAATCGAGCAGGCGGCGCCGCGCCGGCCGGAACACCAGCACGGCGGCGAGCCCCGTCGCGACGACGAGAATGATCGCGCCGGGCAGCGAGAGTGCCTGCGCCACCGCGCGCACCGGCCCTCCACGCGGCGGCGGCGGCAGCACCGCCATCCCGCGCAGCTCGCCGTTAATCTGAATCGGCGCCGACACGATCGGTCCGTTGGTTCTGATGCGCGCGAGCACGGTGTTCACGCTGCCCCCTGCGCCGATCTCCGCGGCGGCGCGGCGGATGTCGTCAGGCACCGGATCGCGCGAGTTGCTGCCCATGCGGCCGTCAGCGAGAACCACGTAGAGCGGCTGCGTCCGCCCGTATCTCGCTTCGAGGTGCTCCTGCAGATCGAGCGAGGGGTTGGCCGCAAGCGCCTCCTGCATGTCGGCGGCAACCGTTACCGCCAGAATGTTCGGCGAAAGAAAGCTCGGGCTCGATTGCGCCGCCAGGTAGCTGAACACGAGGCTTTGCGCGACCAGCACGCCGACCATGAACACGACAAAGGTCGCCGCAATCCGCCAGTAGAAGCTTCTCGACCAGCCGAGCCCGCGGCCCATGGGTGACATCGTCCTCCGCAGATGCTGCAGAAGTGTGGCAGCGCCGCCATACTTCGCCAACATCCATACGGTCTACTACCTGCATGAAGCCGAGCATTCGCCTGCAGGAGGAGACCAAGATGAGCAGCACGAAATTGCCGCGACGCGCCGCGATGATGCGGTTGGCGGGCGCGGCCAGCGCCGCGGCGGCCGCGTGGGCCTGCGGCGGCGACACGCCGACGAGTCCGTCGGCGACGACAACGACCACGACCGGCACGACGGACGCGGCGGGAACAGGTACGGTCAGCACCAATGGCCAGTGCGCGACCACGCCGAGCGAAACCGCCGGCCCTTTTCCGTCAACGGTCAGCATCATCCGCAGCGACATCCGCGAGAACCGGCAAGGAGTGCCGTTGAGTCTCGCGATCAAAGTCGTCAACGTGAACAGCGGCTGCGCGCCGGTGACGGGCGCGAACGTGGAGATCTGGCACTGCGACGTGGCGGGCAACTACTCGGAGTACGGCTCGCAGACGACGCAGACGTATCTGCGCGGCATTCAGACGACGGATGCGAGCGGCGAGGTGACCTTCACGACGATCTATCCGGGGTGGTACCAGGGACGCGCGACCCACATTCACATCGAGGTGAAGATCGACAGCCGCTCGGTGAAGGTGACGCAGATTGCGTTTCCCGAGTCGATCAACAACACGGTCTACGCGAGCGGCGTCTACGCCTCGCGCGGCGCGAACCCGATGTCGAACTTGTCGGATGACATTTTCAGGGACAGCCTGGCGTCGGAGCTGGTGACACCGGCCGGCGATCCGTCGAGTGGCTACAGCGCCAGCTGCCAGGTCGGAATCGCGGTCTAGAACAGATCTTTGTGCAGCGCCATGAACGCGTCGGTAAAGCGGACGACCTGAAACCCGTTGCCGTCGCTGACGAACCAAATCTGCGTCTCACGCGCGCGCGTGGCGGTGGCCGGTATCGTGCGAAACCGCGGAAAGCCCGATATCTTGTCGGCGGTTCGATCGATGCCGGGCGCCCAACTGCCGGATCCGGGAAGGACTGCTTTCCGCACCGCCGGCGGCTTGAAGTACGCGATCTCTTTCGGGTGCTGCGGATCGCGAATGTCGAAGACACGCAATCCAGCATTCTGATACCCGCACGCGAGCACGTCTGGATTGTTGGCGCGATCGACATTGCACCGTTCGCAGTTGTAGATGAGAGGTCCGCCCGCCGCATCCGATGGATCACCGAGGAGTGCGTCGCAGTTGGCGGCCGCATTCACGTCGAGCACCAGTCTGGAGACGACGTGAGGCTTCGTCTCGTCAGTGATGTCGATAATCTGCGCATAGCCATACGGAGACGCTCGGCGCGCGCATGCGGCGCGGAGACCGCCGCTTCCACCCGCTCCGCCTGATTCGTCCGTGCTGACGACGTACTGGCGGCCGTTCCGGGTGAAGGGAAACATCTGCTCGACCTGGCCCTGGTCGTCCCAGAACACCTTGCCGACGACCCTGATCTGCGGATTGGGACGACGGAGCTGAATATCGCTGACATCGAGGACGACCAGGCCGTCCGGACCGATCGACGAATCCGTGTTGCCGAATACGCCGGGTTGCCCCGCATACAGCCGCGTCCCGGCGGCGTTCAGGTTGACGTCGTGCGGTCTGCCATCGCCAGAGAACTTCCAGGTGAGGAGCAGCCTGGGGTTGGACGCATCGGAGACGTCAACGATTGGCAGCGTGCCGCCAGCGCCACGATTCGCCTGGCCAACGTAGTACGTCTTGCCGTCGGGCGCCCAACCGCCCATATGCGCGCGGCTGCCGGGCAACATCACGTTCGACTTCAACACCGGATGACGACAGTCGCCCGAGAGGTCGTACACGGCGAACCCCGGTCCATTGTTTTCGGCAACACCGAGCAGCTTGCGCGCCTCGTTCACCTTCAGGGTCTCGTGCGGGTTGCGCGCCGCGGGCGTGTCGTCGAGGTAGGTCGTCGGGCGTGGTTGGCGCGGGTCCGAGACATCGACGACCACAACGCCAGGATGCTGCTGCGCAGGCCTGTTCTCGGTCGCGAAGTAGGCGCAGTCGTCCGAGTACGCCGGTCCATCCTGAGAAAAGGCTCCCTCACCCTGGAAGCGCCCTACGAGCTCCAGGTTGCAGTTGTAGCCACGTTCCGAATCGCCGCTGGAACGCTCGCGCGGTGTGGTCTGGCCCTGCAGTCCGCTCTCGGGATGATCAGCACGGCCGCAGGTGGCCTTCGGCACGGCGCGCGTTTCTCCAGTGCCGGTCTGGCTGGACGACACGACAGACGCGGCGAGCAGCACGAGCGATATGACGGCGGCAACTGCCGCAAAACGCTGTTTGTTCATGCTCTACCAACCCGCCCCACCCGCCTTACCCGCCCCACCCGCCCCACCCGCCTACTGCGTCTTCGCCGCCTGCTGCTCGGCGAGCGTGGCCTTGAACATCGCTTCCTGGATGTCCGTTTCCAGGTTGCAGTTCGCCTTGTCGATGAACGGATTGGGCGCGCCGGGCTTCAGCTTCGCGTACTTCTCCTGCATGTTGTACTGCGCGCCGTGGTCGCCGAGCGGCACGTCGCACGGCAGCGCGCGCGCGACCTTGAACGTCCGGTTGAAGGCGTCCGCGAGCGCCGGCGTGATGGTGCCCTGCGCGCGATAGCTGCAGTGGAACACCACGTCGTAATCTTTCCCGGCGTCGCGCACCTTCGTCGTCCACGTCGTGCAGCCGGGCGTGTGTCCAGCGGTGAGATGCGCGGTGAGCGTCGTCCCGCCGAGCGATACCGTGTCGCCATCGTGGATGATGCGATCGATCGGATGCTCCTTGCCACCCGGCTTGATCGCCTTCAGCGTGTCAACGTCCTCCGCCATCGCAACGACCTGCGCGCCGGTCAGCTGCTTGACCATCGCATCGCCTTCCTGATGGTCGCCGTGCGCATGGTTGCCGAGCAGGATCTTGATGTCCGAGAACTTGAAGCCGAGGTCGCTCACCGACTTCTGAATCACCGGCACGTTACGCTCGTACGTGCTGTCGAGCAAAATGTTCCCCTGCGGCGTCACGATGAGGAACGAGCTGAGCGTCTTCGTCCCGACGTAGTAGATGTTGCCGATGATCTTGTGCGGCGGAAACTGCGTCGTCTGATCCTCGTTCGTGCCCATGTTGCGCGCGAGGATCGAGCGCGGCGTGTAGACCTGGCCGTGCACGGTTACCGACGGATGATCGGGGCCGCCCTGCTGCGCGACGATGACGACGCCGGAGGAAGCGACGGCGGCGAGAAGCGTGTAAAGTCTTTTCATGGCTTACCTCGTTGACGCCGGCTTGTTCATCGCCGCGATGACCTTGCCGAAGAACTCGTTCTGCGAGGCGTCGTCCTTGATCCACCGCACGACGACCACGAGGTCGTTGTCCCAGTCGATGTAGATCACGTTGTTGCCGGCGCCGACGAAGCGGACGCTCGACGCGGGAAGCGACGGCATCGGCTTGCGATCAGTGTTCAGGTACCAGTTCGCGAAGCCGTAGTCCTTGTTGGCCGGCCCCGGCGTCTTCGCCATCTGAATCCATTTCTCGGAGACGATCTGGCGATCCTTCCACTTGCCGTTGCGCAGGAAGAGATACCCGAAACGCGCCATGTCCCACGCGTTGATGAACATGCCGCCGCCCCAGTGGCCGCCGCCCGGCACCGACTGCACCTTCTTACCGTCGATGTCCACCCACGAATTCTCGTACCCGTACCAGCGCCAGGTATTCGACGCGCCGATCGGCTCCATGATCTCGTCGCGCAGCACCTCGGGCAGCGGACGCCGCCACACCTGCAGCGCGGCGAGCGCCATGACGTTCACGCGGACATCGTTGTACTTGAAGTGCGTCCCCGGCTCGTAGATCGGCCGGTTCTGCCATTCGCTCGGCTTGCCGACGGGCCGGTCCGCCCAATCGGGCTTGCCCCACAGCGTCCCCGACCAGTCGCTCGACTGCCGCAGCAGGTGCTCCCACGTGATGTTCTGGTTGTGCGGCGCATCGAACAGATCGACGCCCCACGGCATGTAGTCGCGCGCCTTGTCGGCGATGTCGTGGATCAAGCCTTTCTGCCACGCGAGACCGACGACCGTCGTCAGGAAGGTTTTCGTGACGCTGTGCGTCATGTCGATCTTCTTCGTCTCGCCCCATTCGGCCACAACGTAGCCGCGGTGGATGATGATGCCGTTGAGCGGCGCGCGGATGCTGTGCGGGCCGAGGATTGCATCGAACGGCTCGTTCGCCGCGAAGCTCTGTTGATGCACGACGGCCTGATCGTGCGGCGCGGGGCTGTCGCTCGCGATCGCGAACGTGATCGCCTCGTCGAGCTTCGCCTGGTCGAATCCTTCCTGCTGCGGCGTGTGCTTCTGCCAGTCGAAGCGGTCGGGATAATAGGGCGCGTTCTGCGCGGCGGCGTTCGACGCGAGCGCGACCGAAACGATGACGGCCAGAGACAGGTGCTTCGTCATGGGCCTGGATTCTACCCGGGATCGCCTAAGATACGGCCATGATGCGCGCATCCATCCTCGTCGCGATCGCTCTTGTTTCCGCGGCCGGATCCGCCTCCGCACAAGGCATTCAGAAGGTCGCCGTCCCCGGCATCAACAACTTCTGGCGCGTCAACGGCGACGTGTCGACCGGCGGCACGATCATGTCGCGCGAGATGGCGGTGCCGGTGTTGAAGAAGCGCGGCATCAGGACGGTGATCAATCTCGCGGGGGGCGCGGACGCCGAGGCCGAACGGCAGGCGGTGGAAGCCGCGGGGATGAAGTACCTGCTCTATCCGATCGATCCGATGGCGCTCGATCGCGCGCCGGTGGAGAACATCATCAAGGCGCTCAACGATCGCGCCAACTTCCCCATCTTCATCCACTCAGGCGCGGGCCACCGCGCGGCCGCGGCGCTGATGATCAAGCGCGTGATGATCGACGGCTGGGACGTCGAGAAGGCGGGCATCGAGGCGGCGTCGGCGGGCATGGTGCTCAGCAACGACATGGCACCGGTCTGGTGGAAGTTCATTCGCGATTATTTGAAGGCACACGGGAAATAGACGAGCGCGGCTACCGCGCGGGCGGAAATTCGACGGCGTCGCGCGCATCGCAGCCGGCGGGCAGCAGCGCCTGGCTCGGCGGGATGTTGCCAACGTAGCAGCGCGGGATCATATAGATCGTCGCCGGCGCTGGCGGCGGCGGTGGCGGAACCGCGATCGCGGGCGACGGCGGTGGCGCGATCGGCTTCAGGCCGGAGCGGTATGTGATCACTCGATCGACCGGAATCTGCACATCGACGTGCAGCGTCTCGTACCCGGCTTCCCGCATCTCGATCGCGTGCGTGCCCGCGTCGAGCGTCAGCTCCCCTCCATTCGCATCGCTCAGCAAGCCCGCGTAGTAGCCGTCGACATACACCTGCGGATCGACACCCGGCGGCAGATCCAGACGCAAGCGACCGATCGCGCTCTGCGGCAGTGGCGGCGGCGGCGGTGACGGCGGACTCGGCTCCGGCGTTCCGGGCAGGTACTGATACGGATACGGCCAGCCGTAGACGGAACCGTAGAGGATGACGGCGCCGCGGTTTCCGCGGCGGTCAAAACGTGCGGGTCGTTCGGGCCCGAATCGTTCGGGTCGTGCTGTCGTTCCTGGCGGCACATTCAGTTGCCCCGGCGGGAGACCGATCGGCGGCAGGGGGAGACCGATCGGCGGCAGCGGCAACCCTATCGAGGGACGAAACACCTCATCAGTTGAGCGAGCAGACGGATGCGATCGCCCGCCGCGCGATTGCGCGCCGGCAGGGGCACTGAGAGCGATCACGAGCGCGGCAAGCAGCGCGGTCCGCATGGCAGGATTCTGATCATGACCATTATCCGCCTCGCGTCGGCCTTCGCGATAGTCCTGACCGCGTGCAGCCCGGCGGCCGCCCAATCTGTCCTGTTTGAGAACACCATCGCCAACGCGCTGCGCCAGCGGCCCGCCAACCGGCACTGCGCCGGGTGCGAGGAGCGCCCGGGCGCGGTGCATCTGATCGCGGACAGCCCGCTGCTGACCGATGCCTGGATTGCCGGCCACGAGTACCACGGCACCGATCCGCGGTTCGGCGACAACAAGGTGGTGGCCGATTTCTGGTACGACGCGATCCATCGCCGCATCTACTCGCGCTCCGGCGTCTTCCACGACGTTGACGACCCGGCCGACGTGAGGCTCGGGCGCGCGCCGGGCCGCTATCCGAACACGCTCGACTTCGACACGCTCCACGACGAAGGCGTGACGGTCGGGCAGGTCGGCTTCGACAAGTGGACGCACGACGGCTTCAGCTCGTACTTCGCCGCGATGCAGGGAACGGTGCGCGACGCGCAGACCGGTTACCTGGTGCTCGCGACCGCGATGGGCAAACCGGGCATCACGCGCACCGGATCGCGATTCGAGGAAGACGACCTCGTGCGCCACGTGCGCCTGCATCCAACCGGCCAGCTCGAGATCGGCTTCGAAACGCCGGTCGAGGATCGCGTCGATCCGCTGCTCCTCGTGCGCGGCGCGGCGGCGATGGAAGGCTCGCTCACCGTGGACGGCACCGGCGGCAACGTGCCGCACGCCTGCACGGTGCGCAGCGCGACCGCGCGCGGGCGCGACGCGCGCGTCTCGTGCGAGCCGATGGAGATGGCGATCAGCGGCGGAGGCCGCTGCGAGAAAGGCGATCTCAAAGGCTCGCGCCCGCTTGCAGCGGGCGCGAATCCGAATGGATGGGAAGTGAGCTGCGGGAAATCAGCGCAGCAGACGGCGTACGCGGTTTGTTGCGGCTATTGAGGTTGTCCGCCGCCACGGCCGCCACGGCCGCCCTGGCCGCCATTGGCGGGCGCGCCTGGATCGGGAGGTGGCCCCTGCGTCCCCTGCCCCGCGCCGCGACGACCGAGCTTCGCCTCGGGCAGCTTGTCGAAGTAGTACGTGCGGTAGCGAATCGACTTGCCCTCGGCGTCGAGGAACTCGAGCGACTGCTGGAAGATGATCGGCGCCGGCGCGTTGCGCGCGACGGTCGCGTCGAGCACGTAGAGCCGGTTCTCGTGCAGGTAGATGCCGACATAGCTGCGCGTCATGTCCGGATTGATCGCCGTCAGCTGCTGCCCCGTCACGAGGTTGATGTAATGGAAGTTGTCGAACGTGATCTTCACGCCCGGCTTCAGCCGATAGAGCTGCGAGGCGGCCCACTGAATCGATCCGAGAATGTCGATCTGCCAGTACGCCGGCGCGTTGAAGTCGTCCGAGTGATGGTTGGCGTTGTAGATGGCCTCGGAGTCCGAGTAGTCGATCACGCGGACTGAATAGCGGTTCGGGCCGTCCGTCCAGTGGTAGATCGTCTGCGGGAACTTCGAGTCGTACTCGGACGTCCAGGTGGTCTTCTCCACCATCGGATCGCCGGGCGAGTTGATCGCGAAGTGATCCTCGAGGTTCTTGTACTCGATCCACTCTTTCTGGGCGAACGCGGGGCGCGCCATCAGCACCGCGCACGCCAACGCCACGAATCGAAATGTGTGCATATCGAGTAATACTGTCAGAAAACCGCCCCTCCGACAATGCGACCCGCCGGACAACGCAACGATGTGCTCGCCGTCCTGCTGACGGTCTGCCTGCTCGAGCTGATACGCACGGCCTGGATCAGCGACGATGCGGCGATCACGCTGCGGTGCGTGCTGAATTTCATCCATGGCTACGGCGCAACGTTCAATATCGCCGAGCGGGTCGAGCCCTACACGCATCCACTCTGGTTCCTCCTGATCTCCGCGGTCACCGTCATCACGCGGCATGTGTTTGCCTCGACCTTCATACTCTCCATCAGCATCTCGGTCGTCTCGCTCTGGCTGCTGCTGACGCGCGTCGCCCGCGATTTTCGCGCCGGCGTGCTCGCCGCGTCGGTGCTGCTGCTGTCGAAGGCGTATGTGGACTTCTCGACCTCGGGGCTCGAGAATCCGCTCGCGCACCTGTTGATCCTGCTGGCGGTGCTCGCGGCGACCGAGTCGTCCGTCACGACGTTCTTTCTGGTCTGCTCGCTGATCTTCCTGACCAGGCCCGATCTCGTCGTCATGGTCCTGCCGCTGGCGGCGGTCGTCATCGGAAGCGATCGCGAGCCGGCACGCAAGCTGGCGCGGTCGATCGCCGTCGGTGCACTGCCTGCACTCGCATGGACGGTCTTTTCGCTGTACTACTACGGCTTCCCCGTTCCCAACACGGTCTACGCGAAGCTGGGCGCCGGTGTTCCCTTCGGTGAGCGCATCGTCCAGGGCGGACGCTATCTGCTCGATTCGCTCGGCCGCGACTTCGTTACGCTCCCGGCAATCGTGATCGGCGTCGCGCTCGCCCTTCGCGCGTCGCTCATCGAGATGGCGCTCACCGGAGGGAGCCTCCTCTACATCGCGTCGGTCGTCAGCGCGGGCGGCGATTTCATGAGCGGCCGCTTTCTCAGCGCGCCGCTCGTCGCCGCCGCCGTCGTGATCGCGCGATCGGAACTGACGACACGCCAGGTGAAGGTTGCCGCCGTCACGCTCGGCGTGCTCGCGCTGCCGACGCTTCCCGCGACGCTCTTCAGCAGCCCGGGCTATTCCGATTCGCGCATCGGCGACAACGGCATCGCCGACGAACGCGCCTACTACTTTCAGCGCTATGGGCTGGTCGCGCCGAGAAACGAGCTCGCGCAGCCTGACTGGATCGTCCGCAGGAGAGACGTGTCGATCGTCTGCGGCAATCTCGGCTTCACGGGCATCGTCTCCGGTCCGGGCGCCCATTTGATCGACGAGTGCGCGCTCTCCGATCCGCTGCTCGCGCATCTGCCGGCGGAGCGTACGCGCCAGTGGCGGATCGGCCACTTCACGCGCCAGTTGCCGACCGACTACGAGCGCAGCGTCGCGCAGGACGAAAACCTCCTCACCGATCCGCGGACACACTCCTACTACGAGTCGATCCGGACCGTCACGCGCGGACCGCTCAACAGCCTCGAGCGGCTGCGCGAGGTGGCCCGCCTGAATCTCGGCCTGGTCACCACACCCGACCGGAACATGTATTACGCAACCAAAGTTCCCCGCTCATCGGCTGTCGATCCCGGACCTTCCCATTCGACCAATCGGTAGAGGAGGCTGGGCCCTATTGGACCGGCACGTCCGGCTGAAGCCGGACACTACCGAAGTCTCGGTAGTGTCCGCCTTTAGGCGGACCTGCGACATAAATCGGCATTGACAGTTCAGCCCGCAGGGCCTGATTCGTCTCGGCGTCAAGGTGAAGACCGACGTCAAGGTCGGCGAGTTCACTGAGCTTTAGTTGATCCCTGTCGACAGGTGATCGACGACCATCGCCACGCCGGCCGTCTCGCGTGCGAGCGTGAGCGCGCGCGTGTGCTGGGTTTCGTTGATCACCGTTCCGGTCAGCGTGACGACGTTGTCGTCGGTGCTGACATGAACCCGTGAGCCGTCGAGCGTATCGTCGAGCGCCATCTTCGACTTCACTTTCGCCGTCAGCCGCGCCTCGTCGATCGTCTCGGCCGCTTTCTCGGTGCCCACGGCGACCTTCTCGCCAATCTCCGCGCCCGCGGCGCGCGCGCGTTCGCGCGTCTGGTCCGCCTGGCCGCCGGTCGTCCCGACAGGGCGCTCCGTACGCACGGCCGGCTCCGATGCCGTCCGACCGAAGTGCGCGCCGCCCCATCGGTATCCGAAGAAAAACGCCGCCGCAGCGACGACCACCACCAGGACCAGGACGAAGCGCACAAGAGCTCTCAGCATGGACGCCTCCACCGGGAAAGCGAAGCATCAGGCGTGCCCGAGGCCCTTTAGGTTAGTTTTCCCCTGTGCAATGGATGGGCTATCTGGCATCCTCCTTGTCTCCGGCCCCACGGAAAGGTGAGCACGTGTTAATCAAGGAGCGGGCAGTTCGGGTTCCTGTCGACGGCGTCCAACTCCGGATTGCGGCGGCAACAGGTCGCCTCGTGAACATCAGCGCCACCGGCGCGCTGGTGCGCGCGACCGAGCCACTGACGCCGAATTTCGAATACCCGATTTACCTGGATTTGCCCGACCGCGTGCAGCTCACGGGAAAGGTGATCCGCTCGAGCGCGGCGCCGAGTGAAGAGCACATCCTTACGCGCGAAGACTATCTGGTCGCGGTGCGATTCACCGTGGTGCCGCCAACCGCCCGAGCTGCCGTCGCGCGGCTCTGCGGCCCTGCGTTCACGCAGCGCGAGTAGGTCGCCTGGTTGGTAGTTGGTAGTTGGTGGTTGGTAGTTAACTACGAACCACCAACCACTAACCAACCGAAATCACCGCGCAGCCGTCGTCGCCGCCTGCTGGTAGACGGGCAGCGTGACGTGATCACCGAACGTCGCTTTCAGTCCTTCAATCGCGCAGTTCTCGTCACCGCCACCGCCGGCGCCGCCGCCGACGCCGACGACGCCGATCATCTGGCCGTCAACGACGATCGGAATGCCGCCGGAGTTCGTGAAGAAGTCGTACTGCGCGATCGTGCGGTTCTGCCCGGCGGGGTTGTTTCTTCCCTGGGCGTTATAGACCGACGTCGGCACGCGCGTCCGCAGCGACGTCTGCGCCTTCATCAGCGCCGTGCGGATGTTGTTGAACACCTGGCCGTCCATCCGCTCCATGTGCACGAACTCGCCGAAGGTATCGAGGACGTACAGCGACATGCTGCCGTTCTTGCCGGCGGCGAAGTCGCGGCACACCTTGGCGATCTGCTTCGCGGCGGCGAGCGAAATCTGGTTGCCGTCGAACACGGTCGACGCGCCCCTGCCGCCGACGACCCACGCCGGATTCGACACGCTCGTTTTCGGCGTCGCCGTCGTCGCGAAGCGCGGAACCGGCGCCGGATTGGCCGGAGGCGTGTTCGGCGGATTCGGCACATCCTCGACGAGCGGCGCGACGTTGTTGGCGCCGAGCACCTGCTCCATCGCCTTGTGGCCGCAGATCTCGTCGCTCCACACCGGCACGCGCGGCGCCGAGCCGCCGATGCCGATGACGCCGATCATCTGGTGGTTGATCACCACCGGCAGCCCGCCGGAGTTCGCGAACAGGCCGAGCTGAATCCGCTGCAGCTCCGAGTTCGGATCGCGGCGGACCTGGTTCATGACGACCTTGCTCGGCGCGCGCTGCGCCAGCGCCGTCCGCGCCTTCATCTCCGCGGTGATGATGTTGAGGTACCCCTGCCCATCCATGCGGTCCATGTAGACGTGATTGCCGTCGGGGTCGAGCACGTAGATGCTGATGGCGACCGGCGGGTTTTCGGCCGCGGCCAGTTTCTCGCACGTCTCGGCGATCCGTTCGGCGGTCGCCAGGTTGATGGTGTTGAAATCCTGGATCTGTTCGGCGAGCTTGCCGCTGACGACGAACTGCGACGGGACGTTCTGCGCCGACACCGAGGTGCCGAGCGCGATGGCTGCCGCCGCGAAAGCCATTGCGGTGATGCGGACGTTCATGTCAACCTCCCCTGCCTGCCGCGGCATTGTGCCCCGCACCGCGTCGAGGCGCAAGCGGGAGCTGGTTATTGACGACCACCTCTTTTCCCATCACCACCACCGCGTCACCCCGAACGCCTGCGAAGTCGATCGTGCGCGTGAACGTCGATTCGTAGGCGATCTGGCCGCTGCGCATGCGCGCCAGCACATGCTCGCGCGTGACGACCATGTTGATCGGCGAGTTCACTACAAGATCCGGTGCGAACACGGCTGCCATCGCGTCGAAATCCGATGAGGCAGCCGCGCGCTCCATTCGACGCTCGCTTTCGAGCGCGCCGATAATGCGTGCATCGGTTGGCGAAGGGTCGTACACCGTCTGCATGGCGCCGCAGGTTACCGTGCATCCACGCGTGTTGCGTCTGAAAAGGTCTGAAAGTTCCGCCGCCCGCGCGGCCAGGCGGTAGACTTCGCCGTATCGTGGCCCGCGTCTACGAGTTCGGAACGTTCGCGCTCGACGTCGGTCGCAGAGTGTTGCTGTCGCCGGCACACGGCGAGGTGCCGTTGCCGGCTGCTGCGTTCGACACGCTCGCCTGTCTCGTCGAGCATGCGGGCGATGTCGTTGACAAGGCGGCGCTGCTGCAAGCCGTGTGGCCGGGCGTGAACGTCGAGGAGAACAATCTCGCGCACAGCGTTTCCGTCCTGCGGCGCGCGCTCGGCGAACGGCCCGGCGACGATCGTTTCATCGCCACCGTGCCGAACCGCGGCTATCGGTTCGTCGCCAAGGTCGTGTCGCGCGCGACCGCCTCGAAGCTCTCAGCCGATGCACGCGCCTATCAGGCGTACGTGACGGGACTCTCGGCGCTCACGCGCCCCGGCGGGGGCAATCTCCAGTGCGCGCTTCGCGCGTTCGAGGATGCGGTTGACCGCGACCCGGATTTCGCGCTGGCGTATGTGCGTCTGGCTCATTGCTACGCGCTGCTGTCCGTCTTTGGCGTGGAAGGTCCCGACCAGGCGCTGCCGAAGGCTCGCGCGTCGGTCATGCGCGCGCTCGAGCTCGCACCAGATCTCGCCGAGGCGCACGCGCAATTCGCGCACGTCGAGGCTCTCTTCAGCTTCGATTGGGTCGCGTCGGAGCGGTCGTTTCACCGCGCGCTGGAGTTGGATCCTCACCTCGCGCTGGCCTACCACCACATGGGGGTGGTGCAGCTGGCGCAGGGACGGATCGATGACGCGCTGGCGTCGGTGCGGCGCGCGCAGGCACTCGAGCCGCTCGCGCTCATCTTCAGCGCCAACATCGGCATGATTCATTACTACGCGCGCCGATACGATGACGCGATCGCGCAGCTGCAGGCGACGCTCGCGACTGACTCCGGGTTCGATCACGCGCGCGCGTACCTTGGCCGCACGTATCTGCGTCTGGGAGAGACGCGGAAGGCGATCGAGCAGTTCGGACGCTGCACGAACGTCACGTTCGGCAGCGTCGCGGATCTGCCCGCCGCGTACGCCCTCGGCGGCCGGCGTGATGAGTCGCGCGCCGCCCTGGAACAACTCCTCGACCGGTCGCGGCACCGCTACGTGTCGCTGTACGACATCGCCATCGTCTACGCCGCGCTCGATGACGTCGAGCAGGCACTGACCTCCCTGGAGCACGCGCGGGAACTCCCGTTTGTCGTGCTCGATCCGGCGTTTGACGCGCTCCGCTGCGAGCCGCGGTTCCAGCACATCGTCGCGCGGGTGGTCGGAGGAAATTCGACGTAAAATCCCGTCGAAGAGGAGACACGATATGCGATTTTCGCGTGTGGCGACGGCTCTCTGTCTCGCGTCCTTGATGGTTGGCGTTGTTGCGGCGCAGCGGGGCGGCGGGCAGCGCGGCGGAGGCGCCGGAGCGCCGGCCGCACCGGGCGCGGCCGCGCCGCCGATGCGGCTGATGACGAACGCGTTCATCGACGGCGGCGCCATCCCGCCGAAGTTCACGCAGGCCGGCGATCAGGTATCGCCGCAGCTGGCGTGGGCCGATGCGCCCGCCGCGACGCAAAGCTTCGTGCTGCACATGCACGACATGGAAGGCGCGCGGAACAAGACCAGTGAGGATCAGCTCCACTGGCTCGTGTGGAACATTCCGGCGACGACGCGCGGCCTGCCGGAAGGCGTGCCGAAGGGCGATCTGAAGGACGGCAGCCATCAGACCAGCGCGAGCGGCGACGGCGTCTATCGCGGCCCGGGCGCGCCGGCCACCGGCCCGTACCATCACTACGTGTTCGAGCTCTTCGCGCTCGACACGAAGATCGACGTGGCCGCCAATCCGGGCGATCCCTTCGACACGCGCGCGAAGGTGCTCGCCGCGATGCAGGGCCACGTCCTCGGCAAGGCGGTGTATCTCGGATTCTTCCGCCGGCCGCAGTAGAGGCCGCGATGAGACCTGAATCGAGATCACCGCCCCGTGATAGCTTTCACGTCCTTCTCGTTCTCGCAGATGTACTCGATGAAGTCGGTATCGGGGAGCAGCTTGAACGTGATCGTCTGCGTATTCCAGCGTCTTGAGAACGTGGCGGTGTCGTCGATCATCACGTCCACCTGAAGCGTCCCGACGTTCGGCCGCCGGAACCGCTCCGTCGTTCGCAGCTTCTCGCTGTGCGGGAGCGGGGTCACGTCGAGCCACCCGCGCGTGTTGAAGCCCGCCGTCTCGATCACGAAGGCATCGCCTTCCCATCGGCCGATGGAGTAGCCGAACCAGGCGGGCTGCATGTCGGCCGGAAACGCACGGCCGTCGGTGAACACCTGCCGGAAGTGCTGGTACTCCTCGAACAGCATGAGCGTCAGCCGCGGGGTGTGCACCAACTTCATCGCCGTGGGCACGAGGTAGTAGTCGGTGATGGTGTGCGGCAGGCATTGCGTCGCGGGCCCGAGTTCACCCGACTCGAGCCGCCGCTTGTACTCGGCTTCGGCGGCGGGCAGCAGCGGATAGGGCGAGCCGTCGGCCGTCCTGAGCCGAATCACCGGATCCTCGCCGAGCGTCTGCCCGACCGGCGGGGCGCCCACCGTGGCCTTCGGATCCGGCTGCCAGACACCCGAGAGATCGATTCGGCCGTCCGGGAAACGTGGCGCCGGCGCCGTCAGGTTGGGTTTGCCGTCGGCCGTGCGGGGAATGCCGGGGTCGGGGTAGTTGATCCACTGGGCTGATCCGGTTTCGACGGCGACAGCGACCAGGCCCACGGTGACAACGAGTCGGAGTGTCATGCGTTTCACCGTGTTCGATCTTTTAATCGTCGCTACTTCTTCCGCCCGTAGTTGTCCTTCGACGCGGCGTCGATCAGATTCGCCGTCTCCGTGTTCTCGCACGACGTTTCCATGATGTGCTCGAACGGCGCGCGCACCAGCTTCGTGGTCTGCGCTTTCCACGTGCCGGTGAGCACCTGCGGATCGTCGGCAGTCACGTTGATCTCGAGCGTGTCGGCGTCAAGCAGCCTATACCGCTCGACCATGTGCAGCGCGTCGGAATGGAACGACACGTCGCCGTGGTGGTGCAGCCAGTTGCGGTCGCTGAAGTTCGTGACGTCCACGACCAGCGTATCGCCCTCCCACTTCCCTACCGCGTCGCCGCGATTGCTCGGCACGACATCGTCGCGATGCGGCCGTCCGTCGGTCGGAATGATCCGGAAGCCGTGGTAGGTCTCGATGAGCTGATACATCGTCTTCGGCGTCATGACGATCTCGCCAACGAGCCCGTTGCCGACGAGCGGCGTCGGGCCGATGATGCTCGGGATGCACCAGAGCGCGGGATCGTCCTTGTCGCTCAGCGTCTTCGCCTTCGCCTTCGCCTCCGGCTTGTAGAGGCTTCCGAATGACTGTGCGCCGACGCCCTGACGTTCGCCGTCGCGGTAGACAGCGGTCGCCTGCGACGGGATGAGATCGTGGCCGGGCCACCAGACGCCGGTCATGTCGGGATGGCCATCGGCGGTGCGCGGAACCGGCTTGGACTGCGCCGCCGCCGGCATCGCGCTGAGCAGAGCGAGGGACGCGATCGCTATCGCGATGATGAATGCCTTCTTCATGTCGAACATCTCCTCTATCGGTTGGCGTCCGGCTCGTTGCCCTTCGGCCCGATGATGTAGGACCGGCCGTCGGCCAGGATGATTTCGCGCGCCGCTCCCTCGTTCTTGGCCGCGTCGCGTGCGTGACAGCCGCGGATGGTCACGGTCGATCCGACCTTGAAGACGTCGGGTTTGACGCCGCTGCGAATGAGCGCGGTCGGCGTCTGCGCTTCAAACCCCCACTGCTGGACCGTGCCGCTGGCGTCCTTGACGTCGAGATAGATCCAGGAGTGCGGATTGGCCAGCTTGACCTGCGTGATGACGCCCTGGACGCTGACCGGCTTGTCGGCATCGAATGCCGCCGCAAACGAATGATGCGCCGACGCCGGCACCGCACCGAGCGCACCGACGGCGGCCGCTGCGGCTATGAGTCCAATAACCCTGCGTAGCATCTCAACACCTCTCTTTAAAAATCGATCTGCGCGCCGATCTTGACGAAGCGTCCCACCATCACGATCTGCGGGACGC
>QHWQ01000146.1:0-19048 GCA_003222635.1 Acidobacteriota bacterium | reverse complement strand
AGCGCGCCCGCGGTCGCCGTCGTCGGTGTCGCCGCGAGCGCGTTCGACCCGAACAGATTCACTTGCGCGTTGGTCGCGTTTCCCGACAGCGGACGTCCGAGCGATGGCGCCGCCAGAGCCGACGGCGCGTTGAACGTCGCCTGCACGATCGGTCCCGGATTGCTCTGGAAGGACGCGCCGAACTGCACGTTGAGCCTTGGAATCGTGTAGGCGCCCAGCCCTTTCACCTGCGTGAGGAACGGCGAGTCCATGTGGCAGTACGCGAGCGGCAACGCCGTCGTCGCCGTGCTGATCAGCTCGGGCAGCTTCGCCGCCACCTCGCAGTTGTCGGTGCTGGTGCGCCCCGTGCTGATGCCACCCTGCACGGTCATCCCGCTGATCAGCCGCGCTTTGGCGCTGAAGTCGACGCCATTCCAGTGCTCGATCTGCTTGCCGTAGTTCGACGCGAGCGTGACAAAGTTTTGCGCCGGCACGCTGAACTTCGCGGGCGCCACGTTATAGAGGTCACAGATCCGATTGGTGCCACCGCCCGGCAGGCGGCTGTCCGCGGGCGCGGCGATGCAGTACGTATCGAAGTCGGCCGGCGCGAGCGCGAGGTTGTCGATGACGCCGAAGTTGCCGTACCACCGGCGGAAATACCCGACGTCCACCGAGACGCGCGGCACCAGCTCGTGCTGCACGCTCGTGGCGAGCTCCCAGTCGAACGGACGGTTGCCCCAGCCGGTCACCGCATGCGGATCGTAGGTCGTGCTGGGATTGGCTTTGCCGAAGTTCGGATCGTTGAGCGCCCCGCACTCGCCGTTGGCAACGGCGCTGGTGAGATCGCAATCCGGAACGAAGTTGCGATTGGCGTCGCTCCACGTCCGCGTCGTGCTGTGCACGACCCTGTTGTAGGGGGCCTGCGTTCCGTAGGTGAACGCCGGGCCGTCGGATCCGACGACGTATTTATTGAGGCTCACTTTGACCGCGGTCTTGCCGGTCCCGAACACGTCGTAGGCGACCCCCATCCTCGGCGTGATGTCCTTCCAGTTGGAGTTCGGCGTGCGCGGCAGCGTGAAGTTGCGCGCCGGCGCGAACTGGATGGGCCCGTAGGTCTCTTCCGGGAAGCTGCTCTTGAAGGAGTCGAATCTCACGCCGCCCGTGAGCGTGAAACGGTGAACCGTCCACTTGTCCTGCGCGTAGACGCCGAGATCGTGATCCAGGTTCCACCCGTCGTGGTACGGCGTCGCGTAGAGCGTAATCAGGTTGGGAACGCCGTTGTTGAACCGGTAGTACAGGTTCTGCCTGCCGTTGAGGAACAACAACGCGTCGATGTCGCCGCTTCCGTTGTATCTGACTCGATTGCTCGAGCACGCCGATGACATCGGGACTCGTGCCGACGTACGGGAACCAGCCCCACCGGTGGTACTGATGGAACGCGCCCGCCTCGAGCAGCAGCCGCGACGTGAGCGGTGACGTCCATTCGGCCGTCATCATGTCGTGCGGCCAGCCCCAGTGATTGTCGAAGCCCGGTGACGTGGTCGCGCGGATGGCCGACGGGCACGTGCACATGTGCTCTTTCGCGAACGAGAATCCGAACTTGTTCTTCTGCGTTGCCTGCCACGTCAGGCGGACGTTGCCTTCGTTCCACATGCCGTCGTTCGACACGCGATGGCCAGGATCCTGGTTGAGCGTCCACACCGCGGGTTCGTTGTAGGTGGTGTCGAAGAACATGCCGCCCACCCAGTTCTGCGCGATCTGCAGTCGATGCGAGGCGTAGAACCACAGCTTGTCCTTCCTGATCGGACCGCCGAACGCCGGATTGACGTCAGCGACTTTCTTCAGCGCGTTCGGCGTCGTGAAGCCGCGCGTCTTCAGGTCGGCAGTGAAGTTGCTGCTCTGCATCGACTCGTTGGCGAACGACGCGAAGACCAGGCCGCGGAAGGTGTTGCCGCCCTCCTTCGGAATGACGTTCACGCGCACGCCGCCCTCGGCGGCTTCCGCCGACACGCCGGACGTGTCAATCGTCACCTCCTGCGTGCTGCCCATGTTGGGCACGTACGTTGCCGCTGCTGCCGCCGACATCCTGCGTACCGACGCCGTTGAGCGTCAGACCTCCGGAGACGCTGACGCCGGGAAGCAGCACCCCGAGGTTCTGCACGAGCCGGCCCGTCGGCACCGAGTCGATCACGCCATGATCGAGCACCTGCTGACGCGTGGTGCTCTGGATGTCGACGATCGGCGTTTCGCCGCTGACGGTGATCGTCTCCGCGACCGCGCCGACACGCAGATCCGCGTTGACGGTCGCGGTGAACGCGCCGTTCAGCTCAATGCCGTCGCGCCGGACCGTGCTGAAGCCAGGCAGCGCGAACGTCACCGTGTAGGTGCCGGGCCGCAGGTCGACGATCTTGTATTGGCCGGTGCCGTCGGTGACGACCGATCGCGTCTTCTCGATCAGCGCGGGACTGGATGCTTCAACGGTCACGCCCGGCAGCACGGCGCCGGACGCATCGCGGACGCTGCCCGCAATGGATCCCTGGGCAGCCGCAACGGACGGAATGACGATGACCGACGTGAGTACGGATAAAACCTGGAGCCAGACGCGCATAAGGGCCTCCATCCGATCCGGGAACCCCGCGGGTAGGCGAACGAACGCGACAGGCCGCGAGAGTGGGAGTATACAAGGAGACGCATGACGCCGTCGCTCCGCGTCGCCGTCGTCGGCGCCGGCGCCTTCGGCGGATGGACGGCGCTGCACCTGCGGCGCGCCGGCGCGCTCGTCACGCTCCTCGACGCGTGGGGACCGGGCAACAGCCGCGCGAGCTCCGGCGGCGAGACGCGGGTCATTCGCGCGATCTACGGGCCCACACGGACGTACGTCGAGATGGCTGCACGGGCGCTCACGCTCTGGCGCGAGTGGGACCGCACGATCCGCGAGCAGTTCTACAGACCAACGGGCGTGCTGTGGATGACGAGCGCGGACGACAGCTACGTGCGTCAGTCGCTGCCATTCCTGCGCGAGCTCGGGCTCGAGTTCGAACGAATCGATCCTTCCGCCGCCGCCAGACGCTGGCCACAAATCAGCTTCGATGGCATCGCGAGCGTCTGCTTCGAACACGAAGGGGGATATCTCGCGGCGCGACTGGCCTGCGATGCCGTGGCGCGCGAGCTGGTGCGGATTGGCGGAACGTACCGCCAGGCCGCGGTCGCGTCGATCGGCGCGAACCGCGGGCGCCCCGACGTGCGGCTGAGCGACGGCAGCCGCCTCGACGCGGACCGCTTCGTGTTCGCGTGCGGGCCGTGGCTCGGACGGCTCTTTCCTGACGTGATAGGCGCGCGTGTCCGCGCGACGCGCCAGGAGGTGTTCTACTTCGGCGCGCCCGCCGGCGACGATCGATTCGTCGAGTCTCACCTCCCGGTGTGGGTGGACATCGGCGAACGGTTCGTCTACGGCATCCCCGGCAACCTGTATCGCGGGTTCAAGATCGCGGACGACACGCGCGGTCCGGAATTCGACCCGACGGGCGGCGATCGCACTCCCTCTCCCGATCTCGGGCGCGCGATGCGTGCGTTCGTGGACCGCCGCTTTCCGGCGCTGCGCGGCGCGCCGCTCGTCGGCGCCGAGGTGTGCCAGTACGAGAACAGTCCCGACGGCCACTTCATCATCGACCGCCACCCGGCAATGCCCGACGTCTGGATTGCCGGGGGCGGCAGCGGTCACGGGTTCAAGATGGGACCGGCGCTTGGTGAGATGCTCGCCCGTCAGGTTCGCGAAGACGCATCACCCGACCCGTTTTTTGCGCTGGCACGACTCGAAAACACGCGCGTGGATTTCTAAGGAGGGGTCTACATCCAGTACGGCTGCTCTGCCTGCGCCGCCACCGCCAGTTCGAGACGGAGTGTCGTGCGGTTCGCAATGTCCTCCGCGATCGACAGGAGGTCGTACCCGATCTTCCAGGCGTGCACGTCGTACCTGCCTGCAGGAACGTCGATCTGCGCCCTTCCTTCTTCGTCCGTCGTTGCTCGGAACGCGCCGACGCGAAGCTCGACATCCGCAAGCCGCCGGCCGCTCCCCTGCTCGATCAGGTCGATCGTCACACGATGCTCCGGTGGCCTCGATGCGAGCACGCGCACCGTGCCTTCGAGCTGTGCGTGCATTTCATCGGGCGCGGTCGCGTGCACGGTCCACGTGTGAGCGCCCTCGACGTCAGGAGCGGTCACATCGAGCTCGACCCAGTGCAGCGCGCTCGAACCGGGCCACACATCGGGCCCGATGCGGCCGCTGCCGATCGTCGCGCCCTGCTCGTCGCGCACGTCGATCGTCGTGCGGGCGAGTGAACAGCCGCATGGGCAGGAGATGCCGGCCTTCAGCGTCGTCCGCCTGCCGATGACGACGGGCGACGGCAGATCCCAGACGGCAAGACTGATCTCGTGGTTCATCGGCCCACGGGCTTTTCCCGGCCGAGGTCGCGGAACTTGTTGTATCCCTCCACCTCGTTCATCGGCGCGCAGATGCTCTCCGTGATGCCGGCAAACAGCCCGTACCACCCGAAGTACGTCATCGCATCGTCCGGCGTGCGCTTGTAGATCTTCTTGGAGCCGGCGTACGGAGCCGTGTAGTACTCCGGATCGTAAAGGGTCATCTGCAGTTCGAGCGTGTTGTAATCGACGCGCCGCCACGTTTCCTCGATGCGCGCGTGGAAGCTTTTCGGGTTGCCGGCGTTATCGAGCCACGCCCGGTCGTCGAGACCGACCGTGTTGACCGTCAGCGTGTTGCCGTTCCACTTCGCGACGGAGTGCCCGTACCAGGCGGGGCCGAGGTTTTCGAGATTCTCGCCCGACGGCAGCGCCCGTCCATCGGTCCACAGCATCCGGACTCTGTGCTCCGACTGGAACAGCTGCAGAATCCGGTTGGGCGTCATGATGAATTCCATCGGTTCGTCGTCGTTGACGAGCCGCGGAAAGCCCATCGGGTTGCACGCATACCACGGGGCGTTGCCGATGGCGCCGCGGGCGTCCGGCACGCGACCGGCCTTGGCGGCCTGCCCCGCGGGAGTGAGCGCAGGCGCGGGCGTGCCGAGACTGTGATCGTTTTTCGTCAGCTGCCAGATGCCCGACAGGTCGTGCGGATCGAACTTCTTGTTGTCCGCCTGCGAATCGTAGCGGGACTTGTACTTCGACTTCTCGTCGGAGCCCTGCGCATGCGCGACGGCCGCGACCGACAACGCGACGATCATCAGCGTGAGACACCGCATGGAGTGACCTCTTCTAGTTGGCCGGATTCTGGCCGTTGTCGCGCGACATGATTTCCTTGCCGTCGGCGAGAACGATCTTGACGACGATCGCCGTCGGCGCGCCGTTGGCGGCGGGGTTGACGATGGCGGTGATGTCCTGACCGACCTTCAGCGTGTTGCGGTTGTAGCCTTCCTGGGCGAGCGTGCTGACGCCGGAGTTCTCGAAGCCCCAGGTCACGACCTTGCCGTCGGCGTCCTTCACGTCCATGTAGATGATGACGTGTGGATTGCGCCACTCGACTTTCGAGACGGTGCCCTCGAGCGTCACCCGCTTCTTCATGTCGTAGGTCGCGCCGCGGCCGTGATGCGCCAGCACGGGAACCGAAAGAACGGCCATCAACGCGGCAAGGGTCACCAGTCTGCTCATGATTGTCTCCTGGCGCGCGCGGCCTCGCGCCCGGCGATTCGGCCGAAGACGGTGACTCGCGGGAGGCCGTGCAGCGCGAAGCCGCCGGCCGATTCGCCCGCGCAGTAGAGTCCCGGAATCACCTCGCCGCGAACGTCGATCACCTCGCAGCGGCCGTTGATGCGAAGCCCTGCGAGCGCGTCGTGCAGGATGGGCGTCGCCCATGCCGCGTAGTAGGGTGGCTTCTGAATCTTGAACATCAATCCGGGTCTGCCGAACTCCGGATCTTTCCCGGCATCCACGTACGAGTTGTACCTGGCGACCGTCTCCTCGAGCGCGCGCGCCGGCATCGGCTGCGCCTGATACGGGTTGCTGATCTTCCGCGAGAGATCCGCGATCGTGTCGGCGCCGAAGAAGAAGCCGTTCGCATCGACGTTCGGCGGCTTCGGATCCCATTCCTCGCGCCTGACCGAATCCGCGTCGAAGATGGCCCAGATGGGACCGCCGCCATTCAGCTTCCTGCTCTTCGCGTCGGGATCGTGTCTGCCCAGACATGCGTTCAGGAAGTCGTACGTGTCGTCCATCTCGTTCCAGAACCGCCTGCCGAACTGATTGACGCAGATGAAATCCTGATAGCTCTTCACCGTCAGCCCCGCGCCACCGACCTGCGGGAACATCGGGCTGCCCGGGTTCCAGCGCAGGTTCTCGTAGCCGTAGCGCGCGCCGATGTGGCGCGTCTTCGTCACCGAGCGGCCATGCTCGCTCGCGACGTTCGACGTGCCCCACAGCGCCGCGCCGAGACCCATCGCCAGCATCTCGCCATCCGCGTTCTGCTTGCTCCACGGCTCGCCGGCGACCTGATATTCCTCGGTCAGGCGCGGGTCGAACATCCGGCGGAACGCCACGTTGCTGGTGAAGCCGCCGGTCGCGATGATGAAGCCGCGCCGCGCCTCGATGGTCACCTCTTTGCCGTCGATCTTCGCGACGATACCGTGCACGCGCGTTCCGGTAGCGTCCGGCTTTAGCCGGACCTCGTCACGGACAATGCGCGTCAGCGTGTGACGCAGCAGGACCTCGACGCCCTTCGCGCGCGCACTCTTCTCGAGCGCGCGCACGAGTCCCGAGCCGGGACTGCCGTTGATCGTCACCTTCAGATCGTCCGAGTAGACCTTCGTGCGGAAAAGGCGCGGGATGGTGCCGCCGTTGACGAGCGTCGGCATCACCTCCTCGAACTGCACGCCGTTGTCGAGGAGGAAGTCGAACGTCGCGGCGTTTTCATCCGCCCACACGCGCACCAGATCGCGGTCGCTGTAGCGCAGCTCGAGATTGTGGAAGTCGGTGTGATCGAGATAGACCTGGTCGGCGGAATCGACGACTCCGAATTTCTTCTGCAGCCGCGTGCCGCCGCCGAGCGGGATGCGGCCGCCGCTCACCATCGCGTGCCCGCCGATGTCGTGGTTCTGCTCGACGACGAGGACCGACGCGCCCTGATCGCGCGCCATGATCGCGGCGCTGAGTCCCGATGCGCCCGCTCCGGCGATGACGACATCCGCCGAGCGATCCCACTTGGTGACCCGCTGCTGCGGCGACGCGTCCTGCGGGGACACACCGACCAGCGCGGTCGCGCCGACACCCAGCGCGCCCTTCGTCAGAAATTTTCGTCTATTCATTTCACCGTCACGTCCACGTCGTAGGTGGAAAACGTCTGACCGTCGCTCGCGATCGCGCGCAGCCGGTACGCGCCCGGCGCGGAGAAGCGCACCTTCGTTTCGAGCGTCGCGGGCTTGCCGTACACGCGCTGATTCATGATGTCGGGCGTGAACTGCACCTTCCCCGCGCCGCGATAGACGATCCAGCGCACGCGCACGCCCTGCTGCAGGTGGCCCGTCGGATCCGGAATCGGTTTCGGGTGCCCGTCATCGTTCGCGGTGACGCGTAGCGCCAGCGTGTCAGACACGTTGACCGTTTGCGCGGCGCTGCCCGTGATGACGGGTGGACGGTTCTCGTGATCGAGATCCGTCTCGTTGGTGCCGTTGGTCATCAGCGACGGATCGCGCGCCGCGTTCTTGGCGATGAGATCCTTGTCGACTTCCCACTCCGGCTGCAGCCACCCCTTCGCCTGATTCGTCTTGCCGTGCGTGACGAGCGTCCAGGTGACGCGCTGCTCCTTCGGCCAGTTGGCGGGAACGTTCACGCCGAACACCCACCATTTCCTGTTCGGATAGAAATGCGTCGGCTGGCCGCGATCCGCAGTGCCGCCGTCGAACGAGTTGTTCGGCCCGATCGGAACGTCCATCTCCTCGTCGGCGTTCCGATTGAAGTAGCCGAAGTACAGCGAGTAGCTGCCGTCGGCGTTCTGCTCCCAGCCGTCGTAGGTCGGACTGATGTCCTGCCCGCGATCGTAGGCCGTCGGCGCAGGCGTCTGGGCAGCAAGGCTGCCGGCGAGCAGCACCACGAGCACGCACGTCTTCATGGCCGCCTCCTAGCGTGTGCTCGTCGGAACGGTCTTCGCCGCGTGCCGCGCGTCCATCTCCTTCTTCAGATCCTGGTCGGACATGAAGTACCAGCTAATCCACGCCGACGCCATCTCGTCGATCGTCCGCTGCCCGTACGTGATCTGCGCATCGGGATCGGGATTGAACGGATTCGATGCCGAGTTGTTGTGCCACATGATCGAGTGCAGCACCGTCCCCGCCGGCAGCAGCGGCGCCACATCATCGGCGTAGACATAATTGAGATGCCAGTTGAAGCGGAAGCTCGCGCACGAGAGCGTCTCGACCTTGCCCGACGGATAGATCGCCTCGAGGCACTCCGCCTTGCCGCGGTTGTGCATGTGCGGCTGGAACGAGAGCAGTCGCGCCGCCTTCTTCAGCGTGAGGTATCCATCCGATCGCACGTTGTCCGTGTGCGGACGGATATCCACCTCCCGCGCGCTCACCGTCGTCGAGTTGATCGCGTGGTTCGGCGTGTAGCCCTTCGGATAGAACTTCAACCCGAGCATCACGTTGGTCGGCGTGTCTTCCTTGCCGGTCGCATGCAGGTGCATCTGGAAGTTGATCTTGGTGCCGGCCTTGATCATCCGGCCCGAGCCATCCGGGAAGACGTCGCCCTGCTTGCCAATCGCGTACTCGTTGAGGAACACGCCCTGCTCGCCCACTTCGAGCGGGACGTCGGCGTCATCGAGCTTGCCGCTGCCGAGCGTGGCGTCGGTCGGCTCGACGATCGACGTGCGGATGTGATGGATGACGGTGAATCCCTTCGTCGGGATGATCTGCACCGCCTTGATGTAGCGATCCTCGGTGAGGTGCGGATCCACGAGGATGTCCGGCCACCGGTCCGGCGCCTTCGCGGGGACGATGTAGTCCTTCGGGAGCGAGACGACGACGTCGGGCTGGCCGATCTGCCACACTTCGGCCGCGGGGAACTGACGCGGCGGCGGCATATCGGCGGGATTGCCTTCCGGCGCGCCGGCATCCACCCAGGCGGAGATCGTCTGGACGTCGCGGTCGCCCAGCGATCGATCGTTGGCGAAGTGCTGCACGCCGACGTTCTTGTCGATGAACCACGGCGGCATCTCGCGCGCGAGCACCTTCTGCTTGATCGAGCGGGCCCACGGCCGCGCGTCCTCATACGTCAGCAGCGACATCGGCGCGATGCTGCCGGGCCGGTGGCACACCTGGCAGTTGTTCTGGAAGATGGGCGCGACGTCTTTCGTGAACGTGACCGGCGGCTGACCTGACGTGGACTGCCCGGCGGTCATCGACGAGGCAGCGACCGTGAGAATCAGCGCGAGCGCAGAGAGGGTAAACCGCATGACGTGTCCCCTCCGGGAAAAGTCGGATGGCCGAAAAACAGGTGGCCATATTCTGCCACCAGAGCCCGCAAAACGAGGTGATAATCGCCGCCTGCTAAAGACGAGGTCGGCTATGAGATCTCGGCGCAAATTCCTGAAGGAGATGGCGGGGGCTGGGGCTTGCCTGGTCATGGCGCCGCCACGCCTGGCCGCCCAGGCGGCAACTCCGCGGATGCGCGTTCGTGGCATCAACCACGTGACGCTTTCCGTTTCCGACGTGAAGCGCTCCGTCGATTTCTACCAGGGTCTCTTCGGCATGCCGGTCATCTCCAGGCAGGGAAGCACGACGAACCTGCAGATCGGCGCCGGACCACAGTTTCTGGGGGTGAGCGCCGCAGGTGCCGACCCGCCGCGGCTGGACCATCTCGCCCTCGGCGTCGAGGATTTCGACGTCGAGCGCGTCAGCAGGATCCTCACGCAACGCGGCGTGAACATGCGCGTCCGAATGCGTGGCCCGGACGCCGGTGGCGCGCAGGCGGGGACGCCCGAGGTATACGTCAGCGATCCGAATGGGTTCGTCATTCAGTTACAGGATCCGCGGTACTGCGGCGGAGCCGGTGCACTCGGAAACGTGTGCCCCGCGCCGGAGCCGTCGCCACGGCGCGGGCTGCTTGCGCCGCGCGGATGGAGCCACACCACCAACAGCGTGTCGGATCCTGCCGCCTCCCGCACGTTCTGGCAGGATCTGTTCGGTCTCAGGATTCAGGCGTATCAAGGGCCCACGTCGCCCGTCCTCGGGTGGGGCGGAGTCGAGTTCCTGGTGTTCAACACCGGAGCTGCCGGCCGCGGCGGATCGGGTGCCGCTCCGCGCGCCGCCATCAATCATCTGTGCATGACGATCGGGAATTTCCGCCCTGCGACGGTCATCAAGACGCTCGAGGCCTACGGGATCAAACCGCGCGGCGATGGTCAGGGCGCCCCGGGGCCACTCGTGCATTACATCAGCGTGCGGAGGGAAGATCGCGGCGGGGCGAAAGAGGGCACTCCTGAACTGTACTTCACCGATCCCGACGGCCTGATCATTCAGTTGCAGGATGTCAGTTACTGCGGAGGATCGGGCGTGCTCGGGAACGTCTGCGTCTGAGACGGGAGGAGTACGAAGGGCTACACTGACGTCATGCCTCGTCGCATCACCCAGCGCGAGCTCCGCAATGAGAGCGGCCGCATCATGCGCGCCCTGGATAAGGGCGAGTCCTTCACGGTCACCCGCAATGGCGTGGCCGTCGGCGAATTGATCCCCGTGAAGCCGCGTGTGTTCGTCGCGGCCGAGGCAGCAAACGGCGCCTACCGACGCGCGCCGAAGGTCGCGCACGCGCGATTCCGCAAGGACGTCGACTCCCCGATCGATCAGGACCCGACGCCGCGTGGCTGAGCCCCGCCACGCGCGCGGGCTCGTCGATACGTCCGTATTGATCGACTTGTCTCCGAGTTGCTCGATATCGTCGCTGTGTGATCGGCGCGTTTATTTATTTCACCGAGCAGGGCGTGGGGTTCCACGTCGATGCGTCGGGCAGGCCGCATTGTGACCCTCGATCGGGTCCGGGTCGATGCGCCATCGGCAGCGCTTCAAGCCCTCCCTTCTATAATCGAGGCGGGATGGAACCATCGGCGTTCGATGAAATCGCATTTTTTACCGCGGTGTCCGCGAGCAACGTTCGCGCCCTGGTGATCGGGCGTCGAGCGCTCGTCCTCCTCGGCCTGCCGGTGCTGACTGCCGATTATGACTTCTGGATCGCGATCGATGACATCGAGGCGCTGAACGTGGTCGCCGCCCGGTTCGATCTCCATCCAACGCATTCGCCGGCGGAGGCACGCGGACGAGGCCGTTACGTGCTCGAGAACGACGAACATGTCGACGTCCTGGTCGCGCGCTCGCTGACCACGGTCGACGGGCGAGCGGTGGAATTCGAACGCCTTTGGCAGCGCCGTCACGCCGTCCGCCTCGATGATGTAGACATCCAGCTTCCTTCGATTGAGGACCTGATCCTCACAAAGCAGGTCGCCTCGAGACCAAAGGATCTCGAGGACATCCGTCTGCTGCGCGCGCTCAAGGAGCCGCTCGCGTGAATCCTGACCGCGTGGCCGCGATCGTCAATCGCCGTGTCAGCCTCGAGGAGTTGCGCGAGGCGCTCGAGGGGCCGATAGGCGAGGACGAGCGCGCTGAAATCCTTCGCCTCGTGCAGTGGTTCACGCGAAGGTATCCCTCATCCGAGGAGCGCCTCGCCTACGCTCGACAGGCCTACGCCCGATGGTCGCGTAAACGGCGAGGTGATTGACGGGGACGTTATTTCACCGAGCAGGGGGTCGGGTTCCACTTCGATCCGTCGGGCAATTTCTTGAACGCGTAGTTGACGATCCACGGCTGCGTCAGGTACTCGGGATCGTCAGCGATGACGGTATAGCGAATCCACTGGCTTCGATCGGGTAATTCCATCGTGCGGAAGTACTCGGTCAGCACGGCGTTGCCGCTGTACGGCATGCCGTTCTTCCAGTAATAACCGGGCTTCAGGCGCGTGGTGACGACCTTCAGGTTGCCGCCGCGCTCGTAGCCGCCCGTGCCGCCCATGATGGTCCACTGCGCAATCGAGTAGCCCTGCGCGCTCGGTTCCGTCCCTGCGGGAGGGTCGAGCTTCGGCGGCCGCGCGGGAAAGAGGGTCGCGTTGGCGTAGTCGAGGCGGCCTGCCGTCACCGGCGGGCCGAAGTGCAGCACGCGCGTCTGCGTGCCGAAGTCCGCTTCCATCTCGAGCGTGTTGTCATCCTGCCAGCTGATTCGCAGATGCGTCGGCTGGCGCATGATGCCGCCCGCGCCGTACGCCTTGCACGCGTTGCCGTCGGCTTCGTCCTTCGCCGGATCCCACGCCATCGCGAGCCTCGCGGCGGTCACGTTGTAGGGAATGTTGCCCTGCGCGGATGGATTCGGTCCCGCGCCGATGAAGCCGACGCCCGGGTTTTCGATCGTCCCCGTCACGCCGCTGCCGAAGTCACCCTTCGCGGGCGTGAGCATCCGCACGTGCCAGTCTTCGGTGACGACGGCGGTCCAGTAGCCGGTGAGATCGATCGGCGCGATCGCCTTCGCGGTCGGCGGCGGTGCGGGCTGGCCGCCGCGGCCTTGCGCGTGCAGGTCCGGCTGAAGCCACAGCACGTCCGGCTGAAGCCGGACACTACAGAGCACGCACGCCACCGCGATCGCGACTCGGATCTTCATGATCAGTTGACGCTCTCGCCTGCCTTGCTGCCCCACGACTTGCCGTCGGTGGTGCGCGTGATCTGAATCAGCCGCCCGTGCGTGCTGCCGGGACTGCGCGAGGGATTGACGACCACTTCGACGGGATCGCCGATCTTGAACGCGTCCTTGTCGATCCCCTGGCGCGCGAACTGCGCGGCCGTCGCACCTTCGATCACCCACTGCTTCGTCGTGCCGTCGGGATCCTGCACCTCGACGTAGAGGAACGAGTGCGGCGCGCGCAGCGTCACCTGCACCATCTTCCCTTTCACCGTGATGGTCTTGCTGACGTCGTAGGTGCCCCCGAAGGAATGATGTGCGTACGCGGGGACGGTCAGCACAACCGCAATAAGGGCGACGAGTATGAAAGCGGTTTTCATTTTTTCTCCTTGAGGCTGCGATACACCGCTTCGACGAAGCGCGACGTGACGCCCGGTTCCCGCCCGTACTCCGGATCGAAATCCATCGTCGGCTTCGCCGCCTTCACCTGCGCGAGCGTCATGTTCTTGTCCGCCATCGATTTGATGCGGTCGCGAATGACCATGAGCATGTCGCGGTAATAGCCGACATCCGCGGCGTCGCTGATCCATCCGCGGCGCGGGATGATGAGCGTGCCGCCCTGCGCCATGAACTCGGTGACGCTCATCTCGATCAGCTTGTCGAGCGCCTCGATCTCGCCGTCGATGCTGCCGCCCTTGTCCACGTCGATCGGCGGGTAGAGGTCGCTGTTGTAGATGTCGCCCGCCGCGATCACGTCCGCGCGCCGGAACCAGACGATGGAGTCGCCGTCGGTGACAGCCTTCGGGAAGTGGAACAGCTGCACCGCCTGATTGTTGAAGAAGCGATAGAGCGTGTACCTGTCGGACAAGTAGGTGTCGGTCGGCACCAGCATGTCGGGCGCCTTCGCGTCCACCATGCGGCTCTGCACGTTGGCGTGCGCGAGCACCTGCAGGCTCAGCGTCGGATCGCGATAGCCGAGCAGCCGGAACAGCGGCGACTTCCTGACGTTCGCGTTGCCGCCGACATGATCCGCGTTGCTGCTGGTGTTGATGATCAGGCGGATCGCGGGCTCGCTGAACGCATGCTCGACGAGGTACTGATTGCCGAACGGCGATGCCGCGTCGGGTGGTTCCGCCGGCCGCAGGCTCTGCGTGATCGCTCGCACCGCCGCGAGCACCTTCTCGGTGGCCGCTGTCGCGCCCGAGTCCACCATCACCACGCCGTCGCCACCGGCCGACGCGACGATGTTGGCGCCGGCGCCGGCGATCAGAAACACGTTGCCGTTGACGTGCACCGCCTCGACCTTGTCGTAGGCCGGCGCGCGTCGCGGCTGCGCATCCGCACGCTCGGCGATGCGCGTCGATTCATCGGTGTAGGTCGGCCTGATCGTCGACTGCGCCGCCGGCGGCGTCAGCGTGACACCCTTGGCGCGCCACTCTGGATACAAGGTGTCCGCGCCGCCGCGCGACGCTTCCTCCGGCACCTTGTACTTGAACGCCGACTCGGTGAGATACGGGTTCTCGCCGGGCAGATAGTTCGGCACCCGGTACTTCTCGCCGGCCTGGTTATCCTCGGGCTGACACGGATACGGCGGCAGCTGCAAGGTCGGCGCGCGCATGTAGGTCGCGCTCCTCACGAGCGGCTCGGTGAGGTAATCCGGATCGATCACCGTGAACGTCACCTCGAGGTACGGCTCCTCGAGCGACATCTGCTCGATCACGGTCGCTCGGAAGCTCGTCGCGACGCCGTTGCGCCGCACGTAGCTCTCCTTGATGTGCGTCGTCGTGATCTCGAGCGTGTCGCCGCGGAACTTGCCGGACGAGAAGCCGTCCCACGAGTGCAGCGCGTACTGGGATGGCGACGGACGGCCGTCCACCCAGATCACGCGCTCGCCCGGCGTCTTCTCGTACGAGATGCGATACGCGATGAACTGGCGCGTGAGCGGATCGGTGACTTTGTCGATCCGCATCGGGTCGAGCCCCTTCGGCTGGTAGCCCGGCGTCCGTGGCCGGCACTGCAGCAGCGATGAGGTGGAGTTGATCTCTTCGTCGTAGGTATCCGCCCGGAAACGGGCGGCGTCATTGAGCGGGAGACCGCGATAGTCGCCGGGAAACGCGCCCGGATTGCGGTCGCGCTCGTCCTCGTGATTCACCCACCGCCAGGTACCCGTGAGGTCGGGCGGCGAGTTCTCCTGGGCGGGAATGGGCCGGATGGCCAGCAGGGCCAGCAGCGCCGCGACACACGCAGTTCTCATGCGCATCTGGGCCTCGAGAAGATACACTACGCATGCTAAGTCGGCAAAGGAGAAGCGCCATGAGGAAGGCGAAGCTGCTCGCTCTGGTTGTGGTGGCAACGATGCTCGTCGGCACGGCCTCGATCAAGGTCACGCAGGCGGCCGAAGGCACGGGCTCGGCGGCGCTGACCGGCACCGTCAGCTCGCAGGCCGACGGCCCGATGGAAGGCGTGCTCGTCGGCGCCAAACGGGATGGATCGACGATCAGCACCTGGGTCGTCAGCAACGCGCAGGGCCAGTACAGCTTCCCGCGCGACCGGATGGAGCCGGGCCGCTACGCGATCGGCATCCGCGCGGTCGGCTACGAGCTGCCCGCGACGTCCGCCGACGTCAAGGGCGACGCCACGCGGCTCGATCTGCCGCTCACGAAGATTACGCGGGCGATGAAGATTGCGACGCAGATGTCGAACGGCGAGCTGATCATGAGCGCGCCGGGAACGCCGCAGCAGCGAGCATCGCTTGGCGCCTGCGTCAACTGCCATTCGCTGCAGCGCGTCTTCTTCTCCCACTTCGACCCGCTCGAGATGTCGATCGTCGCCGCGCGCATGCCGCGCCACACGAACAACTCGTCGCCGATGCATCCGTGGTTCCGTCCGCAGGAAGGACCGCTGCCGGTGATCACGGAGCCGACGTCGCAGGGCCGGTATCTCAGTTCGATCAACCTGAGCGCGACCGACACGTTCCAGTTCCCGCTCAAGACGCTGCCGCGCCCGAAGGGGAAGGCGACGCAGGTCATTTACACCGTGTACGAGCTGCCGCGCCCCGACGCCTCGCCGCATGACGTCGCCTTCGACGCCGACGGCAACGCGTGGTACTCGGACTTCAACTCGCAGTACTTCGGCAAGCTCGATGTGAAGACCGGCAAGGTCGTCGAGTACTCGCCGCCGCTGCGCCGCACGGGACAGGTCGCGCAGGGCGGCCTGCAGATCGATCTCGACAAGCAGGGACGCGTCTATTACGGGAACATGTCGCAGCTGCAGATCGTGCGGCTCGATCCGAAGACCGGCAAGATGGAAACGTTCCAGCTTCCGACGCCGGAGAACACGTGGGGCGACGGGCACCTGACGATGATCGATCCGGCGCACATGGATGTGGACGGACAGCTCTGGTTCAACATCGCGTTCGACACGGGCGAGTCGGGCGGCACCTGGCGCGTCGATCTCGCGAAGAACAAGTGGACGCCCATGACGTATCCGAAGGGCAGCCCGCCGGCCCGCGCGTATGACGTGGTTGCCGACTCGCAGAACAACGCGTGGGGCATGCAGATGACCAACGACAAGCTGTGGAAGACCGACGCCAAGACGCTGCAGACCACGTGGTACGACTTCCCCACCAAGGGCGCGGGCTGCCGCCGCGGCCACATGGATTCGCAGGACCGCCTCTGGTGCGGCGTGTTCAACGGCAACCGTCTCGCGATGTTCGACACGAAGACATTGATATTCACCGAGTGGACCGTGCCGACCGAGTGGACGCGGCCGTACGACGCGCAGTACGACGACCGCGCGTATGCGTGGACGGCGGGGATGGACAACGACCTGGCGGTGCGGCTGAACGTCGCGACCGGCGAGTTCACGCAGTACCTGCTGCCGCACGAGACCAACGTGCGGCACGTCGAGGTGCAGAAGTCCGGACCGCTCTCGAGCCTGTGGCTCGGCGATCAGCACGGCAACACGCTGACCAAAATCGAGCCGCTGGCGCCATAGCGGCTCCGGTTGGTGCAATAAGTGCGAAGGGTGCAATAGGTGCAATGGGTGAACGTGGCGACAGCGATACGATTTGCACCGATTGCACCTCTCGCACCCATCGCACCCATCGCACCCATCGCACCCATCGCACCCATCGCACCGACCGCGGCGCCGTAACGCGCCGCCGCTTCCTGGAACACCTCGGCGTCATCGGCGGGTCCTCGCTCGTCATGACGGCGATGTCGTCGTGGGAGTTGATGGCGGGACAGGCTGGCGTGCGTCCCTCGCTCACCGGCCGTCCCGCGAAAGCTGATGTCATCGTCCTCGGCGCCGGCATCTCCGGCCTCGTCGTCGCCTACGAGCTGAACAAACTCGGATACGACTTCCGCATTCTCGAGGCGCGCGATCGCGTCGGCGGCATGAGCTGGACCGTCCGCCGCGGCACGGAACATACCGAGATCAACGGCGAGCATCAGGTCTGCACGTTCGACGACGGCTTGTACATAAACGTCGGGCCGTGGCGCATTCCGTACACGCACACCGGCATCCTCGGCTACTGCAAGGAGCTTGGCGTCTCCATGCAGATGTTCGTCAACGAGGCCGACGCGTCGTACTTCTATTACGAAGGCGCGGGACCGTTCGCGAACACGCGCGTGCGGCTGCGCGAGGTGAAAGCGGATCTGATCGGCCGCACGAACGAGCTGCTCGTCAAGGCGATCGACAAGCGTCAGCTCGATCTGCCATTGACCGCTGAAGACACGCAGCGCTTCGTCAGCTATCTCGCGGGCCAGGGCTATCTCGACGCGTCCGATCGGACCTACAAAGCGTTCGAGGCGCGCGGCCCGGGCAATCCGTACGCGCTCGCCGATCTCCTGCGGTCGGGATTCGGCAGCCGCATGCGATCAATTGCCGCCAGCGACGGCACGGCCGCGGCGCCGATGTTTCACCCGGTCGGCGGCATGGATCAGATCCCGAAGGCGTTCGAGCGAGCGCTCGGCGCGCGGCGCATCACGTTCAACGCCGAGGTGCGCTCGGTGCACCAGGGCGATTCGGGCATCGAGGTGAGCTACGTCGATACGAAGACCGGCAAGAGCATCCGCACGACAGCAGACTACGTGGTTGCCTGCCTTCCGCTGTCGGTACTCGCCGGCGTCGACATCAACCTTTCACCAGAGATGATGGCGGCGGTCCGATCCACGCCGTACAGCGACAGCGCGAAGATGGGGCTCGCGATGAAGCGGCGCTTCTGGGAGGAAGACGATCAGATTTTCGGCGGCCATCTCTACTCGAACCTGCCGCTCGGCGAGTTCTCGTATCCCTCGGACGGCTACTTCTCGCACAAGGGTGTGCTGCTCGGCCTGTACGCCCACAACGGCATTGTCGGCAACGAGCCGGTCAAGGCGCGCGTCGAGCACGTGCTGACGCACGCGAGCAAGGTGCATCCGCAGATTCGTCAGGAGTTCGAGAGCGCGTATGGGGTCTGGTGGAAGCGCGTGAAGTACAGCCAGGGCGGCTTCGCGACCGGCGCCGCCGCCGCGCGCCGCGAACAGCTCTCACGCGTCGACAACCGCATCGTCATCGGCTGCGCCGCCACGGCGCCGACGTCCGAACCCGACTGGCAGGAAGGCGCGGTGTCAGCCGGCTGGCAGGCAGTGACGTCGCTCCACAATCGCGCGATGCGGACTCTGTAAATAAGGTGCAAGGGGTGCGATTGGTGCGAGAAGTGCGATAGGTGCGATAAGTACAACCGTGCGAACAACAGACGCAGTTACTTCAAGCTGGCAATAAAAGCGCGCATGTCACGCAGCGTATCTGACTCATTTGACAGAAACAGGTAGTGCGCGCCTGCCAGCCTGATCACGCGGGCAGCGGGCACGCCAGCTTCGAGCGCTCTCGTCTGTTTTTCGGTCGAAGCATCGATCGCGGTGTAATAGGCACTGGCCGCTTCTCGCACTGCGGGATTCGTGCTCTTGGCAATCCAATTCTCTGGAATGTGTGGGCTTGCGAAGATGGCGACCGCTGGTACTGGAATCGTCGTGAACCTGTTCGTGCTGCTCATGATCGCCATGAACGCTTGAGCGCCAGGAAAATCGCGCTCCTTCCGAGGCCGATCGGAGGTATCTGATTCCCAGGTCTGGCGAAACTCAGACTCTGGCGTCCGATACCCATAGACCTCGGCGTCCCACTTCTGCAAGGAGCCGAAGCTGACCAAATCGGCAACACTCGGACGGGGCGCTCGCGGGCCGTTGATCTGAAAGTCCTTCATGCTCGGTCCGTTGACGCCCTCAAATGCGTACGGGTATGCCGCGTCAATGTAAACGAGTCCCGCGACCCGGTCCGGGTGCGACGTTGCAACGGCACTCATTTCTGCGCCG
>QHWQ01000413.1 GCA_003222635.1 Acidobacteriota bacterium | reverse complement strand
CGGAATGCGTTCGCGGACCATGCGCGCGAGCATCAGTTCCTGATCCTCGCGATTGGTGAACGCGTCCGGCGGAAGAAACAACGCATGGCCGGCGCCGAACGGCCGCCTCGCGAAGTAGTAGTACTCGGGCGCGGCCCACGTCAGCAGCACCTTGTCCGTCGGTGCCGTGCACGCGTTCAGGTACTTGATCGCCTCCGGCAGCTCGCCGGCCGGCCAGTACCGTTCCCACGGCCACTGCGTGCCGGTTTCCTCGATGCCTTGAATCGTCCGCTGCATCACGCCCGGGCCGTCGGCCACGCGCGTATCCCGCACGCGTTCCGTCAGGTTGCCAAGGTGCCAGATGCTTGCGGCGCCCAGCGCGCAGACGAGGAGAGCCGCCGCGAAGGCCACCTTCCCTTCCCGCTTCGCGTCCGCGATCGTCCACACGCCGAGGATCGCAAAGAGCGTCGCGACATCCTGGATGCGCGACACGATGGGGTGCCTGAGGACGACGAGGAGGTACAACGCGGACATGGCGAGCGCGGCGCTCACGGACGCGGTGACAGGCTGCGGTCGAGCGCGGCGGAGGACGAGGACGAGCGCGACAAGGGGAATGAGGTACGCCAGATAGAAGAGCAGCACCGCGGAATCGTCGATGCTCCATGCGGCGAGCCCGCGCGCATCGCCGAAGAATGGGAACGGCGGCGGCGCCAGAAAGCGCTGGTGCGCCTCGCCGCGCGCGAACTCGACGGCTTGGTGCAGGTGCTGGAAGACGCCTTCCGACCACTGCACGAAGATCAGGTACGGGATCATCACGGCAATGACGGCGCCGGCGCAGCGCGCCAGCGCCGAGATCGAGGCGCGGACGCTGCCCCAGTGCACGGACAGGAGACCGGCGCCTGTGCCGGCGGCCGCATAGACACCGAGGTCGTGCCGCAGCAACGTCGCCGCGGCGATCCAGATCGCCAGCAGCCATAGGCGCGACATGCGCGGGAGTACGGCATATCGATGCAGGAGATAGAGCGCCACGGCAGGTACGAGGACCTTCGGATACGAATACAGCCGCGGATAAAAACCGACGACCACTGCGGCAGCGAGGACGCCGGCGATGCGCGAGCCGGTGAGCTCCGTGGAAACGACGAAGACCACGGCGGCGGTGATGGCGAGCATCACGCAGCAGAGAACCGCTTCACTGAACGGGCCCGCCCACAGCCACTGCACGAGCGCTGACAGCAGGTAGGTCAGCGGCATGCCAGGGTCGACGAAGTCGCGACCCGGCCGTTCGCCGAACAGCAGCTGCTGCGCCCAGGCCAGATGCATGTAGTGGTCGTTCGGCAGGTCGCGCACGTTCATCAGCCGGAAGCCGAACGCGAGGACGCCGATCGTGGCGGCGATCGTCCAGAGCCGATGCGGCCGTGCCTCGACGGTCACCGCGAGCCCTCGTCGGTCGGCAGGCGGACGCCGGAGCAGTCGAGCGTTTCCGATTCGCCGCCGAGGAGCTCGCGAACGCCGGAATCGTGACGCCGCTGCTCGTAGCAGCGGAGGACGCGGCGCTCGCGGTTGTCAATGGCCGCTCCGTTGGCGAGCAGCATCCGCAGCGCATCGGCGCGCTGCGCGCCGACGGCCGCTTCGACCGGTCGCACGGTAACGTCGGCATCGGATGTCAACAGGCCGCCGCGCACGCGCGAAGGTTGGTTCGGATCGGCGCCGAGCCGGATCAGGCGCAGCGCTTCGGCGGTGTTTCTCGTGGCGATCGCCTCTGACAAGGTGACCTCGTCCGCGGGCCACAATCCGCCGCCGGCGAGGTCACCCGCGATCCACCAGGCGCTCATCGCCGCCAGGATGGCGCAGGGAAGCGCGGGAAGCGTGCGCACCAGCAGCGATCGCGTCACTCGACCCAATACCTGTCCGCCCACTTCGGCATGAAGGAAGGACTGGCGATGCGGCGCGAAATCGCTTCGTCGCGGATGCGGCGCGTGATCGCCAGCTCGCGATCGTCCTTCGGCCAGTCCTCGCGCTTGTCTTCGCGAAGCACGTCCACCCAGTCGTTCCTGATCTTGAACGCATCGTAGCGCAGGATGTAGTGCACACCCAGGACTGATGATCTCGTCCTTGATGTAGGCGGCTGTCAGCGCGGCATTGATCACCATCAACGCGCATGCGACGACGAACAGGCGCTGGCGGTGGGACCACGACGCGTAGCCGCCGCGCAGATGCGTGACGCCGTACCACACGAGCACCGCGGTCGTCACGACGGAGGAGACAAGATTGATGACCACAACGGGATGGAGCACGCTGTCGCGCCACCACATCGCAAGGCTGTATACCCCTTGCCGGGGTTCGGACAGCAGCAGCGACGCGAAACCGCCGGCGACGTTGTACGCGATCAGCGCGAGCGGATGCGCGCCGAAACGCTGCGCCAGCTCCTCGGCCGAATAGAACGTGGCGCCGAAGCCGCTGCCGTGGCCGCCAATGCCGGGCGACGCGATGTCGAGCGCGCGACGCAGCGCCACATACGCGACCACCACGACCGTCGTCGAGATGAGCGTGGCGCGCGTGATGCCGCGCAGCCGGGCGGCCGCGGACGCCACCACCGCGACCCACACCATGGCGCCCGATTCGATCACCGACAGCGCGAGCACGAGCAGCAGGCAGATGAGCGGCGCGACGAACCATCGAGGCGGCCGCTGCGCCAGCCAGAGCACGGCGAGCACGCAGACCGCGACCTCGGCGTAGTGATTCACCGGAAAGGCTTCCTGCAGCATGGCGACGAACGTATGGATGCCGACGAACACCGGCAGCGCGACGGTGAAGGCCGCAAGATCGGTCCACTCGCGGACGCGCGCCGCAAGCACGAAGAGCGCGACGAGCATCAGCAGCAGCGCGACATGCACGGTGCGGAACACCGCGTGATACGTCAGCCCGGTTGACTCGGCGGCCTCGAGCAGTCCCCGCGCCTGCAGGTAGCGCATCGGCCTGAACGTGGTCGGCGAAAATCGCACGCTGTCACGCAGCAGCGCCGCGGTGTTCGGATAGCGCGCGCTGATGACGATCGGCTCGAGGCTGTCGGAGACCTGAATCGGGATTCGGAACACGCTGTGCGCGATCGGCAGCGCGAGAGCGGCAGCGACAATCCACGCGATGATCTGTGGTTTCATCGCACGGGCGCCGTCAGCCGGCGCCACATCACCGCAAACCCGATCGCTCCGCCCCCCGCAATCAGCACGCGCACCCGCCAGATGCCGGTCAACACGCTGTCAGATATCGCAACCGCGCTGACGCGTCCCGCATGCACCGAGTAGGGAAACCAATCAACGAAGTATGCCGTGTCGTTCATCTTCGTCCACGGGCGCTGCGTGAGGATCGTCAGCGCCGCGGCGAGCAGGAGGGGCGCGGCCAGCGGTGCCGTGTGGCGGCGGTTCCAGTCACCCGCGACGACCAGCCAGAACGGGATGAGAAACGCGATCGCCGCGGGGACTTCGAGTCCCGCTGTGGCCACGAAGACGAGCGGCGGCACGACCATCGCCCATAGTTCGGCTCGCGCGCGCAGCGTCTCGCGGATCCGCTCCGGGCGCGACCAGAACATGATCGTCAGACCGCCGAGCGAGGTGAGGATGAAGTACGCGCCGAAGAGGATGAAGGCGAGCTCGGTCCAGAGCACCGCGTCCGACCGTACCCGCGATACGCGAAGCAGGTCGAGAAGCCCGGCCGGTCCTCCCCTCGCCCACGTTTGTATGAGCAGCCACACGAGGAGTCCCGGCGCCACGGCCAGGAGCTCTCTGAAATCGCCTCGAATCGCCCGCATCCAGCGAGCGATTCCGTAGAGCGGTGCCACGAGACCAACCGGCGATCCGAGTGCGGCCGCGACCTGGCCAATAGCGATCACAAGCGGCCCGCCCGTCTCGATGGTTGCGACGCCGAGCGTCGCCAACGCGACGCCGAGCAGGTAGGGTTCGCCTGGATTGTAGGCAGCGGTCAGCGTAGGGTGGCCCAGCAAACTCAGCGTCGCGATCGTGCACGCTTTCACGGCCGGCGGACTCGACGCAGCGTCCAGGATGAGGCATGCCGCGATGACGAGGACAATCAAGGCGACGACGTTCACCGCCGCAAAGCTCGTGGCGATGCTGCCGGTGACGGCATAGACAGCAGCGGTGGCGAGCGGAAACGCAGGCCACACGCGATCGCCGACCGATCGGCCCTGCACGTCATGGCTGGTGACCATCGCGGCATAGGCAGGGCCGTCAGGCCCGAGGCCGTCGTTGATCGACGTGCGCCCTGCATACGCGCCGTAGACAAGAAACGCGATGACCGCCGCCGCGGCAAGGACGACATTCGTCGTCGTGCGACTCACCGCGAGTGCCCCTCTGTACACGTGCTGAGCGTGGTTTGCACGTCGGCGCCCTGATCGGCCGCTGCCGTCGCGGAACCACCAAGGTCCTCCAGCACCTCGGGAAGACGCATCCGCGCAAAGCATCTCGCGCGGGCCGGATCGGTCGTCG
>QHWQ01000412.1 GCA_003222635.1 Acidobacteriota bacterium | reverse complement strand
GCCGGCGGCCGTGTCCACTGGCGCGCCGAGTCCGGAGGGCGCGCCGCAGCAGACGCCACCCGAAGGTGGTCAGCCGTCGGATGCGCCGCGCCGCCGCCGCCGCCGCCGCCGCGGACGCCGCGGTCCCGGCGCCGGTGTTCCTGCCGAAGCCGGCGCCGCGCCGGCGGGATCACCGGCGAGCGAACCGCCCGCCGAAGTCGAGGAAGGCGACACCGACACGGACGAGGGCTTTGAAGAGGAAGTGAGCGCCGAGCGCGTCGAGCATCACGAGGAAGTCGTCGCGTCGGTCGAACCGTCGGCTCCTCCCGCTCCGGTCGAAGAAACACCAAAGCCTCCAGAAGAGGGATGAAGCTAGCGGTCGTGGTGCAGCGATACGGCGCCGACATCAACGGCGGCGCCGAGCTGCACGCGAGGTACATCGCCGAGCATCTCGCGCGCCACGCGGACGTTCGCGTGCTCACCACCTGCGCGCACGAGTACCTGACGTGGCGCAACGAATATCCGGCCGGGGCTGACGCGGTCAACGGCATCGCCGTCGAACGGTTTCCTGTCGAACACGAACGTGACGAAGCGGAGTTCGGCTTGCGCTCCGATCACGTCTTCTACCGCCGGCATTCACTGAACGAAGAGCTCGAGTGGCTCGACAGCGAGGGGCCCGCGAGCCCGGCACTGATCGCACGCATCCGCGGCGCCGGCGACGAGTTCGATTACGTCGTCCTGTTCTGCGCCCGCTACTATCACGCCTATTACGGTGCCCGGGCGGTTCCGCACCGTGCGGTGCTGGTGCCGACGATGGAGCGTGACCCGGCGCTCGGGCTGACAATGTTCGGCCCGATCTTTCGCGGCGTACGGGGGATCATGTACAACTCGTACGAGGAGCAGACGCTGATTCACGCGGCGGCATCCAACGGCGACGTCCCGGGCGTGGTCGTCGGCATCGGATCGGAGATTCCGGCAACCGCGGAGCCGCGGCGCGCGCTGGCGAAGTTTGGTCTCGATACGCCGTACGTCGTGTATGTCGGCCGCATCGATGCGAACAAAGGTTGTGCGGAGCTGTTCGACTACTTCGTCCGTTACGCGGCTGGCCGTGCGACTCCGCCGACGCTCGTGTTGATTGGCAAGGCCGTGCTGGACATCCCCCCGCACCCGCGTATCAGACACCTCGGGTTCGTGGACGACCAGGACAAGTTCGACGTCATCGCCGGCGCGGCGGCGCTCGTCATGCCGTCGTACTATGAGAGCTTGTCGATGGTCGCGCTCGAGGCGTGGGCGCTGGGCACGCCGGTGGTGGCCAATGCCCGCTGCGACGTGCTGCTCGGTCAGTGCCTGCGCAGCAATGCGGGTCTCTACTACGCCAGCAGCGCGGAATTCGGCGCGGTGGTCGACCGGGTACTCGACGATCGCGCGCTGGCGGCGCAGCTCGGCGGCAACGGCCGCCAGTTCTACGACGAGAATTACAGCTGGCCGGTGATTGAACGGAAGTATCTCGACATGTTCGCGCAGCTCTCATCGAATCCGCCGCCGCACCGCATGGAGAAGCTCCCCGGCTGGCTGGCGCGCCGGCAGCGATCGCTTCGGCCGGCCGCGCAGGTGCTCGAGGAGCTGCCGTCGGGAGCCGCGGCATGAAGCTCGCGTTCATCACGCCGCGCTACGGCGGCGAGATCGCGAGCGGCGCCGAGCACGCGTGCCGTCTGATCGCCGAGCAATTGAGCCTGAAGCACGACGTCGAGGTGCTGACGACCGCGGCGCGCGACAGGCGCACCTGGAAGAACGAGTACGGCGAGGGCGCGGACCGCATCCGCGGCGTGCTGGTGCGGCGCTTCGCGGTGAACCAGCCGCACGACGTCAACGCGTTCCGGCAGCATTCGGATCGCATTCTCGCGGCGCCGCGTTCGCGGGCCGAGGAGATGGAATGGGTGCGCCGCCTCGGGCCGTCCGCGCCGGGACTCGTCGAGCATCTCAAGCGGCAGCACCATTCGTATGACGCGCTCGTCTTCTTCTCGCTCATTCACTGGACGACGGTACACGGGATGGCGGTGGCGCCGGAGCGCAGCATTCTGTTTCCCTGCCTGCGCCTCAGTCCCGTCCTTCGCCTCGCGCTGTGGCGCGACGTGGCCTCGTCTGCGCGCGCCATCGGACTGATCTCCGGCGCCGAACGCAAGCTGCTGCGCGGTTATCTCGGCGTGCCGGCGTTCCGCGAGGAGCTGGTTGGCGTGGGCGTCGATCCCTCGCACCGGCAGGCGTACCCGCGGCATCAGCAGGATCCCGCCGACGAGCCCGCGGCAGACGACGAGACGGCGATGCGGGCCGACGAGGAGATGCTCGAGTACTTCGACACCTACGCCTCGGCCGACGGCGACACCGCGCTGGTGCTGATGGGCGTGAAGATGATGAAGGTACCCGAGGAGCCGTATCTGCGTCAGGCGGGCATGCTCCCGGATCGGGAGCGCATGGTCGCGTACGAGGCCGCCGACGTTACGATTGCGCCGGGCGCCGACGATCCGCTGGCGCTGTGCGTGCTCGAGAGCTTTGCCGTCGGCACGCCGGTGCTGGCGAGCGCTCGCAACGACGCCGCGGCGGAGCACTGCCGCCGCGCGGGCGCGGGACTCTACTACGGCAACCGCGAGGAGTTCGTCGAAGCGCTGAAGGCGCTGATGACGCGCAGCAAGCTGCGCGAGCAGCTCGGCGACGCGGGACGCCAGTACGTCCGGCAGTACTACCGCTGGGACGCGGTGCTAGGTCGATTTGAACGTCTCGTCATGCTGATCAGAAACCGGCTTTAATGTGATTCGGATATTTAACCCGGTTTCATTTCTGCACTGTCCTCGTCCTCGCCGGCGACGGTTCCTTTCCGGCTGCGCCGCACGCCGATCTCGTAGCGCTTGATCATCTCGTTCAGCGTCGTCGGCTTGATCCCCAGCAGCTCCGCCGCCCGCTTCTGAACGCCGCCCGCGGCTTCGAGCGTCGACTCGATCAGCCGCTTCTCGACGTTGGTGATCACGTCCTTGAAGGAAATGCCCTCCGGCGGCACCACGAACTTCGGAATCTGAAACGCGGGCGCCGTGCGCACGTGATCCGGAATGAGATCCGTGCCGATACGACTACCCGTCGCCAGCACGACGGCGCGCTCCATCACGTTTTCGAGCTCGCGGACGTTGCCCGGCCAGTGATAGTCCATCAGCAGGTCGAGCGCCTCGGGCGCCAGCTCGAGCGCGCGCTTGTTGTTTTCCTCGCCGTACTTGACGAGGAAGTGCTGCGCGAGCACCGGGATGTCCTCCTTCCGCTGACGCAGCGGCGGCAGGTAGATGTTGATGACGTGCAGGCGGTAATAGAGGTCCTCGCGGAAGCGGCCTGCCTCCATCATCTGCTTCAGGTCGCAGTTGGTGGCGGCGATGATGCGGACGTCCACCTTGATCGTTTCCATTCCGCCGAGCCGCATGAACTCGCGCTCCTGGATCACGCGCAGCAGCTTGGCCTGCGTCTCCAGCGGAATGTTGCCGATCTCGTCGAAGAAGATCGTCCCTTTGTCCGCCATGTCGCAGAGACCCTTCTTCGGGTAGACCGCGCCGGTGAACGCCCCTTTGACGTGGCCGAACAGCGTGGACTCGAGCAGCTCCGGCGGCAGGTTGCCGGAGTTCACGGTGACGAACGCCTTGTCGGGACGCGAGGAGTGCGTGTGGATCGCGCGCGCGACGAGCTCCTTGCCCGTGCCGCTCTCGCCGGTGATCAGGATCGTCGAACGCGCGGGCGCCGCCTGGATGATCAGGTCGAAGACCTGCTTCATCTTCGGGCTGCGGCCGATGAGGCCGGCGAAGTTGTGGGTCTGCGCCTGCAGGTTCTGCTTGAGCGAGATGTTCTCCTCGATCAGC
>QHWQ01000411.1 GCA_003222635.1 Acidobacteriota bacterium | reverse complement strand
CGCCGCCATCAGGCGCCGGACCGTCGAGCGTCACGCTGCCCGTAACCGGCTCCCCACCCGTCTGGAGCAACGGAGCGATGACCAGCGACAGCAGCCGGGTTGGTGACGGCGCCGGTGGTGGCGTTGGCGGAGGTGTTGGGGTCGGCGGAGGTGTTGGCGTCGGCGCAGGCGTGGGGTCTACTGCAGGTACTGGCGCCGGGATATCTGTCGGCGTCAGTGTCGTTATGGGTGCCACGATCGACGGTGTCGGCGCTGTCGGCGTCGATGTCCCGTTGCACGCGGCCGCGAATCCCAAGGCCAGCACCAGAACACCTGTGCGCAAAATCTGAGTGTCACTTCGCATCATTCATGTCCATCCTTACGCGTCCCTGCTAATCAGTTCGTTGTGAACTCGACAACCTCGACGCTGTACGAAAGGAGCGTAGCGCGCGCCGTGAGGCTGCGCTGTTCAAGACCGGACAACGGTGCACTCCGACAGCATCGGTTTCCGGACAGATGGTCGGGTGGGGACTGCGAAGCGAGGGCGCGTCGGATGATGCGGCGCTAGACTAATCGCGCAGCACGACGGTCAACAGCGAGCTGTTGACCTTGATCTTGCCGTTGTATTCGATGAACCCGAGCTCGCGGAACTTGTTCATGAAGAAGTTGACGCGCGAGCGCGTGGTGCCGACTATTTCTGCGAGCGTTTCCTGCGACAGTTTCGGCAGGGTCAGCGGCTGATCGTCCTTGCCGTAGCGCGCCAGCAGCAGCAACGTGCGCGCGAGGCGCTTCTCGCTGGAATTGAACAGCTGATCGATGAGGTCTTCTTCGATTCGGATGTTGCGCGACAGCATGTGTGTCAGGAAGCGCTCTGCCAGCGCCGGCTCGTTGTGGATCATCTCCAGCATCTGGTTCTTCTCGATCACGAGTACGGTGGTGGCGCTGAGCGCCGACGCGGTCGCCATCCGGCGCTGCTGTCCCGCGAGACAGCCCTCACCGAAGAAGTCGCCGGCTCCGAGCATCGCCACGACGGCTTCCTTGCCGGTTCGTGACAGCACCGACAGCTTGATGCTGCCCAGCTGAATGTAGAACACGTCGCCTGCGGGATCTCCCTGCGCGAAGACGACCGCCGACCTGGCGTATTTCGCGATTGTTCTCTTGATTCCTGCGGATTCGAGGAACTTCCTGAGCTCGAATGGTGGGATTGGTTGAAGTCTGGTCTGTTGTGGTGCGGCGATCTTCTTCAGTGGCATCCGTTGCGTATTATCTCACGCCGGTCGCGGGCCGAAGAGCGGGTCAGGATCCCGTGAACCTGTGACCCGCATCTTCGACTGCCGCTAACTGATCCTGACCCGCACCGTCAACGGCGCCGTGAGGGTTGTCGTCACGTCGGCGCCGGGAGTCAGACGCATCTCCTCACCTTTGGTCGCGAGCACGACGCCCGTGCCGGCACCGCCGCCGACGGCAGCGCCCTTGGCGGCGCCGCTCTTTCCGCCCAGCAGTGCGCCGATGACCGCACCGGCACCGGCGCCGATGCCGATCTTCGTCGCGTCCTCACTCTTGGTCGCCGATGCGACGCGCGAGAGCGCCGCGGTCTGCATGTCGTATGTCTCGCCGCCCGTCGTCAGCGTGTTGAATTGGAACGCCACCTGCGCTCGTCCTTTGACGCGGCCGGAACCCTCCGCGCTCGTCACCTGTCCCGACACCGTCGATCCAGCCGGCAGCACGTTCCGCCTGACCGGCTTCGGGCGAGATGCCGCCGCCGTCGGCTTGCCGCCGGTAATCGCGGCGTCTGTGGCCGCGCCCGCGCTGTCGGCCGCGGTCGTGCCGCAGGCGCTCGCGAATATCGCCCCGCCAAGAATCACACACAGTAGTTTTGACATTGCGGCTCCAATCGATGTCGTTGCGCGGATGCGTCGCTGTTCGAACATCCTAGGTGATCGCAGCAGAGCAGTCTGTGCTGTTGTGGACACGTGGGTCTGTTGTTCAATCGGATACATGCGCCCGCACGCGCATCGCTGCATCGCGTGCTCGATCCCGGCGCGCACTCAGGTCGAGCACGTCTCCTCGGACTACGACCGCGAGAAGCTCCAGGAGCGTCTGGGTCCGGCGTCCCCCGGACCTGTCGAGCAGATCACCGTTTGAAGCGCGTGATCTGCCGGAGTAGACCCGCGACTCTCGCGCTTCCAACCATCGGCGTGGTCGGTCTTGGGCACATCGCGCAGGTGGCCATGATCGGATTGAGCACGCGTTCGGCTACGACGCCGCCTGTCGCCAGTCGTAGCTCTGCCTGGAGGCCCGGTTCACTTACGGAATACACTTTGCTCGCGACGTCCGCATGGCAGTCACTCAGCAGCTGGCGCAATACGCACGGGGGCGTCTGGTGCGCCGTCTCTCACGTTCGATCCCGTGGATCGGCGCGGTCGTCGCCATCGCCGCCGTCGGGGCCGCGATTCGGCGCAAGGGCTTGCTCGGCGGCGCGCTCGATACCGCACTGGATGCCACGCCATGGGTGGGCGCGGTGAAAAACGCGGCCGAGGCGATACGCGGACGCGACTTCGTCAAGGATAAAAGCGTCGCCGGCTGACATGGTCTCTTCGAGGCGCCACCTGTCGATGCTGCGCTCGTATACCGCGGCGGATCTGCTCACGATCGGCAACGCCGCATGTGGAACGATCTCGATCTTTCTCTGCCTGGACTACGTGGCCTCCGGCGAGCGGCGGTTTCTCTGGAGCGCGTTCGTGCTCTTACCCGCCGCGCTCACATGCGACGTGTTGGACGGATACGTCGCCCGCCTGAATCGCGCGCGCCAGTCGCACCTCGGCGCCGACCTCGATTCCCTCGCGGACGTCATCTCGTTCGGCGTCGCTCCCGCGATATTGGGGTTCACGCTGGGACTGCGGGGCGCATGGGACATGCTGCTCCTCACCTACTTCGTCGTCTGCGGCGTCAGCCGGCTCGCGCGCTTCAATGTCACCGCGGATGCGCTCGCCGACGCGGAGACCGGCAAGGTGAAGTACTTCGAGGGCACGCCCATTCCGACGAGTATCGTGCTCGTGGCGGTGCTGGGCGTCGCGTTCTACTTTGATCGTGTCGACGACAATTTGTGGTTTGGCCTCATGCGGCTCGGAGGAGCCACGCTCCACCCGCTCGCGCTCATGTACGCGGCGAGCGGCAGCGCGATGATCAGCGCCACGCTTCGCATACCGAAACCCTGAATCCTACCTCGGCGTCGTCGGCTCTCTCGCCGCTTCATTGACGCGTGTCGTAGCGGTCGCATCGAGCTCGGCGATCCACGCCCGAAAGACGTCAGGCGCCACGAACGGATGCGAGTCGCCGGCTTTGCGGGCCGCCAGCCGATCGACGCGGTCCCAGAACTCCGGATCCATCCACGGGTGCGTGACGATGCGCACCTGCACCCCGTTCTGCATCTGCTCGATGCGTTTCACGCTGGCGAGGAATTGTTCTGCGGCCTGACGGCCCGGTCCTGGCGCGGCGCCGCCGAACATGAACGCCCGGTACGGCTTTCCGCCGTCGTAGACGGTGAAATCGACGCCGAGCGTGGCCGGCGTGTGACCGCCGAGCACGTGGAGCGTGATCGTTGTCGATCCGAGCGTGATCGTGTCGCCGTCCTTCACCGAGATGTCGCGGCGCGGCAACCGCTCGGCGTTCGGGTTCGGCGCGCGCGCCAGCGCGTCCCAGTCCGCATCGCCCATCGCGAGACGCGCCCCGAACTCGTCCTGGATCCGGGCCGCCCCGGACGTGTGATCG
>QHWQ01000267.1 GCA_003222635.1 Acidobacteriota bacterium | reverse complement strand
TTATGAATTGGAACAAGCGTGGCTCGCAGGGTTTGTCTCTGGCGTCGGATACGTTAACGATCGCCGGCTGAACAAGACGGACATAAACGGCATGAAAGCCTACGTCGATCGCTACTGTGCGGACCATCCGCTCGACGACATCGCCAAGGCGGCGCAGACGCTCGTAGTCGCGCTCGAAGCGGCGCACTGAACGGGGGGTTCCGCGCCGTCGCGACGTGGCGATGGCAACAAGACGAGCACGTCCGCATCGAGGGCAATGCGAGGCTGGCCGGAAGCGTCGTCATGATTCATCGATCCCTCCGTGTCACCTGCACCGCGGCAAACTGCAGAAGGCGACGCAGTCGTCTGTCGCCGTCGCCCACGTGACCACGCGCAGCACGCGCAGCCATTGAGAGTCGGTTTGAAATGCCGAGACCGTGGTCTGCGGGGCTGCTGCCGGCGTGTCGGTGAGCGCGATGGCGGCTTCGCTACTCGGTCGCATCGTGAATCCACCATCGGCATACAGGAGGCAGGCGGCATCCACGAGAATCAGACGCGGACCAGCCTCGCGCGCGATGAGCAATCGGACACCGCCGATCGAGCCACCGCGCATCGGCTCGCTTCGGGAAAGAGGCGCGCGCCCGCCGTCGCGCCCCAGAGGCTGAGCAGCATGGCGCCCGCTGGACTGGCGATGAAGTACGGGTTCTGGCGATTGCCGCCTCTGCAAGCGCTCCAGCAATCGGCGATGCCGGTCACCGCATCATCGACGGGCGACGTACCGATCGGCGCCAGTCCATGCAACAGGCCCGCGGGTCGCTTCTGTGCGACCGCCGCTTCGTCGTCGAGTAGGTACTGGTTCTCACACTTCACCAGCCCGTCGCGTAGCTTGCGCTCAATCCACGTCGCGATCGGGCTCATCGACCGCGCCAGCATCCGGCGGTCCGTCCGGTTTCTGGCAAGCGCCGAGAAACAGCAGCTGCTGCGGTCGCTCGTCGGCGACCGCCGGGCGCTGGTCTACACGGCGACGCGTGCCCGCGCCGAGACGGCCGCCGCCGTGCGGCAGGCCTCGGGTATCGAGGCCGCGGCCTACCATGGCGGATGTCGGAGGCGGGCACGCGCGTACAGGACCGCTTCGCGTCTGGCGAGTTCCGTGTCGTCTGTGCCACCAACGCGTTCGGCATGGGGATCGATCGTACCGACATCGAGGCTGAGGGATCAAGAGACGTGTGTCCGTTATTCATTGACACGCCCCGTCGTGTGGGCGGATCATCCGCGCTGTGCGTCGGGGGAGTGGGGGCGTGGCGCAGCATCGGTGCGGCGACGGCTGTTCCGGCGGACGTGGCGCGTGGGATCGGATAACGGACATTCCGTCAACCGGGTGACAGGCGCTTCATAGTTCTTATCGTCTCGTTGTCGGAGTCGTGCTTCATTTCATGATGTGGGAGGAGCCCCGGATGGTGAACATACTGAGTTGGCTCTTCGTCAGACGGCTGATGGTACTCGTGGCGATCGTGGCGTTGCCCGTTACGGGATACGCGCAAGACGCGACCTTGACTGGTACCGTGACGGATTCCACGGGCGGCGTGCTTCCTGGGGTTACGGTCACCGCGATTCATCAGGCGTCGGGCAATACCGTCACGGCCGTCACCGACGAGCGTGGAGCATTTCGGCTTCCCGGGCGGGTTGGCAACTACAAGATCACGGTGGAGCTCGCGGGCTTTACCACCGTGAACAAGACCGTGGAACTGGCGGTGGGGCAGACCACCGTCACGAATTTCCAGTTGTCGGCGGGGGGCGTGCAAGAGACGATCACGGTCACCGGCGCGGCGCCGCTCGTCGATACCACTAAGTCGTCCATGGGCGGCACGGTCAACCCGCGGCAAATGGACAACATTCCGCTGAATGGCCGGAACTGGATGGATCTTACCCTGATGGCCCCTGGCAGCAACATGAACGCCGTTGGCGACGTCCCGACCCTCGCAGTCGGGGCCAACTCCGGGAATTACCAGATCAATATCGACGGGCAGCAGGTGACGCAGACGATGTTCAACACCTTTGGGCAGGCCCATTTCAGCCGGGACGCCATCGCGGAGATGGAGGTCTCCGGCCGGTTCGACGCTTCCCAAGGTCGTTCGAGCGGCATCCAGGTGAACGCCATCACCAAGTCGGGCACCAACAGATACGAGGGCATCTACTCCGGCTTCTTCCGGAGCGACAAATTCAACGCTCCCGATTTCATCAACGGGGTCACGACGATCGGGGCGCCGGTAGGACGGTCGACCGTGGGTTGCACGATTGGCGCGGCTGGCTGCAACAGTAACGTTCAACCTTACTCGAATCAGACGATGACGTGGACCTACGGCGGCCCGATCAAGAAGGACAAGATTCATTTCTTCGGCAACTACGACTTCTCGCGCCAGCCGCAGACCTACCCGTACAACACCCCCTATCCGTCCTTCAACCTTGACCAGCAGTTCACCACGTGGGACAGGAAGGGCGGCGGGCGGCTGGACTTTCAACTGTCGACACAAACCCATCTGGCGGTGCGCGGCAATCATTCCTTCTATACCGAGCCAGTCGCGACCGGGAACGCGGGGACGCCCGTCGGTGGCAACGCGTTGCATCCCTCGACGCCAGTGATCACCGAAAGGTTCAGCAACGACTTGTTCTTCACGCTCACGCAGGTGTTGAACAATCGGATGCTGAACGAGGTCAAGGGAGGGTATGCCGGCTTCTACTGGACCCGCACGCCGATCGTCACCGGCTGGAAGAACCACCCGTTCGGCCTCGACGTCGGGACGCCAATTCTCACGTTTACAGGACCATTTACCATCGGCCAGGCCCACAACAACTCGCCTCAGAAATGGGGGTCGGATCCGTACAACATTCGTGACGACTTCACGTTGACGTTCAACAAGGCCGGACGTCACATCGTGAAGCTCGGGAGCGAGTACATTGCCGACCTGTTGAATGTCTTCGTTTGCAACATTTGCATGGGTCAGTACGACATGCAGGCCGTAGGTATTCCCATTCCTGCGAATATCGAGCAGATAATCCCCGTGTGGAACGACGTCAACACCTGGAACCTTGCCGCGTTGTCCAGGAACACCAGAAACTATACGGTCGGCCTCGGGCAGATGAAGGTCTACAACAAGCGGCAGGTCTATTCCGGCTGGGCGCAGGATAACTGGGAGTTCTCCAAGGTGACGTTGAGCCTTGGGCTTCGTTACGACTTTTCCACCGGGCGCGAACTGCAGACCGCGATAGAGCCACTTTTCGGTGCTCGTCCGTCGGACAAGACAAACTTCGGGCCGCGCTTAGGCATCACGTACTCCTTGAACGACAAGACGGTGCTGCGAGGCGGGTATGGGAAGTACTACGGAGCGCCCGACGACAACGAGGCCATGTGGACGATGCTCTACGCTGGAGAGATCCATCCTCAAGTGAACAACGACGGCCGGGCCGACTTCGCGGCCAATCCGTTCAACGGCCCCATTCCGACGTACGCGCAGGCCATGGCCTCGTGGCAGGCAGACGTGGCGAGCGGGTGTGCCGCACGCACCGGCGCGGCGGGTTGCAAGTTCAACCGTATCATCAATATCCTGTCGCCGCCGAATCCGACGACGCCGTACAGTCATCAGGGGTCCGTCGGGTTGCAGCGCCAGTTGGGCATGGCGATCTCAGTCGAGTCCGACTTCACCATCAACGATACTCGCGGCGCGCAGAACGGCCAGAACGTCAATCAGGCCTTCAATCCCGCCACCGGATTCAACTACCCCTACACGGATCGGTCAAAGAAACCGTACCCAGGGTGGGACGCCATTACGATGCGCATGAGAACGGCCGCGGCCAATAACTACGGATGGCAGTCGGCTCTCACCAAGCGGATGAGCAACCACTGGCAGGGCTCGGCGACGTATCTGTATTCGCGCGAGTACGATTATCAGAGCACGCCGCGCCAGCCCGGATGCCAGTACCCGACGACCATTACGGCGTCGGGCTCATTTACCTGCAGTGTGCCGGTCGTGTTGAACGAGGTCATCGCGGACGAATGGTATCTGAGCACCAATCAGCGCAATCGCTTTGTCTTCAACGGCATCCTGGACGCCAGCCACGGCTTTCAGGTGAGCGGGATCTACTTTTTCGGCGACAACGGGTACAACACCGCCACGGCCGGGGTGGATCCGATTTCGTCGAACAACGCCATCACCCGCGTGCGCGCCGACGGCTCCATCATCCCGCGCAACGGCATCAATAACCCCGACCTCCACCGCGTGGACATGCGCGTCCAGAAGCGGTTCAGGATCACCAGCCGCGTGGGGATCGACGGCATTTTCGAAATCTTCAACGCGTTCAACCACAAGAACTTCGGAACCTTCACGATCAGCGAAACAACGGTGGCGAGGTCCAATGGGGTGTTGCACCTTGGCTCGCCGGCGTTCAACAATCTTGTTGCCTATCAGCCGCGCATGATGCAGCTGGGGTTCCGGGCGACGTTCTAGTCGGCTCGCCTAACTCGTTGTTTTCGTGGCCAGGGTTTAGCGACCGGGACGGCATGACCGGCCTCATTTATTTTCTCTTCTTCTGCTCAGGCCTCAGCGGACTGATCTATCAGGTCGTCTGGGTCCGCGTGTTCGGCAATGTCTTCGGCAACACCGTGTACTCCGCCTCCCTCGTAATCGCAGTGTTCATGCTGGGCCTGGGCATCGGCAGCTGGGTCGTTGGAACATGGGCAGATCGGCGTTACGCCGCCAGGCCCGAGTCGCTGCTCAAGACGTACGGCTATTTCGAGCTGGCCATCGGCTTGATGGGTCTTGCCATCTCCGTGCTCCTGCCTCACCTCGGTCGAGTCTCGGCGCTCGTGTCCTCCTACCTGCGCGACCCGGGCGGCTGGTACGTCCTCTCGACGGCCTCTTACCTCGCCCGCGGAGCGATCGCCATCGTCTTGCTCGCGCCGATTACGATGTTGATGGGCGGGACGCTCACTCTGCTCATTCGCCATCTCGTCGGACGGGACCTAGAGGTTGGGCACTGGCGAATCGCCGTTCTCTACGGCGTCAACACCGCCGGCGCGGCGTTGGGCTGCATTCTCACGGACTTCCTGCTGGTGCCTGCCGCCGGTCTTCAAGGCACACAGATGTTCGCGGTGTTCTTCAACATCGTCGCGGCGGCGGGCGCATTCGGACTGGCGGGCGCCATGGCGTCCGGGGCGACACCGGCGCCGGCCCGTAAGAAGAAAAAACCCAGTATTTCTGCCGTCACCGCCCAGACCATCCCTCTGTCGCCGCCGGCATCGTCGGGTCTCGCGTGGACCAGCCTGGCCCTCGCGCTGTCCGGCTTTGCGGCGATGGGAATGGAAATCCTCTGGTTCCGTCGCCGAATTGCGCGACCAGCACAGTGGTTGATGGTCGTACAGGGATTCTTCGTCGCTTCCACTCTTCTGGGACTGGCCGTTGCCAGTCTTGGGAACATCAAGGACGCGGCGTTCGCCAATCCTGCTTATCGAGCGGCGGTGGGTCATATGGTCGCGGCAGCGCCCGGCGTTGAATCTGATTTGGCGCGAACGCTGCGGGAGTTGTGGTTCAATGCGAGACCCATCCTGTTGGAGGTTCTTATCCCTGCGCTGCTGATGGGCCTCGCGTTTCCGCTGGCCAATGCCATCATCCAGCGCGCGGAACGCCCGGTCGGACGTCGCGCGGGCATTCTCTATCTCTCCAACACCGTCGGCGCCGTCTGCGGCTCGCTGGCGGCCGGCTTCCTGCTTCTGCCCGTGCTCGGGATCCAGGGCAGTGCCACCATTCTCACCACTGCCGCGGCGTTGGCCGTGGGGCCTCTCTATCTCGCAACAGATGTAGGGCGCGCCTTATTGGGTCCGTCATCCAGTGCCGCGTCTAATAAGACCCGGCCTACATATCCCCTCGCATTCGCCGTCTCAATCCTCGTCGCCGGCGGCGCCATCGGGCTATGGCTGCGGCTGCCTTCCAATTACCTGATCACCGGGGCCCTGGAACTGCCGATGCGGCACGAGCGGTTGCTCACCTTGAGTGAAGGCGTCACCGAGGTCATTGCCATCACGGAAGAACCAGGCACAGGCCGAACGCTTTTCACCAACGGGCATCGGATGTCGTCGACGGCGCCGCTTTCGCAGCGCTACATGCGTGCATTTGCGCATATTCCGCTCCTTTCGGCCGACAACCCGGAGACGGTTCTCGTGATTGGCTTCGGCGTTGGCAATACCACACAGGCGGCGACGCTTCATCCATCCGTTCGACGCGTCGAGGTGGTGGATCTCTCCAGACATGTCCTGACGCACGCCGGCTACTTCAAGAATTCGAATGGGGACGTGCTGAACGACCGGCGAGTGGCCGTCTATGTCAACGACGGGCGGCAACACCTGCAGATGCAGCGCCCGGGCTCGTACGATTTGATCACGCTCGAACCGCCACCTATCGCGCAAGCCGGAGTGGCGGCCCTCTATTCCGAGGAGTTCTACGCTCTAGCCAAGACTCGCCTCAAAATGAAGGGCTTCATGAGCCAATGGCTGCCGGTGTATCAGGTACCGGCGGCCTCGACCTTGGCGATGATTCGCGCGTTCGTCGACGTCTTCCCGCAGAGCGTGCTCGTCTCTGGCGCAGAAGCCGACCTGTTGCTCGTCGGCGCGAACGACTCGCGCATCGAGATCGATCCGGCCCGGGTGGCCAACGCCATGACGAACGCCCCGGCGCTGCGGGCCGATCTGCAACGGGTGGACCTCGGCAGCGTGCGTGAGATCGTCGGCGCGTTCCTCGCCTCACCCCAGAAACTTTCGGCCGCGACTCGAAACTCGGCTCCCGTGACCGACGATCGCCCGATTCAGGAATACGGGGTGCGATCGCTGCTTACGTTTGGCGACGGACTACCGGCGTCTGTCGCTGACGTGCGTGAGGTTGCGGCGTGGTGCCCGAAGTGCTTCGCGGACGGGAAGCCCGTCCCTCTCGTGCAGGGCCTCGACACGTATCTTGCTCTACTCGGGCGCGCGTACAGTGCGACGCCGGCCGAAGCGGCTCGCACGCGCCTCCTCGCCGAGGGAGGGACGCGCCGGGTCGACGGTAGCGCCTATCTGGGCGCGCTCGTCCCCGAATCGGCGGAGATGCACAACATCCTTGGATCCGCGCTCGCGGATAAAGGCGAATTCGATCGCGCGATCGCGGAGTTTCGCGAAGCGCTGCGACTCGAACCAGATTCGGCCTCGGCGCACTTGAATCTGGGGCTCGCGCTCGCGTCGCACCAGGCGCCTGAAGAAGCCGTCGTCCACCTGCGCCGGTCCGTGCAGCTCGACCCCGGTAGCGGTCGGGCGCACTACGCTCTAGCCGGCATCCTTCTCGCCGCGGGTCAGTACGAGGGCGCCATCGACGAACTGCGCGCGTCGCTGCGGGTGACGCCCGATTCGGTCGAAATCCACGAGGGACTGGGCATCGTGCTCGCATCGCAGGGCAAATTGGACGAAGCCGTCGACGAGTTTCGCGCGTCGCTTCGCCTGAGGCCGATCTCTGCCGGAGCCCACAACAACCTGGGCATGGCGCTCGTCTCGCAGGGCAAGCTGGAGGGCGCCATCGACGAACTGCGCGCGTCGCTGCGGGTGACGCCCGATTCGGTCGAAATCCACGAGGGACTGGGCATCGTGCTCGCATCGCAGGGCAAATTGGACGAAGCCGTCGACGAGTTTCGCGCGTCGCTTCGCCTGAGGCCGATCTCTGCCGGAGCCCACAACAACCTGGGCATGGCGCTCGTCTCGCAGGGCAAGCTGGACGCAGCCATCGACGAGTTCCACCAGGCGCTGGCGTTGCAGCCGGAATTCGCCGAAGCGCGGCGAAATCTCACGACCGCGCTGCAGCGGCGCCAGCGCCGCACCAAGACCGACACCCGCTGACAGCGCGTGAGATCCAACAACGTGAATTATCTGTTCGCCTTGGCCCGCAGACGTTGTTCGTAAATGCTGAGCGCACACACTTGGCACTCCTGAAGGGAGGACAGCGGTGAGCGTTCAGAAGATCGCGCGCCTCTTCGTCGTATCGGGTCTCCTGTTCCTGCATCTCCGGCGGCAGAACGGTCGGTGGCTGCAGCGACCCGATGAAGCGATAGCCGCGACGCGGCAGCGTCTCTACGAATCGTGAGTTCTCGGCGGGATCTCCCAGTGCGTCGCGGAGTTTCTTGATTGCACTATTGAGCCCGGCGTCGAAATCAACGAACGTGTCGGCCGGCCAGAGCCGCTGTCGCAAGGCCTCGCGCCTGACGACTTGACCAGGTCGCTCCAATAACAACAGCAGAATCTGCAGCGGTTGATCCGGCAGCCTGATCTTCAGACCCTGTTTGCGGAGCTCGCCGGAATCTGGATCGAGCTCAAACAGACCAAAACGGAGGGTTTGGTACCGGTACGGGGATTCGAACCCCGGTCCCGTGGCTGAGAACCACGTGTCCTGACCCCTAGACGATACCGGCTCTTCTGTGGGAACTAACCTAAAAATGTTACCACGGGCGCTATCATGGTCGGATGCGTGCGTTCGCGAAGTTCCTTCTGTTTCTGATTGTCATGGGGGTCATCGCCGGCGGCGCAGCGTGGTGGTGGGCGGGGCGTCAGCCGGCCCCGAGCGTTGAATTCCGCCAGCCCCAAAAATTCGTCGGACAGAACAGCGCGCTCGAGATGATGGTGCAGACGCCGCAGGGTCAGTTGTCGCGCCTCGACGTCTCGCTCGAGCAGAACGGCAAGTCCTATCCGATCTTCGCGCTGAACCAGCCTACCGACGCGACGACGCGACAGGAGGCCGCGGATCGCCTGTTCATCTCGCGGCCGATCGGCAAGCGCGCGATTCCCGAGCTCCAGCCTGGACCGGCGCGCATCGTCGTCCACGCGGCGCGCCCGGTGCTGCGCGGGATGCGGCAGATCGCCGTCGAGGCGACACGCGATGTGCAGGTGCGCCTCGAGCCGCCGCAAGCATCGGTCGTGTCGACGTTCCACTACGTGAACCTTGGCGGCGCGGAATTCATCATCTATCGAGCGACCCCCGCGGACGTCGAGTCGGGCGTGCGCGTCGGCGATCGCATCTATCCCGGGTTCCCGGGCACCGCCGTCGGCATCAAGAGCGATCCGGCGATTCACGTCGCCTTCTTCGCGCTCGCGTACGACCAGGACGTCAACACGCCGATCACGGTGTTCGCGCGCGATCCCGCGGGCAACATCGCCGCCGCGGTGGTCGATCACATGGCGTTCAGCAAGGCCTTCTCGAAGAGCACGATCCCGATCGACAGCTGGGTCGCGCGCGTCGTGCCGCCGATTGTCGCCAACACGCCTTCGCTGCAGGGTGAATCGACGGCGCCGGCGGATCTCCCGCAGACGTTCGTGAAGGTCAACAGCGACCTGCGGCGGCAGAACGCGCAGACCATCGCGGAGCTCGCCAAGAAAACAGCGCCCGAGATGATGTGGAAGACGTCCTTCGAGCCGCTCACGAATGCGGCCGTCGAAGCGAAGTTCGCCGACTTCCGCACCTACACCTACATGGGCAAGGAGATCGATCGTCAGGTGCACCTGGGATTCGATCTCGCCGTCACCCAGCAGGTGCCCATCAAGGCCGCGCAGACAGGCGTCGTCGTCGACGCCGCGTATCTCGGCATCTACGGCAACTGCGTGATCATCGACCACGGGCTCGGCGTGCAGACGCTCTACGGGCATCTGTCGTCGATCGGCGTCAAGGTGGGCGACAAGGTTGAAAAGGGGCAGGTCGTCGGCCGCAGCGGCATGACCGGCCTCGCCGCCGGCGATCACCTCCACTTCACGGTGCTGGTCAACGGCACGCCGGTCAATCCGGTCGAGTGGTGGGACCCGAAATGGATGCAGGACCGCGTCTTCCGCAAGATCATGGAAGCCGGCGGCAGCGTGACATAATCCCGTTTGGAGATCCACGCATGACTCGACTTTCGCTGGCTGCGTGCGCCGCAGCCGCCCTGCTGGTCGCCTGCGGAGGCGGCAATCAGAATCAGCAGAATTCAGTGCCGGCGAGCTCCGGCGCCGCCGCGCCCGCGGCGCCCGCCGCTCCGGCCGTCGACCCGGCAATCGCAGCGACCGTGACCGGAAAGGTGAAGTTCGAGGGGACGGCGCCCGCGCCACGTGAAGGATGGCCTCGGCAATCGCACGTTCCCGACACCCTCGCAGCCGGTCGTGCTCGATCAGAAAGGGTGCCACTACACGCCGCACGTATTCGGCATCCAGGTCGGCCAGCCGCTGCAGATCGTCAACAGCGACGACACGCTGCACAACATCCATGGCCTGCCGAAGGCGAACAAGGAGTTCAACCAGGGCCAGCCGATTCAGGGCATGAAGATGACGCACACCTTCAGCACGAAGGAAGTGATGGTCCCCTTCAAGTGCGACGTGCACGGCTGGATGAATGCGTGGGTTGGCGTGCTCGATCACCCGTACTACGCGGTGACGTCGGCGGATGGATCGTTCTCGCTGAAGGGACTGCCGCCGGGCACCTATACGATTGAAGCGTGGCACGAGAAGCTCGGCACGCAGACACAGACCGTGACGGTCGCCGAAAAAGAATCCAAAGACGTTCAGTTCACTTTTAAGGGGTAAGCCGGGTCCTTCCGGACCGGGCGGTCTGCATGCTTCCTGTCTTCGCCGCGTTGGTTGCGGCGTCCACCGCGCTCCTGATTTTCGCGGGCGGGCTCGTCACGAGCACCGGCTCCGGCTTGTCGGTGCCGGACTGGCCGAACACCTACGGCTGGTTCATGTGGGCATTCCCGATCAGCAAGATGGTCGGCGGCATCTTCTACGAGCACCTGCATCGGCTCGTCGCGAGCACCGTCGGTTTTCTGATCGTCGTGCTGGCCATCTGGCTCGCGCGTGAGGAGCCGCGCCGATGGGTGCGCCGGCTTGGTTACATCGCGCTGGCGGCGGTGATCACACAGGGTGTGCTCGGCGGGATTACCGTGCTGTGGTACCTGCCGGATTCGATTTCCATCGCGCACGCGAGCCTCGCGCAGATCGTCTTCTGCCTCACGACAACGATCGCGCTGGTTACGTCTCGCGGCTGGCAGCGTGGATACGCCGAATCCCGAACCCCTGGCGCCGGGGCCCCCGCGGCGCCTGCGTCATCCCGCCGCAGTGGGACGCGAAGATCGCGATCCACTTCGCGCATCGCATCGGCGCGCTGACGGTGACGCTCCTCATCCTGGCGACGACGGGCCACGTGTTTTTCCACCACCGCCGCCGCGCGGAGCTGCGGCGTCCGGCGATGCTGCTGCTCGTGCTGCTGGCGCTGCAGATCACGCTCGGCGCGCTGACGGTGCTGAGCCAGAAGCAGTTCATCATCAACTCCCTGCACGTGGTCAACGGCGCGCTGGTGCTCGTGACGTCGCTCGTGCTCACGCTGCGTGCGCATCGCGCGCGATTCGCCGAATCCGCGGAGGCCGGGTCCGCCGCTCCCTTCGCCCAGCGGGACCCGGCCCACGTACCAGCATGAAGAGTTCAGCCGCCGTAGTCTCGCCTGTTGCCGTACGTGGGGCAGGTCCCGCTCCCGCGGCGATCGAGCGAACCCGCCATCCGGGACGAGCTGCCGACTTCGTCACGCTGACCAAGCCGCGGCTGAACTTCCTCGTCCTGATCACGACGCTCGGCGGCATGTACATCGCCGCGCCTGACGGCGTGCCGCTCTCAATCCTCGTGCACGCGCTCGTCGGCACCGCGCTGGTCGCCGGCGGGGCCTCCGCGCTGAATCAGGTGTGGGAGCGCGAGACCGATGGCCTGATGCGGCGGACGCGCTTGCGCCCGATTCCGGCGCATCGCCTGCGCACCGCCGACGCGACGTGGTTCGGCACGCTGATGTCCGCGGCCGGACTGATCGAGCTGACGTGGAAGGTGAATGCGCTCGCGGCCGCCGTGGCCGCCGCGACGCTCGTCAGCTACGTGTTCGTCTACACGCCGCTCAAGAAGCGGACGCCGCTCGCGACGCTCGTCGGCGCGGTGCCCGGCGCGCTGCCGCCCGTCATCGGCTGGGCGGCGGCCACCGGCGGGATTTCCATTCCCGCGATCGTGCTCTTCGGGATCGTCTTCCTGTGGCAGATGCCGCACTTCCTCGCCATCGCCTGGCTCTACCGGGACGACTACGAGCAGGCGGGGATTCCGCTGCTGCCGGTGCTCGAGCCCGACGGACGCCGCACGGGACGACAGGCGCTCCTCTATGCCGCCGCGCTCTGGCCCGTCAGCCTGCTGCCGGCGATCGTCCGCATCGCCGACGTCCCGTACAACATCGTCGCGACCGTGCTCGGGTTCGGGTTGATTGCGCTGTCGGCGCAGTTCGCGCGCGAGCGGACGACGAAGCGGGCGAGGCACCTGTTTCTCTACTCGATTCTCTATCTGCCTCTGCTCTGGTCGGCGCTCGTCATCGACCGTCTGTGGTTCTGACGCTCGCGGACCTGCCCGCGCTGAACGCGGCGCTCAACGGGACGTCGGCGATCTTCCTGACGACCGGCTACGTCCTGATTCGCCGGGGACGCATCACGCTCCACAAGCGCTGCATGCTCGCCGCGCTCGTCACCTCCACGCTCTTCCTCACGTCGTACGTCATCTATCACGCCAACACGGGCTCGCGTCCGTTCAGCGGCACCGGATCCATTCGATACGTGTATTTTTCGATTCTGATCTCGCACGTCCTGCTGGCGATGACGATTCTTCCGCTTGCGCTCGTCACCGCGGCGCGCGGCCTCCGCGCACAGTAGACCCGGCACGTGCGCATCGCGCGCTGGACGCTGCCGCTCTGGTCGTATGTGTCAGTTACTGGCGTCGTGATCTATCTGATGCTCTATCAGCTGTACTAGGACGCCACTCCAAAATCGCGCGGTTTGGCACTCGATTCCGTAATCCACAGGGCAGGATTTTGACCCGCAATTGAGCGGTCGACTGACCGAACGCAGTTCCTGTCCGAATGCGCTCGAGTGCGGCTCTGTCGTCGGGTGCACGGTTGATGCGCGGCGCTGCGCGAAAAGCAGAGCGATTTCACGTCAGCGGCGCGGATGTTGCTCCAGATTTGCACATCCTGTCCGGTCCGGCGATCGCCGTCGTTATGTATCCGATGGCTCCCGGCCGCGATCCTCGCTGATGATGAACTCGAACGCCTGCCGGCGCGCACTCTGGCTGCTGGTTGCGCTCTTTGTGGTGGCGCCGCCGGTGGTGACCTTTGCCCTGCAGCCGCCCACCGATCTGCTGCCCGGCGCGCTCCGCAGTATTCCCGCCCCACAGCCCGTCGAGATCCGCCCACGGCTCTTTGTCGCCTACGGCTCGCTCGTCGCGGCCTCCACGCTCGCCATCCTGTATCTGTATCGCGGCCGGGCGTTCGTCGTGTACTGGATCGTCAGCTGGTCGATGCTCGCCGCGGCGTACACGCTGAACGCGCGGGGCTACGCCGACGTGCGCCTCGGCAGCGTGATGATCGGGCTCTCGCAGCTGCTCACGGTCTGGTCTTCCGCGCTGCTGCTGCTGAGCGTGAATGAATTCTCGAAGAAGGATCCGCACAGGTGGAATGTGCCGGTGCAGGCGGGCGCCGCCGCGGCCGTCTGGTTCCTCGCCGCGCCGTTCGTGCTCCCGCTCTCCGCCGTGCTCTACACGGGGCCTGCCGCATCCGCGGTGCTGAAAGGATGGGCCTCCATCCGCTTCGCGCGGCTGGCGAAGAAGACGCCCATCATCGGCGCGTTCATGATGAGCGCGGCGCTCGGCGTGATGGCCGTCCTCGACTGCGCCGGCGCCGTGATGACCTACCGGCTCGACTGGAACACCTCTTACGTCAACGTCCTCCTCGCGTTCAACATCGTCACGGCCATCTTCGTCGCGCTCGGCATGCATCTGCTCGTCTTCGAGGACATGACGGACGAGATCCACCGCACGAATCTGGCGCTCTCGGCGGCCAACGAGCAGATCAAGCAGATGGCGATCACCGATCCGCTGACCGGCTGCTACAACCGCCGGTTCTTCGACGAGATCGGGCGGCGCGAGATGGAGCGTCATCGCCGCTACAACAAGCCGCTCACGGTCGTCTTCGTCGATCTCAATCGCTTCAAGCATCTCAACGATCGCTTCGGCCACGACGCCGGCGATCACGTGCTGCGCACCGTCGGCGCGATGCTGCGCCGGCACGTGCGAGGCTCCGACTACGTCATCCGATGGGGCGGCGACGAGTTCCTGCTGCTCCTCACCTGCACCGTCGCCGGAGCATCGGCGAAGGCGGAAGAATTGAAGGCGGCCTTCGCGGTGGAGCGCGACGCCGCCGGCCTGCCGCCCGAAACCGGCCTGAGCATCGGCATCGCCGAGGTGGAAAGCAGCGCCGACACGCTCGCCAACGCCGTGCGCCTCGCGGACACCGAGATGTACCGCGACAAACTGCTCGAACGGACGGTGTAGGGCGCGGTCTTCCGACCCGCCCTGCTGTAAGATCCGCCCATGCGGCGAATCCTTACCCCCGTGACACTAACGCGCCGAACCATATTTTTTTGGCAAAGAGTATCCGGCGCGTTAGTGTCACGTTCGCGCCAGCGCTGGTCCCGGGTCACACCGCGGCATCTTTGGTTGCCGTTATGCCGCGCTGTGACCCTGGCGCTTGCGCTCGCGGCCGCCGCGGCGGCGCAAACGGCCGGCAGGATTACGGGAACCATCAAGGACCCTGATGGCAAGCCGATCAAAGGGGCCACCGTGCGCGCGAGCAACGAAGCGGTCAACGCGCGCATGACGTCCACCACCGACGACAAAGGGCGGTTCGCGATGATTGGCGTTCGCAGCGGCCGCTGGGTGATCGTCGCCGAGGCGCCGAGTTTCGTGCCGCTCCAGGGGTCCACGGATGTGACCTCCAGCAACACGCCGGTGCTGGCGCTGACGCTGCAGCGCGATCCTGGCCCGATGCCGGGCGCGCTGGTGAAGACGATCGCCGAAGACGTCGCCGCCGCCGAAGCGCTGCACAAGGCGGGCAAGCTGGACGAAGCGATTTCCGCCTACCAGTCCATTGAGTCGAAGAACACGCGGCTCACGACGGTGAATCTCGTCCTGGCGTCGCTCTATCGTGAAAAGGCGGAGCAGGAAAAGAATCCGGCCGCGAAGCAGGCGCTGCTGAACCGCGCGGCTGATGCGGATAACGAATTCAAGAAATCAGAAAGTAAGTGACGCGCTACATGCCCGCCGCGCGCAAGCGCTGGCAGGCGACCCTCATCATCACGCTTTTTCTGCTCGCGGTGGCGGGCGCCGCGTTCACGGGGTGGCGCTTTGCGCGCGAATCGCCCCCGCATCAGGGGCCGATTGTCCTCATCACGGCCGACGGCCTGCGCGCCGACCGCAAGCCGACGTCGAACATCGAGGCGCTCGCCTCGCGCGGCATTGTCTTCGAGCGCGCGTATACGCATGCACCGCAGGCGCTCCCCGCGCACGCGGCACTGCTGACGGGTGAGCTGCCGTTCGACAACGGCGTGCGCGATGACGGCGGGTTCGCGCTGAAGAATGACGCACGCACCATCGCGTCGCTGCTGCGCAATCGCGGCTTCGCGACGGGCGCCGCGGTGTCGTCGTTCCTGCTGCGGCGATCGACCGGGCTCGCGCAGGGCTTCTCGTTCTACGACGCGGAGATGCCGGACGAACCGCTCGAGGAGGGCGTGCTGCCGCAGCGGGACGGCATCGCCACGTTCGAGGCCGCCGATCAGTGGATCAAGTCGCAGTCGGGGCAGCGCTACTTCCTGTTCCTGCAGGTTGACACGCGATCCGCCGATGCCGTCGTCGGCCGCGTCGTGGACGAACTGAAACGCACGCGGCGCTACAACGACTCGACGATCATCTTCACCGCGAGCGTTGGCGACCCGAGCACTGGCATCGCGCTCGATGACACATCGCTGCACGTGCCGCTCATCATCAAGCTGCCCGGCGAGGCGGGCGCGGGGCGGCGGGTACCGCAGCCGGTGCAGCACATCGATCTGCTGCCGACGCTGCTCGATGTCGTGCGCGCGCCGATGCCGTCCGGGCTGCGGGGGCGCTCGTTGCGGGCGATCCTCGACAAGACGAGCGGCTTCGTGCCGGACCAGCCGATCTACGCCGAGCTCGTGGCGCCGCGATTCAGGTTCGACGGTCAGCCGCTGCTGGCGCTGTCGAGCGGCAGCTACCGGCTCGTGCGCGGCTTCGATGAGCAGCTCGGGCGGCTGGATCCGGATGCTCCCGAGGCCGACGCCTCGCGCATCGACCTGTTGAAAGCCGCGCTGGACAAGATGGTCGCCGGCCGCGGCATCGATGCGCCGTCGCTGCCGGCACAGGCCGATGTCGATCGGCTCGCGGCATTCGGTTATCTGCAGGGGCTGCGCATCGCCGCGGCGCCGGAGGCGCCCGTCGCGCACCCTGCGCTCGCGCCCGATGCGCCGCGTTCGCCGCTGGTGCCGTTGTCGGCGGCGCAGCAGGCAACACTGTGGCGTTCGCATCAGCAGGCGGCGCAGCTCGTCGCCCGGAAGCGCTACGCCGCCGCGCTCGATGCGCTGAACGCGATGGCCGCGAAGCACACCGACCTGCCGAGTATCCAGTATCAGGTCGCCTCGCTGCTGGCGCGCACGGGCCGGCGTGACGAGGCGCTCAAGGCATTCAACCGCGTGGCAACCGCGGAGCCCGAGGATGCGGAGATTCCGATTGCTGTCTCGTCCACGCTGCTGCGCGCGCGCCGCGAAGACGATGCGGCGACGCAGGCGGACCGGGCCGTCGAACTCGCCGAGGCCGGGATGGACGCGCGCATGAAAGCCGCCGCACACGAGATGGCCGCGCGCGTTGCGCTTGCGCGCGACGATGCGTCAGCCGCGAAGATGCATGCGACCGAAGCGCAGAAGGCGGATCCCCATCTCCCGCTGCCGCAGTTCGTGGCCGGCCGGCTCGCCTACGACGAGGAACGCTACGAAGATGCGCTCGCCGCCTTCAAGGAAGCCGTGACGACCGTCCAGCAGGCGGGCACGACGCTCGCGGAGCTGCATCTGAACCTGGGGAATACCTACGCGCGGCTCGATCGGTATGCAGAGGCCGAAGCCGAGTTCCAGGAGGAGCTGCGCGAGTACCCGCACAACATCGGCACCTACGTGAGCCTGGCGATGCTCTACCGCGCGTCCAATCGCGAGCAGGCGGTCGAGCACGTGATTGGCGACCTCGTCGAGGCCGCGCCGACGCCGGAGGGCTATTCGATGGCCGCGCGCCTGTGGACGATCGTCGGCGAGCGCGCGCGCGCCGAAGCGCTGCGCTCAGACGCACGGAGCCGGTTCAGAGGCGATCCGTCGCTTGCGCTCCTCGGCCGGTCTCGCTAAACCACGAAGCTCACGAAGACATACGAAACCACGAAGGACACGAAGAGCACGAAGAAGAACAGCGCGCGAAGGAAATCTTCCTGTCGTCCCGATCTCGAGGCCGGGTGGCCGACGTGGCGTGACGCATGACGCCGGATGATCTCGACGCCCTCCAGATCGCCAACCTTTCGAGCGCGGGTGACGACTGCTGAAGCGCGGTTGACCAGAAAGAAAAAATCCTTCGTGTCCTGCTTTTCTTCGTGCTCTTCGCGACCTTCGTGGTTTAAAACGTCTTCGTGACCTTCGTGGTTTCCGCCGGGTGAGCTGCCACGAGAACCAATCCGATCGCCGCCCACGAGAGATTCCTCACCTTTCGCACCACCGCGAGCGCGACACCAGCAGCAGGGTTGACCGACAGCACGGGCGCCAGCGCGCCTGCGGACGCCTCGTCTATCCCGACGCGGAAGGGCACGAACTTGAAAGCAGCCGTGATGACGCGGTTGAGCGCTTCGAAGACGATCGCCTCGACCAGCGTCGGACTTCGATCGACGAGCAGCCAGTGCAGCGTGATGTACACCTCGAGGACCGCGAGCGCGTGGAACACGAGGTCGAGCGCGAAGACGCGCCAGAGGCGCTCGGGATGGCCGCCCGAGAAGCGGACGGCTTCATCGCGCACGGCTGCCAGCCGCTCGCGCCAGCGCGGGCGCGGTCCGCGGCTGGGATCCCACGTGCCGCGCATCGCGCGCAGCGCGACACCGGCGCCGATGATCAGCGCGCCAAGCGCGGCGACAACAGCGGCTTTCCACGCCGGCGGCATCGCGACGTTCGAGGCCAGGACGACGAGACCGACGCCGACCATCGCCAGCACCGACGCCGCGTAGACGAGGTTCTCGACCGCGAGAGAGGCGACCGCTTCGCGCGTCGCAAGATGGTGGCGCGTGAGAAGGACTTTGGTGGGCTCGCTGGCGAGCAGGCCGAGCGGCGTGACGTTGCCGACCGCGTCGCCCGCGAGAAACGCCGCGAACGCGCGCCGCAGGGGAAAAGTGGTGCGCGGCGGCAGGCACCAGCGCCAGCATTCCGCTCGGACGATGAACCGGAGGCCAGCGAGCGCGAGGATGAGGACGAGGCCCCAGCCGACGCGCCGGATGGCCTCGAGGATGTTGGAAACACCGGCGCGCTCGGCCGCGTACGCAAACAGCGCGGCCCCGCCGAGCGCCGCGGCGATGGAGAGCGCGCGCTGCCCCCCGCGATTCACGGACTCAGCGCGAGGCGCGGGTGGCTTCGAGCTGCTTGAAGGTCTCTTCGATCAACCGCTCGTTGTCTTCTTTCGACACGTTCCGCTGCAGCAGCTTCGACGCGATGCCGACGGAGATGTCCACCGCCTCCTGGCGGATCTGCTGCAGATCTCCGCCGCCTCGGTGCGTGCCTGCGCCAGCAGCTTCGCCGACTCGGCGTGGATGGCCTCCAGCTCCTGCTTCGCCTTCCGCGCGTCGTCGAGCGCCTGGCGGATCGACTGCTGCCGGTTGTCGAGCGCTTCGAGCAGCGGCTTCCACGCAAACTTCGCCAGCAGCGCCAGCAGCACGAGGAAGGTGATGATGGTCCAGATGTAGAGACCCGGATCGGGTTGGACCAGCGGGTTCATGGGCCTCCTACTTCAGCAGGACGATCAGCAGCCCGAAGATGGCGGCGAGAATCGCGACGCCTTCGAGCAGGAACAGCGGCAGGTAGGCCGCGCCGGTGATCTGCCCGCTCGCGCTCGGCTGCCGCGCCACGCCTTCGGCAATCGCCGCCGCGAGCCGGCCGATGCCGATGCCCGCGCCGATGACCGTCAGGCCGAATCCGATGCCGGCTCCCATGTACGCAATGGCGATGTCCATCTCGTCTCTCCTCCGTCGAAGCTCACTAATGAGCGTGAATGGCCATGCCGATGAACACGGCCGTCAGCAGTGCAAACACGTAGGCCTGAACCAGGATCACGATCAGCTCGAGCGCCGTCAGGGCGACGCCAACCGGCAGCGACATCACCATGCCGATGCCGATGCCCGCCAGCGCGTGCTGGAACAGCTGCGTGAAGATGAAAACCAGCGACAACAGCGCGAGGATGGCGATGTGTCCGCCGACCATGTTCCCCGCAAGTCGCATCGTCAGCGCGAAGGGACGCGAGAACATGCCGAGGATCTCGATCGGGATCAGGATCGGATAGATGAACGGCGACGTCCCGCTTGGTACGAGGTTCTTCCAGTGTTGAATGAAGCCATGCGCACGCGTTCCTGCGACGATGATGGCGACGAAGGTGATCGTCGCGAGCGCCGCAGTCACGTTGTAGTTGGCGGTCACCGTCACGCCGCCGTGCAGCGATCGCGCGAAGATCGAATCCGGACCCGCGTGAATGAACGCGGAGTTGGCCAGCTCCAGCACGTCGAAGATCGGGATGACGCCCATCAGGTTCCCGAGAAGGATGAACAGAAACAACGTCAGCACGAGCGGCGTCCAGGCGCGGGACCACTTCTGCCCGACGTTCGGCTCGACGATGCTGTCGCGCACAAACTCGATGGCGATCTCGAGGAGCGTCATGGCGCGTCCGGGAATCGGGCGCTCCTGCCGGACGAAGCGGCGCACGAGCCAGGTGACGCCGACAAACAGAATCACGGACACGATCCAGAGCATCAGCACGTGCTTGGTCACCGACATGTCGATGCCGAACACCTTCGGCAGATGGATGATCGGGTCGGTGACGCTCGAGTTCGAGACGTGCTCGATGATCGTCTCGCCGGCGTTGAAGCCTCCCTTGGCGGCTTCCGCGGCTCGTGACGGTTCGACTGGAGGCTGGAAATTCAGCATGCGGACGTGAACAGGCGGCGCATCAGCAGCGCCTCGATGTTGTGCAGCACGATGAACGACGCGGTGAACGTCGCCACGAACGGAATCGGCCGCAGATGCAGCACGCGCAGCATCACGGCCGCGTAGGCGGCGAGAAACATCAGCTTGAGGACCATTCCCACAAGCAGCACCGGCATCAGTCCCGCCGGATTGGCGCGATACGCGCGCCTGACGACCGACCAGCTGACGGCGACCACCATCAGCGGCGCGAGCAATCCGTAGAGCACTTCAGCGATCATCGCCGCGAGGTTGTCTTCACCAGATCGTAGAAACCGACCACGACACCCAGGATCAGACCGATGATGAGCCCCCACGGCGCGGTGGCGCGCCACCGGTCGAAGCCGTAGCCGAGACCGCCCAGCACGAGGATGGCGCCGACCAGCGTGTAGGCGGCGCCGGCTGCCGAACCGGCTCTCTCGGCGTTCTCCTGCAGGGACTTCGCGGACCGTGAGTATGAAAAACTGCGGTTCTTCTTGGCCATCAAGCGAGCGTAGCAGCCCTGCGCGGTTCACGGACCACGCAGGATCAAGCCAGTATAGCCCACCTTGTGAAATGCTTCACGCAATCTGAAAAGTTCAATCGAGACAACAACTTCAGCACAACAGCTTTACTTGATCTCGTCCGTGAGCGACGCCTATACTGCCTTTACGATCGCCGCGCGCCGACAGGGGATTCAATGCGCACAACGTTCCGCTCTCGTCGGGCCCTTCTTGTGGCTCTGGGGATCGCATTGGCGTGTGCGGCGGTCGTGCGCGAGCCCGTCCGCGCGCAGGCGCCGCGCGAGCGGACGATGTTCGTCAGCGCGGTCGACCAGAAGGGCGAGCCGGTTGAAGGTCTCGGCCCGAACGACTTCATCATCCGCGAGGATGGCGCCGCGCGCGAGGTGCTCCGCGTCTCCCGCGCGATCGAGCCGATCGACATCGCCATCCTGGTCGACGACAGCGCCGCCTCGCAATCGCTGATTCCCCGCGTTCGCGAAGCGCTGCGCTCGTTCATCGCGAACATGTCCACGGGCAACGAGATCGCGATCGTCGGCCTGGCCGATCGCCCGACGATCCTCGCCAACTACACGTCGAACACCAAGCTGCTGCAGGACGCCATCGGCCTCCTGTGGCCGCGCTCGCGCTCCGGCACCACGCTGATGGACGCGCTCTACGAGGTCTCCCGCGGCCTCGAGCGGCGGGAGACCCCGCGCGCGGTCATCATCCCGATCATCACGGACGGGGGCGACTTCCCCTACCGCCACTACGAGCAGGTGATGCCCGAAGTGAAACAGGCCGGCGCCGCGATCCACGCGATCGCCATCGGCAACTTCGCGTCCCTGGACCACGACGAGCTGCGCAACCGCTCGCGCGTGCTGTCCGAGGGGACGCGCGACAGCGGCGGGCAGCGCATCAGCCTGCTGTCCGAGATTTCCGTGCAGCAGACGCTCGATCGGCTCGGCCGCGAGCTCTCCTCGCAATACAAGGTCGTCTACGGCCGGCCGGAGTCGTTGATTCCGCCGGAAAAGATTCAAGTCAGCGCGAAGCGGCCCGGCATCACGATGCGCGGCGCGCTCGAGCGCGGAAGAGGGACAACCAAGTGAAGCGAATCGCTCTCCTCGCGGCCGTCCTCGCGGCGGCGCTGTCGACGACCCCTTCGGCGCAAGGGACCTTCCGCACGGGCGTCGACGTCGTCTCGCTCAACGTCACCATCGTCGACACGACCAATCATTACGTGACCGACCTGGACGAGAAGGACTTCTCCGTGTTCGAGGACGGCGTCAAGCAGGACCTGTCGTTCTTCACGCGCAAGCAGCAGCCGATCGCGCTGTCGCTGCTCCTCGACAGCAGCGCGAGCATGGAGGACAAGCTGGGGACGCTGCAGATCGCCGCGGCGAACTTCGTCAAGCGCCTCAAGAGCAACGACACGGCGCAGGTCATCGACTTCGACAGCCGCGTCGAAATCCGCCAGGGCTTCACGTCGAACCAGAACGAGCTGCAGTCCGCCATCCAGCAGACGTCGGCCGGCGGCTCGACGTCGCTCTACAATGCCATCTACATCGCGCTGAAGGAGCTCGCCAAGGTGAAAGCGGCCGGCGACGAAGACGTGCGCCGGCAGGCGCTCGTGCTCTTCTCGGATGGTGAGGATACGTCGAGCCTGATTTCCTTCGACGAGGTCCTCGAGCTCGCCAAGCGCAGCGAGGTGGCGATCTTCACGATCGCGCTGCGCGGCGCCGACACGCAGAGCAAGGGATTCCACGAGGCCGAGT
>QHWQ01000266.1 GCA_003222635.1 Acidobacteriota bacterium | reverse complement strand
GTGGAATAACTAGGCTTCATTCCAGCCGCTCTCTTCGAGCAGCGCCGCCTCCACCGCGAACGCCGCGCGTGCGCGCTCCACGCGGTGCCAGTCGCGATAGCGCACCCAGCGAATCACATGACTATCTTGCTCGTCGCGCACCTCCCAGCCGGATGCTCCTGTCGTGGTGATGGTGAACTTGCGGGTATGACTCGCCTTTTGAAGACGCCGGATGTACATGAGGTGTCGAGATCAGTACTCCGACTCGGTGACGGCGAGTGTAAATGTTCTGTAAACATGGTGATTGCCCTATCGGGCGGGCACCTTAATCTTCAACGCGGCGGGACGAACTCTCGCGGAAATGCCTAGCGTTCCGGCGATCGGTTCACCATCGAGGTGATAGACGATCGGCGACGCCGATGCGATCGTCACCGACTCAGCCGTCTCCATCGTCACGCCCGCGACGCGATCGATCATTCCCATGAAGACGAACGGCAGCTCCAGCGAGGCGCGAACGAGCGATCGTGCGTTGATCGTGATGACGTCGAGGCGCCCGTCATCCAGCCGCGCGTGCGGCGCGATGACCGCACCGTTGCCGTACTGACGCCCGTTGGCGATCGCCACCAGCAGCGACGGCTTGCAGATCGACGATGCGGGCGTGGTCACCGTCAACACGTCGGGCTGATACTCGGAGAGCTCGCGCATCGTAAGCCGCATGTAGCGCGCGAAGCCGCGCTTCTGCAGACCATGCACGGCGAAGCGATGCGCGACGCGCGCGTCGAGCCCGACGCCCGCGATATTGAAGAACAAGCGTCCGTCGATCTCACCAGCGTCGATCGTCCGCTCCGTGCCGCGCAGCGCGACGTCGAGCGCCGCCGATGGATCGAACGGCACGCCAAGCTCGCGCGCCAGGCCGTTGCCCGAGCCGCTCGGCACGAGCGCCAGCGCGACGCCGCTGAACGCCAGCGCCGTGCCGACCTCGTTCATCGTCCCGTCGCCGCCCCACGCGACAACGGTGGCGATGCCGCGACTGATCGCATTCAAGGCGATCTCGCGCGCGTGGCCGGCACGCTCGGTGAGATGGACGTTGGACGGATCGGCGCCATGCGACGTCAGGAGCGCGGCCGCCGTCGCGGCACGTGCGCGCGCGACGTCGATGCGTCCTCCGGTTCCCGAGATCGGATTGATGATGACGGCTATCGAGCGAGTCGTCTGAGCACCTTCGGCGGAAGGAACCATACGAGTTCACCAGGCCGGCGGGAGGCGAGTCCCTGGATGGCGACGTAGCAGACGCCGCCTTTCTTGAACGGCAGCGGACGCGGCGCGCCAACAAGATGCGCGGCCAGATCGCCGAGTCCAGGCTCGTGTCCGACAAGCGCAATCCGGTGACGCTTTGCCGTTCGACTCAGCTCGTTCATCACCTGCGGCGGCGTGTGGCCGGGGGCCAGCGCCTCGAGCGTCTTGACCGACGTCTTGTTGCCGAGGCCGTGTGCCAGCAGCGTCGCCGTCTGCTTCGCCCGCACCAGCGGGCTCGTGAAGATCTCGTCGATCTCCACGTCGAGCCACGCCAGCCCTCCCACCGCTTCCTTGAACCTGGCAATGCCTTCTTCGGTCAGCGGGCGCTTGGTATCGTCAGGCCACTCCTCACCGCGCTCGGCGGCAATCGCGTGGCGGACGATGTAGAGGTCGCAGGGTTCCACGTCTAGGCCGCAGACGATCGCGCGCGTTCGCGCGGTGTGCGCGCGCGGGCGGCCATCAGGCGCTGACAGAGCTGCAGCAGCGCGGGACGCATCGCCATGTAATGGCCGTGCAGTTGACGGCACTCCGTCTCGAGCCGGCGGACGAGACGATCGAGATCGGCGGACACCTTGAGCGTGGACGCGCCAGGAGAGCTCTGGATGCCGCGCGTCCTCGCGATCAGCACCTCGAGATCGTGCAGGCGTCCGAGCAGGTCCTGCGCGCGTTTCAGCAGGCGGAGGCGCGCGACGTTTCGGCCGCCGGCCAGCTCCACCGTGTAGCGCAGCTTCTTCACCGCGATGCGCACTTCATGGAGCCGGTCGGGAAGATAGAGGCCGGCGGCATTTTCGATGGTGGCCGACAGGCGACGGACCCGCCGGATGATGCGCTCGCGGCGAGCGGCGGCGCTCTCGTGCGGGGCGCCGTCCTCTCCCGCGTTGCGGGCAACCTTCAGCGCCTGCTTGCGGAGCTTGTCGAGGTCGAAGTCGTCAATCTCCTCGCGAACCTCGGCCTGCAGCCGCTCGCGCTCCTCGACGATCGAGGCACGCAGGCGATCGATGCCTGGCGGCGGCACGTCCCCGGCGCGATCCAGCTCGTCGAGGATCAGCAGGGCAACGTCGAGCTCCCGCACGGGTCCGAGCGCGCGCGTGAGACGCCGGACCGACCTGCTTACCTTCCCCGCTTTTGCGCCGGAGGCGACGAGCGGAATGGCGGCCCGGAGCCGGCGCGTGGCAACGCGCGCGCGGTGTAACGAGGTGATGTCGCCGGCCCTGGCCGCGGGCAGCGCCCGGCCGAGGGCCGACACGCGCTGGCGGATGAGGTATTCCGCGGCCGGTCCCCGCATAATCATCTCGATCATATATGCGCCTTGCGGCCATCGACATCGGCACCAACTCGGTCCACATGATCGTGGTGCGTGTCCGGACCGACCTGTCGTTCGAGGTGATCGACCGCGAGAAAGCCATGGTCCGGCTTGGCGCCGGCGGGCTCGATGGCCGCGCGCTGACCGCCGAAGCGATGACCGCCGCGCTGCAGGCGCTGTCGAAGTTCAAGCGAATCGCGGAGTCGCATCGGGTCGATCAAATCCTCGCCGCCGCGACGAGCGCGACGCGCGAGGCGCGCAACGGCGGCGAATTCCTCGCGCGCGTCGAACGGGATACGGGCATCCGGCCGCGTGTCATCTCGGGCGTTGAAGAAGCGCGCCTCATCCATCAGGCGGCGGTCTACGGCGTCGACGTCGGCGGCGGCCGTGCCGTTGTCATCGACATCGGCGGCGGCAGCGTCGAGATCACGCTGGGCACCGCGGCGGCCGTGCAGCTGGCGCGCAGCTTCAAAATCGGGTCGATACGCCTGACCGAGCAGTGGGTGCGCAGCGATCCGCTCTCCGAGCGGGACGAACGGCGCGTCGTCAAGCACGTGCTCGGCGAGATCGATCGCTACTGCGATCAGATTGTGACCGCCGGCTTCGATCGCGTGATCGGCACGTCGGGCACCATTCTCAGCATCGGCGCGGTGGCCGCCACCCCGGCACGCGGCGCGCCGCCGTCGGAGCTGCGCAATCTTCATGTGTCCGCGAAGCAAATCCGCCGGCTGCGGAAAGACGTCGTGGACCTCGACCTGGAGCAGCGCCTCGCGATTCCCGGGCTCGATCCGCGGCGCGCGGATCTCATCGTCGCGGGCACGATTGTGCTCGAAACCATTCTTCGCCGCCTTGGCGCCGAGGAGCTGACGCTCTGCGACCTGGCGCTGCGGGAAGGGCTGGTGCTCGACTACATCCGCCGCAACCGGCGGCAGATCGCGCAGATCGACAACATTCCCGACGTGCGGCGCCGCAGCACGCTGGAGCTCGCGGAGCGGTGCACCTACTACGCGGACCACTCGAACCAGGTCGTGCGGCTTTCGCTCGCCCTCTTCGATCAGACGCGCGGCATCCACGGACTGACGGACAAGGAACGCGAGTGGCTCGAGTACGCGGCGCTGCTGCACGACGTTGGCGGGCATATCAGCTACACGGGCCACCACAAACACTCGTATTACCTGATCAAGAACGGCGACCTGCGCGGCTTCCACCCCGACGAAATCGAGGCGATGGCGCTCGTCGCGCGCTATCACCGCCGCGGCACGCCGAAGCGATCGCACGACGAATACGCCCAGCTGCCGGGACCGCTGCGCCGCACGGTGAAGACGCTGGCGTCGATTCTCCGCGTCGCCGAAAGCCTCGACCGCAGCCACGCGCAGCCGATCTCCGGCCTGGAAGTGCACGATCGCGGCGACGACTTCGTCATCTCGCTGCACGCGGCCGGAGACGCTGAGCTCGAGCTCTGGGCGACTGCGCGTCATCTGGAGCCGTTCGAAGAGCTCGTCAAAAAGCCAGTGCGGCTGGAAATGGCGGAGGCGCTTAACACGGATTTAACAACCCGGAAACGGGTGCGAAATTCCCGCCCGCTACGCTCGTCGCATGACACAGATGCGTTACATCGCACTCGTGCTCGCAGCAGCGCTGCTGACCGCATGCGGCGGCAACACCCAGCCCGTCACCGCCGGTAGCCCGGGCACCGTCGCACCCGGGCAGCCGCTACAGATCAACGGCGCGGGCGCCACGTTCCCCAATCCGATCTATTCGAAGTGGTTCAGCGAGTACAACAAGCTCCATCCGGACATCCGCATCAACTACCAGTCGATTGGATCCGGGGGCGGCATTCAGCAGGTGACGAACCACACCGTCTTCTTCGGGGCCACCGACGGACCGATGAACGAGGAGCAACTGAAGGCGGCGCCGGGCATCATGCACTTCCCGACGGTGCTGGGCGCGGTGGTCCCGGTCTACAACATCCCCGGCGTCACCGGCGAACTGAAGTTCACCGGCCCTGTGCTGGCCGATATCTACCTCGGGAAAATCAAAAAGTGGAACGACCCGGCGCTCGCGAAGCTGAACTCCGGCGTGAAGCTGCCCGCCACGGACATCACCATCGTGCATCGCTCCGACGGATCGGGCACGACGTACATCTTCGTCGACTACCTGTCCAAGGTGTCTCCGCAATTCAAGTCGGATGTCGGGGTCAGCACCTCCGTGAAATGGCCGGCGGGCGTCGGCGGCAAGGGCAACGAAGGCGTCTCGGGGCTCGTCACGCAAACGCCCGGCTCGATCGGCTACGTCGAGCTGATTTACGCGCTCCAGAACAAGATTCCCTTCGGCTCGGTGCAGAACGCCGCGAGTGAGTTCGTCAAGGGGTCGACCGACAGCGTCACCAAAGCGGCCGCAGGGGCGACGATTCCGTCCGATTTCCGCGTGTCGATCACCAACGCCACTGGCGCCGGCGCCTATCCGATCTCGTCATTCACCTGGATTCTGCTGTACCAGGATCCGATGGACAAAGCGTCCGGGAAGGCGATGGTGGACTTCATGCATTGGGCGCTCACCGACGGCCAGAAATTCGCGCCCGACCTTGGCTACGCGCCGCTGCCCGCCAACGTCGTGATGATGGAGATGGCGGCGCTCGACACGCTCAAGGCGTCGTAGGCGCACCGTGCGCTCTACCGACCTCGGGTTTCGTGTCGGCATCGGCGTCTTCGCCGCCGCGCTGCTGTTGATCGTCGTCGCGATCGGCGTGTCGCTGGCGAACGATTCGTCGCTGTCGCTGCAGCGGTTCGGCCTCAACTTCTGGCGCACGAGCGACTGGAACCCGGTCGCCGGCGAGTTCGGCGCGCTCCCCTTCATCTGGGGGACGCTCTACTCGTCGGTGCTCGCGCTGCTCATCGCCACGCCGGTCGCGCTCGGCATCGCGGTGTTCATCTCGGAGCTGTGCCCGTCCATGCTGCGCGCGCCGCTCATCTTTCTGACGGAGCTGCTCGCGGCGATTCCGTCGATCGTCTACGGCCTGTGGGGCATCTTCGTCCTTGTCCCCGCCGTGCGGAAGTTCGAACTGATGATCGGGGCGGCGCCGCTTGGCGTGGGGATGCTTGCCGGCGCGCTGATTCTGGCCGTCATGGTCGTGCCGTTCACGTCCGCGGTGGCGCGCGAGGTGCTGAAGACCGTTCCCATGACGCAGCGCGAGGCCGCGTATGCGCTGGGCGCGACGCGCTTCGAAGCGATTCGCGCGGCGATGTTCTACGCGCGCACCGGGATCATCGGCGCCGTGATGCTCGGCTTCGGCCGCGCCCTCGGCGAGACGATGGCGGTGACGATGGTGATTGGCAACAATCCACAAGTCTCGCTGTCGCTGTTCGCGCCGCAGTACACGATGGCGGCGGTGCTCGCCAACGAGTTCACCGAAGCCGCCAACGCGCTGTATCTGTCGGCGCTGATCGAGATCGGCCTCGTGCTCTTCATCATCACGCTGGCCGTCAACGTGCTGTCGCGCGGGCTGATCTGGTCGATGGCGCGGTCATGATGATGCGCACGATCGTCTCGGCGCTCTTCGTCGGCGCGTGCGCCGTCGCGGTGGTGCTCGCGCTCGTGCCGCTCGCCTTCGTTCTGTTCTTCGTCGTCAGCCAGGGCGTCCAGTCGCTGAACGCCGATTTCTTCCTGCACAACCCGCGGCCGGTGGGCGAAGCCGGCGGCGGCATGGCGAATGCGATCGTCGGGACGCTGATGCTCACCGGGCTGGCCGCGGCGATGGCGGTGCCGATCGGCATCCTCAGCGGCGTCTATCTGTCCGAATTCCGCGGCACCCGATTCTCCTCCGCCGTGCGCTTCGCGGCCGACACGCTGAACGGCGTGCCGTCGATCGTCATTGGCGTGTTCGCCTACGCGGCGGTGGTGCTTCCGCTCGGGCACTTCAGCACGCTCGCCGGCGGCTTCGCGCTCGGCGTCATGATGATTCCGATCATCGCGCGCACCACCGAGGAGCTGCTGCTGCTCGTGCCGCACGCGCTGCGCGAAGGCGCGCTGGCGCTCGGCGCGACGCGTGCGCGCGCGGTGTTCACGGTGATTGTCCCCGCGGCGCTGCCGGGTATCATTACCGGCGTCGTGCTGGCCCTCGCCCGCATCGCCGGAGAAACCGCGCCGCTGCTCTTCACCTCGTTCAACAACGCGTTCTTCTCGACCTCGCTGACGCAGCCGATCTCCTCGATTACGGTGCAGGTGTTCACCTACGCCATCTCGCCGTATGAGGACTGGCACCGGCAGGCGTGGGCCGGCGCACTGGTGCTCGTCACGATCGTGCTGATTTGTTCGATGGCCGCACGGCTGGCCGCCGCGCGCGTGGCGCGCATCCGGGGACAGCTGTGATGGCCACGACGATCGCCGTCCCGCGTCCCACGGTGCGTTCGAGCGAGACGCCGCTGCCGCCACACGACGGCAAACGCCCGTGGAAGGTCGACGTCGAACACCTCTCCTTCTTCTACGGCGACAAGCGCGCGCTCGAGGACATCTCCATCACGGTTCAGCCGAACGTCGTCACCGCGTTCATCGGGCCGTCGGGCTGCGGCAAGAGCACGTTCCTGCGGACGCTGAACCGGATGAACGACATCATCCCCGGCGCGCGCGTCGACGGCAAAGTGTGCATCGACGGCCAGGACATCTACGGCCCCGGCGTCGACCTCGTCTCCGTTCGGCGCAAGGTCGGGATGGTCTTCCAGAAGTCGAACCCGTTCCCGAAATCGATTTTCGAGAACGTCGCCTACGGCATCCGCATCAATAGAATCGCGTCAAGCCGATCCGAGCTGGCGGGACGCGTGGAAGAGAGTCTCAAGCAGGCTGCGCTCTGGGACGAAGTCAAGGACCGCCTGCAGGAATCGGCGCTGGCGATGTCCGGCGGCCAGCAGCAGCGGCTGTGCATCGCGCGCGCGCTGGCCGTCAAACCCGACATCCTGCTGATGGACGAGCCCGCGTCGGCGCTCGACCCGATCGCCACGCAGCGCATCGAGGAGCTGATCTATCAGCTGAAGGCGAACTACACGATCGTCATCGTGACGCACAACATGCAGCAGGCGGCGCGCGTCTCCGACTTCACCGCGTTTTTCTGGCTGGGCCGTCTCGTGGAATACGAGCGCACGGACAAGATGTTCACGGCGCCCTCGGAGAAGCTCGAGATGGGCGGCCTCGCCGAGGAGCGCGTGCGGGCGGCGGTGCAAAGCCTGGGCGATCGCGACATCGCGGCGATCGACCGTGTGCTGCGCGGCGACGAGCCGATCAACGAGCTGCATGTGGAAATCGACAACCGCTGCTTCAAGTTGCTCGCGCTGCATCAGCCGATGGCCACCGATCTCCGCGCGATTGTCGCCGCGGTGAAGATCAACACCGACCTCGAGCGTGTCGGCGACCTGGCGGTCAACATCGCCGAGGCGGCGCGCCGCTACGCCACCCATCCGCCGGTCAAGAAGCTGATCGACATCCCGCAGATGGGCGACATCGCGCAGACGATGCTCCACGACGCACTCGATTCGTACGTGCGGCGCGATACGATTCTGGCGCATCAGGTCCTCAACGAAGACGATCGGCTGGACGGGCTGAAAACGCAGATTTTCCGCGAGCTTCTCGGCTACATGCTCGACGACCCGACGACGGTCGAGCCCGCGCTCGATCTCATTCTGATCTCACGTCATCTGGAGCGGATCGGCGACCACGCCACCAACATCGCGGAAGACGTGATCTTCATGGTGTCGGCGCTCGATGTGCGTCATCACGCGCCGAATCCTCCCGTCTGATCCGGTTGGTGGTTAGTGGTTTGTGGTTGTTGGAACCCGAACTACCAACTACCAACCACCAACTACCAACCGACCTGAATTATCATTGACCGGATGGGCGACGCCCCGTTGTGCGTCCTGTGCCGCACACGCCCGGTGGACCCGCGGTGGCGTCCATTCTGCAGCGAACGATGCCGCAACGAAGACCTGGCGCGATGGGCCGACGGGGGCTATCGCGCGCCGGGTGAGCCGGTACCGTCGCCCGACGATGAGAACCAGGATCAAAACCATGGCGAATAGCGTCACAACTGACAGGAACGCGGCGGCCTCGACATCCGCGGCCACGATGAAGGACACGCTCACCGTCGTCGACAACCGCACCGGCAAACAGTACGAGCTGCCGATCAAGGACGGCTCGATTCGCGCCATGGACCTGAAGCAGATCAAGACATCGGCGGACGACTTCGGACTCGTCACCTACGATCCGGCGTTCATGAACACTGCGTCGTGCCGCAGCACTATTACCTATATCGACGGCGACAAGGGGATCCTCGAGTATCGCGGCTATCCGATCGAGCAGCTGGCAGAGAGCTCGAACTACCTCGAGGTGGCGTATCTGCTGCTCTTCGGCGAGCTGCCGACGCGCGAGCAGCTCGACCAGTGGACCGAGGACATCAAGGCGCACTGGCTGCTGCACGAGAACATCAAGAAGCTGATGGAAGGCTTCCAGTACGACGCGCACCCGATGGGCGTCTTCCTGAGCACCGTCGGCGCGTTCTCGACCTTCTATCCCGACGCCAAGCAGATCTTCGAGGAGGCGTCGCGCCGCAAGCAGGTGCACCGCCTCATCGCCAAGGTGCCGACGATTGCCGCGTATGCCTATCGCCACAGCATCGGCCGGCCGTACGTGTATCCGGACGATGAGCTGAGCTTCACGGGCAACTTCCTGAACATGCTGTTCAAGCGGACCGAGCTCAAATACAAGGTGAGCCCGGTGCTCGAGCGCGCGCTCGACATCCTCTTCATCCTGCACGCTGACCACGAGCAGAACTGCAGCACGAGCGCCATGCGCGGCATCGGCAGCTCGCACGTCGATCCGTATTCGGCGATGGCGGGCGCGGCGGCGGCGCTCTACGGTCCGCTGCACGGCGGCGCCAACGAAGCGGTGCTGCGCATGCTGCAGGAGATCGGCTCGATCAACAGCATCCCGGGGTTCATCAAGCGGGTGAAAGCGGGCGAAGGCCGCCTGATGGGATTCGGCCACCGCGTCTACAAGTCGTACGACCCGCGCGCCAAGATCGTCAAGAGAACCGCCGACCAGGTGTTCGACGTCACGGGCAAGAACCCGCTGCTCGACATCGCGCTGGAGCTCGAACGCATCGCGCTCGAGGACGACTACTTCATCAGCCGCAAGCTGTATCCGAACGTGGACTTTTACTCGGGTCTGATCTACCAGGCGATGGGCTTCCCGGTGACGATGTTCCCGGTGCTGTTTGCGATTCCGCGGACGTCGGGCTGGATTGCGCAGTGGGAAGAGATGCTGCTGGATCCGGATCAGAAGATCACGCGTCCGCGGCAGCTCTACGTTGGTCCGCAGCGGCGCGATTACGTTCCTCTCAACAAGCGGGGCTAGCGGCTGGTGCGATAGGTGCGAGGGGTGCAATTGGTGCAAACGGTGCTGGTGGTCGCGACGCTTTTCTTTGTTGCATGCAGCGCGGATGCGAAGAACCAAGCACCTGTTGCACCTGTTGCACCTGTTGCACCCGTCGCACCTCTGAAGTTCGACTCCTCGAGAGCTTGGATTGATTTACAACGTCAGGTCGCGTTCGGGCCCCGTCCTGCGGGCTCTCCTGCCCTCGCGCAGACGCGCCAGTACATCGAATCACAGCTCAAGGCGATTGACGTTCCCTATCGCGAACAGACGTTCGATGCGATGACGCCGGCCGGCATCATCCGCATGACGAACATCATCGGCACGATCCCCGGGCGGCGGCCGGATCGCATCGGCATCGCGACGCATTACGACACGAAGCGATTTGCCGAGTTCAAGTTCCTCGGCGCGAGCGATGCGGCTTCGTCCACTGCGGCGACGCTGGAGCTGGCGCGCGTGCTCACCAATCGCCGCAACGAGTACACGATCGAGCTGCTGTTCCTCGATGGTGAGGAAGCCGTCAACCGGGAGTGGCGGGACCCGGACAACACCTACGGGAGCAAGTACTACGTGAAGGCGGCGCAGCAGGCGGGGACGCTTGGCCGCCTGAAGACGCTCATCCTGCTCGACATGATCGGCGATCGCGATCTGGATATCCGGCCCGATACCAATTCGGCTCGCTGGCTGAACACGATCGTCTGGGGTTCGGCCGCGCGTCTCGGCTACAGCTCGACGTTCATCCCGCAGGACTTCACCGTCGAAGACGATCACCTGCCGTTTGTCGAAGCCGGCGTCCCGTCGATCGACATCATCGATCTGGACTATCCGCAGTGGCATACCGCGCAGGACGACCTCGATCACGTCAGCGCGCGCAGCCTGCAGATTGTCGGCGACGTCGTGCTCGACGCGCTGCCGCAGATCGAGCAGCAGCTCGCGGGAAATACCCCACCCGCACGCTAGTGGAATCCCTATCTGTCTGTTAGGATGTCGCTCTCATCCCGACGGGGAGATCATGGACGACCGACCACTGTGCTTCGTGCTCATGCCGTTCGGCACGAAGAAGGACCCTGCCGGTGGTTCCGACATCGATTTCGATTCCATTTACGAACAAGGGCTGCGGCCAGGCATCGAAGACGCCGGCATGGAACCGCTTCGCGCGGACGAGGAACGAACTGGCGGCATCATTCACAAGGTGATGTTCGAGCGGCTGCTGCTGTGCGATTTCGCGGTCGCGGATCTCACCACCGCCAACGCGAATGTCTTCTACGAGCTCGGAGTACGGCACGCCGTGCGGCCGGCAACCACGTTGTCGGTGTTCGACGAGCGCCGGCCGCCGCCTTTCGATCTGAACTACCTCCGCGCGCTGCCGTACCAGCTGTCGAACGACAACCGGCTCGATCCCGATGCGGCGGCGAAGCTGCGCGGCGCAATTGCGACCCGGCTCAAGGACCTGCGCGCCACGAGCCCGGCGAGCGTCGACAGCCCGCTGTTTCAGCTTCTGACGGATTACCCGGTCCCCGATCTGGCCCATTTGAAGACGGACGCCTTTCGCGAGCGCCAGCGCTACTCCTCGTCGATCAAACAAAAACTTGCCGAGGCGCGTCGGACGAACACTGCGCAGGCCGTGGCCAACGTCGAATTCCAACTTCCCTCCTTCGACGTCGTGGAAGCGGGCGTGCTGGTGGATCTTTTCCTGTCCTACCGTGCCGTGAAGGCGTACGAGCAGATGGTCGCGCTCCATGTGAAGATGCCGGCGCCGCTGCAGCGCGCCGTGATGGTGCGTGAACAGCTTGGCTTTGCGCTGAACCGCCTGGGACGCCGCGCCGAAGCGCTGGACGTGCTGGAACAGGTCGCCAAAGAACAAGGCACCTCGGAAACCTACGGTCTCATCGGCCGGATCTACAAGGACCTGTGGATGGAAGCGCGGAAAGCCAACGATCGATGGACGCAGCAGAGCCGCCTCGATCAGGCGATTGCCGCCTACGTCTCCGGCGTCGAGCGCGACTGACGCGACGCCTATCCCGGCGTCAATGCGGTGACACTGCTCGACATCAAGGGAGACCCCGAGTCGCTGAAGCGCCGAGACGAGCTTCTTCCGGTCGTGCGGTTCGCTGTTCAGCAGCGGTTTCGATCGGCCGCATCCGATTACTGGGACTACGCGACGTTACTCGAGCTTGCAGTTCTCGCCTCGAACGAGACGGAGGCACACCGTACGCTCGGAGACGCGCTCACGCATGTGCGCGAAGTGTGGGAACCGGAAACGACGGCGAACAATCTGCGCCTCATTCGGGAGGCCCGAGCGCAGCGCACGCAGCCAACAGCATGGCTCGATGAAATCATCGAAGCACTGACGAGCGCCGCTACGGCGTGACAAGACGGGCGCCGGGACGTTCTTCGGTCTGCCCGACCTCGCCGGTTCATTTCGCGTACGCCGGAGCCCGACTGCCTTCCTCCTTGTACATCGCTGCGCCGACAATCGTCGCGCCGAACACCGACACGATCGACCCTAACGATCCCTTGATGAACATCGCCATCGTCAGCATCCCCATCTGGGTGAAGCCGAACGTGACGACGGTCGGCACGAGATAGATCACGAGGCCTGCGCAGAAGGCAGTCTGGACGCCGGCGCCGAAGCGCGGACGCATCGCCGCGTACGTCCACACCGCGAGGATGCCGATGACGAAATCGACGGCGGTCCAGGTGGCGATGACGCCGCCGCTCGTCAGCGCCGCCTGATCGATGTTGTGCGACGCCGCCCACGCCTGCCAGTCGGCGGCGAGCACGTAATTGTTGGTCACGAAGTCGACGGCGTTGGCCACGACGCCCGCCACCAGACCGCCGGCGACGACTCTTCCGGTGTTGATCGCCACGTCAGCCTCCTTTCAAAACCACGAAGGACGCGAAGGACGCGAAGTTTGTCTCTTCGTGAACTTCGCGTTCTTCGCGGTTCTAATCGTTATCGACTCGAGCTTTGAGCGCGCTCGGCTGCCACGCGCTTCTCGAACGCCGCCTGCGCATCGTCGAGCATCTTCGTCCACGCCCGCGCGCCGGGATCGAGCAGCGGATGCGGCCGCTCGTTGTTCTTCATCCGCTCGATCTTTCCGGCGAAGAGCATCTGCGGGTGGCCGGTCACGTAGATGTCGGGCGTGAGCATCTTCAGCTTGCGGAAGGTTCCCATCGTGTCGGCGACCAGCGTCGGGAACTGCTGATTGCCGACGAGCTTCACGCCGCCGTTCGGTCCGCCGCATCCGAAGATCGCCACGTTGTAGTTCTTTCCGCCGTCGGTCACATCCGTCGTCCACACCGTGCAACCGGGCGTGTGACCCGGCGCCCACACCGCGCGCAGCGTCGTGCCGCCCAGCTTCACCGTGTCGCCATCCTTCAGTACACGATCGACCTTCACCGGCGCCCAGCCTTCGTCGCCGAGCGGCGACAGATCCTTCCCCGCCTGAAGCGCGTCCGCATCCTGTTTGATGGCCATCACCTTCGCGCCAGTCAGCGCCTTCATCGCCGCGTGGCCGCCAACGTGATCGAAGTGCGCGTGGCTCGAGAGCATGATCTTGATGTCGCGCAGCTTGAACCCGAGCTTCTCGACGTTCGCCTTGATGACCGAGGTCATCTCCGTCGTGCCCGTGTCGATCAGCACGTTCCCCTGCGGCGTGACGATCAGATACGAGGCTATGTTCTTCGCGCCGACGTAGTAGATGTTGCCGATCAGGCGGAAGGCCTCTTCAGGCTGGCTGTACGGGCCATGGAACTGCGCCCGCGCGTCATTGGACAGCGGCGACGTTTGCGCGGAAAGAAC
>QHWQ01000265.1 GCA_003222635.1 Acidobacteriota bacterium | reverse complement strand
GGCGACCACGGCGAGGGACTTGGCGAACGGCACTGGGCGCACGGATGGCATCTCTATAATGAGGACATCCGCATCCCGATGCTGATCTATGACGTGTCCCGGGCGAAGTATCAGGATCTGTCATTCGCCACGCAGGTGGACATTGCGCCGACGATTCTCGATCGCCTGGGGCTGCCGATCCCGGCGTCGTGGGAAGGACAATCGCTGCTGACGCGCACGCCGACGCGATTCACGTATCACCAGACGTACTTCCTGCCGAACCGCTTCGCGGTGATCTATCGCGACGGCGGCGACCTGTACAAGTTCATCTCGACGCCGGACTACGGCAAGGAAGAACTGTACGATCTGATTCACGACGGGGGCGAGACGCACAATCTCGTCGAGCAGGAGCCGCGTCTCGCCGCGGTGCTGCGCGACAAGGTGCGCTCGTACCGTGATGAGTAGCAGCCCGGGCGCCGCCGAATCGACGCGGACCGTCATCGAGCGCTTCAACGAAGCGTTCAACAATCACGACGTGAACGCGCTCGCGCAGCTGCTGACCGACGACACCGTCTTCGAAAACACCTCTCCCCCACCGGACGGGACGCGCATCGAGGGTAAAGCGGCCGTGCTCGACTTCTGGCGCGGCTGGTTTGCGAAGAATGCGGACGCCGCCTTCGATGCCGAAGACATCATCGTCTGCGACAACCGCGCGGTCGTCCGCTGGATTTACCGGAAGCTGCGCGACGGGCAGCCGTGGCATATTCGCGGCGTCGACGTGTTCACGGTGCGGGGCGGCCGCGTGGCCGCCAAGCTCTCCTACGTCAAGGGCTGAGGATGGGGCGGCAGAGCGACAGGACATCCAAACCAACAGCCTTGTCGTCATCGCGGGTGCAGGATTGTGACGACGAAGAGACGGGGGAGGCGGCCGAGGGTGACGACCGATCCGCTGGCGGCCTCGCCCTGGAGTAAGCCAGACACCGTTGCCGGCTTCGTGGCGTCGCCGCCAAACGCCACGCTCCTCCAGATTGCCAGCGACGAGTTGATGCGCGCGCCGCGCCGGCGCGCGCTCGACGTCGGATGCGGCGCCGCCCGCAACGCGGTGCCGCTCGCCGCGCAGGGATGGCGCGTCGTCGGCCTCGATCTGTCGCTGCCGATGCTGCAGGCGGCGCGCGATCGCGTCGCACGCGAGCTCGGTGGCGAGAATCCGCCGCGCCTGGCGCTCGCGGCGATGGATCATCTTCCCGTCGCCGATCGATCAGCCGATCTCGTCATCGCGCACGGCATCTGGAATCTCGCGCGGTCCGGCGCCGAGTTCCGTCAGGCGGTGCGCGAAGCGTGGTGCGCGGCCGCGCACCACGCCGCCCTCTTCGTCTTCACGTTCTCGCGAAACACGCTGCCTGCCGATGCGCAGCCGGTCGAGGGCGAATCCTTCGTCTTCACGCAGTTCTCCGGCGAGCCGCAGTGCTTTCTGACCGAGCAGCAGCTCGTGTCGGAACTGGAAGAGGCCGGATTCATCCGCGACGCCGCGGTTCCCGTTCGCGAGCTGAACAGACCGCGACCGGGCGCCCTAGCGGCGAGCCGGGTGCCTGTGATTTATGAGGGGCTTTTTCGCCGGCGCGAGTGAGACGAGATAGGGGACCGGATCGACCGCGCCGCCTCGCGCATAGATGCCGAAGTGCAGGTGCGTGGGACCGCCGCGCGCGTTGCCCGTATTCCCCACCGTTCCGAGTACATCGCCGCGCCTCACGTATGACCCCGCTTTGACGAGCTGCGTGTCGAGGTGCGCGTAGTACAGCGACTCGCCGCGCATCGGACGGAACTGCCACACAACGTTGCCACCAAGCCCGTTGACGCCGACGGAGGTGACGAGACCGTCGGCCGCGGCAAGGACCGGCGTGCCACGCGCGGCGAAGATGTCCACACCCTGATGCTTGCGCGCGCCCGCGTCGCGCGGAGCACCGAAGCCGCTCTGAATGCTCGATGACTTTGCCCCTTCGACGGGAAGCGCGAGACTCGGCTCGACGTGTTGCGACACGTCGACGGCGCTGGTGTTGTCGAGCGCCGGGTGCACGCGCAGCAGGTAATCGCCATCAGCCGGAGTTTCGACTTCGAGCGGCGTGCCATCGGCAGGCGCACTGGCGACATGTGTGTTCGACGTCTCACTCTTACGGAACAGATCCAGAAACACGTGCCCGCCGGCGGGAACCGCTGCAACATATTTCTGGCCGCGGCGCAGGTGAACGTCGCGCATGACCGCTGACGCGTTCCAGCCTGATACCGCTGACGGGTGGAAGATGCGCAGCGTCAGCGCGTAGCGGTCGTGCGGCGTGCGACCGATGTACCCCGCCGCGCCAGCGAGGGCGCCAAGGATGAGCCCGAGAATGACGACGCGTCGCAGCACGTCATGAGGACGTGCACGGTTGCGGCCAGCGTTATCGGGCCGGCTCCGGCGCGACCTTCACGCCCGCGACCTTCGCGCGATCGAGTGAGCTCTGGACGAAACCCGATTTCCTACGTCGGCGAGGAACCGATTGACCTCGGCGAGCTCGGCCGCTTTCCCCTTCGCGACGACGATCGCCTGCAGGGTGGTCATATAGTCGTCGGGCAGCACACGCAGACCCGGGACGTCGCGCACGAGCTCTTCCATCCGCGTGCGGTTGGCGGCAAACGCCTGCACCTTGCCGTCGAGCAGCATTCGTCCCATCTCCGTGTTCGGCGGAACAGAGGGCAGCGACTGCACGTTCGCGTTCTTCACGTGCTCGCGTACGTAGACCTCGGGCGCCTGGCCGGTGATCGCGCCGATCGTCACGCCGGCGCGATCGACGTCCGCGGATTTCTGAAACGCCGACTTCGCGGGAACGGCGTATGCCGCGCCGGAGCTCGAGTACGCATCGGAAAAATCGACCTGCGTCGCGCGCTCGGTCTCGACCGCCAGGAACCCGATGTCGACTTTCCCGCTCTTGACACTCTCGAGCACCGCGCCCGCATCGGGCAGCGGCATCACGACGGAGGGCACGCCCATCCTGCGCGCGAGCTCGCGCGTCAGGTCCGCGGCAGGCCCTGTCGCCTCGCCGGTCTTCGCATCGACGCGACCCTGCACGGGATTGGTCGCAATGAAGGAGGAGCGGAGCGTCCCCGTCGGCGCGAGCAGCGCCTTGTTTTGCGCTTGCGCCGCCGCACCTGCAGCCAGAACGACACAGACGAGGATGGCGCTCCGCTTCATGGTTGTCGCAACCTCAGAACACGAATCGAATGGCGAGCTCCGCCTGCCGCTTGTTCGCGGCCGACGTGATCGAGCCGAACGATGAGGACAACGCGTTGGTCGTCCAGGTCGCCAGCAGGTTCGTCCGGTTCAGCAGGTTGAACACCTGCGCGATCAGCTCGACTCGCTGCGTCGCGCTGAGGCGCAGCGATTTGCTCGCCCGCAGATCGACGCCGTAGAACTCGTTCGTGCTGATCTGCGATTCCGGAATCGCCGCCAGGTTGCGGCTGGCGCGATACGCGTTCACCGCCGCAAGCGCCGCAGCCTGGCCGCCGCGGTTGAACACGTTGCGCGTCGTGCCCAGCACGTAGTCGGTGATGTTGGCGTCGCCATTCAGGTCCTGTCCCGCGATCGCGCTGAACGGCATCGTCGAACGAGCGGTGAAGACGGCGCCGAGGTTGATCTCGTACGGCAGCAGCACCGAGCCGCTCGCCACGAGCGCATGACGGCGGTCGCTGTTGTTGGGGCCCTCGTCGTAGGCGATGTGCGCGGAGTCGGTGACCGTCGAGAGGAAGCTCGAACTGCTCACGTTCCCCTCGGTGCTCGCGAGCGTGTACGACACCGTGTACATGTAGTTGTGATCGAGCCGCTTCTCCAGCCGCAGCAGCAGCGCCTTGTAGTTCGTCCAGCCGATCGACTGCGTCTGCAGGACGCGTCCGAACTGAGGGAGCGGACGCACGCCGGTCGTGCCGCCGCTGCGCGGGTTGATGTCGATCGCCATCGGTACCTTCGTCATCTTGTTGTAGACGCCGTCCACATGGATGGCGAGCGCGGCGCCCAGCTGACGCGACACGCCGCCGGTGTAGGCAGCCGATTGCAGGTTCTCGAGGTCGTTCGCTTCAACCGCGATGTTCTGCACGCCGCTCGAGACGAACGAGATCGGATCGCGGCCGCCGTACGGGTCGGGATAGGGCGGGTTGGCAATGACCGCGTTCAGTTGCCGGTAGTTCTGAATCTCCGACAGCTCCGACTGCGTGTTCATCGGGTTGTAGTAGAGGCCATAACCGGCGCGGACCACGGTCTTGCCGTCGTTCTTCAGATCCCACGCGAGACCCGCGCGGGGACCGAAGTTGTTCTTGTCGCCGCGATTGGAGAAATCTACGAGCGGCGCGAGGCTCGTCGACGTGCCCGTCGTCGGAAAGATCGTCTTGTCGTTGAGATCGCGCCCTTGATCGAACACCTTGGCCTCGTATTCGTACCGCAGCCCGAGGTTCAGCGTCAGGCCCGCGGCCGGCTTCCATTCATCCTCGACGTAGGTGTCCCACAGCACGTTCGGCGCCCAGAGGCCGACGTTGAGCAGCGCCGCCGTGAACTGCGTCACCGAACCCGGGATCGGCGTGAACGAAGAGAGGTTGGACGGATTGAACGGCTGATCCTGGTTGAGCGTCCATGTGCCGTTCGACGTGCGGATCGACTGGCGGATGGGCAGGCTCTGCGCGCCGACGCCGAACTTCCACGCATGCTGTCCCGTCGTGATCGACAGGTCGTCGCGCAGCTGACGCGAGTTCAAATCACCGTACTGATTGGTATTCGCGCCCCAGGACAGGCTCGGGAAATTGAAGATCTGCGTCAGGTTCGCCGTGCGCCGCGGATCCTCGGTGAAGAGCGGCTTGAGCGGCGTCACGCCCGGCACGTGCGCGCGGAACAGATAGTTCGTCCACTGGCCGCGCACTTCGTTGAGGATTTTCGGCGACAGCACCCACGTGTGCGCGCCCGCCAACGCGTAGCGATGCTGCTTGATGCCGCCGCCCCCCGAGAACCACGGGTTCGGGGAGGATGCCGCGCAGCCTTCACACGTGAAGTCCGAGACCTGCCACGCGTAGCGCACGAACAGATTCTGTTTCTGGCTGATCTGCCAGTCGCCGCGCGAAAAGGTCATGTTGTTGTACTCGGGGCTCGGAAACACGCCGTTCAGGTTTCCGTAGAACTGCGGCAACCTGACGACGACGTTGTCGTACAGATTGGCCTTGAGGCGCTCGGCGGCCTGGAAGAAGTGAATCTTGTCCTTGATCACCGGGCCGCCAATCGCACCGCCGAACTGATGACGACTGTAGTTCGGCTTCTGCTGGCCCGCCGCCTTCGCGAACGGATCGATCGTGTTCAACGCCTTGTTGCGATAGAACTCGAAGCCCTCGCCGTGCAACTGGTTCGTGCCGCTCTTGGTCGCCATCGACACGGCGCCGCCGGCGGTCCATCCGTATTCGGCCGGCGACTGGCTCAGGTACACCTTGAACTCCTGAATCGACGACTGCGGGAAGTCCTGACGCGGTTCGCCGGTGTTCCCTTCTTTGTTCCACACACCATCGACGAGCAGCGCGGATCCGTTGGTGAACGCGCCGGCGCCGATGTTCGAGTTCGCCTTGCGCGCGCGCACCGCGTCCTGGCTCGTGCCGGGCATCAGCAGCGCGAGGTCCATCGGCTGCCGTGTGGCAAGCGGCAGGTTCTGCATCTGGTCCTGCGTGATGACGCCGGAGACTTCGCTCCTGGTGACCTCGACGATCGGCGCCTCGCCGGTCACGGTCACGGACTCGTTGAGTCCCTGCACCTGCATCGTGATGTTGCGGGTCAGCTCGGTGCCGGTTAACAGCGTCATGTCGGGAATGTTGGCGGCGCCGAATCCCTGCAGCTCCGCGCGCATTTCATAGCGTCCCGGCGGCAGCGCCGCGAGGCGATAGCGTCCATCGGATTCGGTGACCACCGTCCTGGTGATGCCCGTTTCGATGTTGCGTCCCGTCACGGACACGCCCGGCAGCACGCCTCCCTGCGCATCGCTGACGATGCCGGAGATGACGCCGTTGGTGGTCTGGGCCGCCGCGGGGACGGCCAGGGAGATCAGTGCGAGAAACAGTGCCGCGAGGGAAACCGGTCGCCACATATGAAACCCTCCACTTGGTCCGGCTGAAGCCGGACACTATCGACCTGCGGTTGCGGCAGGGTCCGCCTTTAGGCGGACCCTGCCTTCAACCGCGGGAATAACGCGAGCGCGTTGTCGCGCTCGATGGCACGCAGCTCCGCCGGCGTGAATGAATAGTCGGCGAGGCCCTTCGCCACCGTTGCTGCCTGGGCGAATGGATAGTCGGTGCCGAAGAGGATGTGCGAGTTCGGCACGACTTTGGTGAACGTCGCGAGCGTGTACGGGTTGAACGCCTGCGCCGTGTCGTAATAGAACTTCTGCAGCGCGGCGAGGTTCGCGTTCGGCTTGCCGTCGGGGCCGATCGCTGCGCCGAGCCGGCTCGTGATGTATGGCGCGGTGCCGCCGCCGTGCGACCAGATGAACTTGATATCGGGACAGCGCGTGGCGGTGTTGGTGTAGAGAATGCTCTGGATGGTCAGCGTCGTCTCGGTGGAGAGCGTGATGCCCATCGCGCGGCCGTCCGGCAGCATGTTGATCATGCCGCCGCGGAACGGATGCGTGTACGCGACCGCCTTCCGCCGGTTCAGTTCGTCCATCACCGGCGCGAACGCCGGATCGCCGAGATACTTCCCCTCGTAGCTGCTCATGAAGCAGACGCCGTCCGCTTTGAGGGAGTCGAAGGCGTAGGCGATTTCCTTGAGGGCGCCGTCCACGTCGGGCAGCGGCAGCGTCGCGAACATCCCGAACCGGCCCGCGTGATCCGACACGAGCTTCGCGAAGTACTCGTTGCACTCGCGCGCGAGCGCACGCGCGGCCGCCGCGTCGCCGAAGTAGACGCTCGGTTCGCTCGTCGACATGATCGAGGTGCAGTCGCGGGACGCGTCTGGGCGCCGTTCAGAGTGTCTGGAACCAGCGCGGTGGCGCCGATCGCCGCAAGACCTGCGAGGAATTCACGCCGCTGCATACTTTTAAACTTTTCCACTTTTCAACTTTTCCACTTCGCGCCGGACCCGGTCCGGCGTAAACGGCACCTGCCGCAGCCGCACGCCGGCCGCATCGAAGATGGCGTTGCCGATGGCAGCGCCCGTCGCAATCGACGCAGCCTCGCCGCCGCCGAGCGGCTGCATCGTCCGCTGATCGATGAGGACGATGTCGACCTCGGGCACCTCGCGGAACCGGATGATCGGATACGTGTTCCAGTTCAGATTGCGGACGCCCGCCGCATCGAAGTCGACTTCCTCCATCAGCGCGCGGCTCGACCCCTGGATGACGTTGCCTTCGATCTGATTCTTCAGCCCGTCCGGGTTGACGATGATTCCGCAGTCGTGCGCGACGGTCACCTTCCTGACGATCACCCTGCCGGTGGATTTATCGAGCTCGATGTCCGCGATTTGCGCGACGACGGTTCCCGCCATTCCGGAGATCGCGACGCCGCGTCCGGTGAGAACGTTGCCTCTCGCCGCAGGTCGAGATCGGCGCGGCTGCCATCCAGCTCGTTGCGCCACGGCGCGCAACACCGCCGCGACGCGTTGATTGGTCGCACCCGTGAGATAGCGCAGGCGGAAGTCGACCGGATCGATGCCGGCGGCCGCCGCCATGTCGTCCATCTGCGCTTCGGCGGCGAAGCAGCGCGCCTGCGAGTAGGGCGCGCGCAGGTTGCCCGTGCGCAGCGGATTCGGCGTCATCACCCACGGAATGGTCGCCACCGTCGACTTGCGGTTGGTGAACACATACGGCGCGCCATCGGCGCCGCCGAGGGCGACGCCGTTTTCGTCCGGCTTGATGCCTGTCTGGCGTGACGCGAGCATCGGCGTCAGCCGCGCATCCGTCCACGGCACCGTCTGCTCGACGTAATCCCAGGTCGTCACGCTGCCCTGCGCGTCGAGGCCGGAGCGGATCGTGATGATCTGCGGCGGTCCTTTCGGCTCCCATCCGTGTTCGTCCTCGCGCATCCACTGCACGCGCACAGGTTTTCCCACCACCTGCGACATCAACGCGGCGTCTTCAGGCGCATCGTCCGGTTCGAGACGGCCGAAGCAGCCCGAGCCTTCGCAGTAGATGAAGTGGACGTCCTGTTCGCGGATGCCGAGCAAACGTGCGATGCCGTTGCGGGTGATGAACGGCGCCTGCGAGCCGGACCAGACGGTCGCCTTGTTGCCCTGCACGTCGGCGACCGCGCACGACGGGCCGATCATGCCGTGCATCTGGAAGGGCCATCGATACGTGGCGTCGAACGCTTTCGAGGCCGCGCCGAACGCGGCTGCCGCATTGCCGGTGTTGGTCGCGACGCGCTCGGCCACGGGCCTGGTCGTCTGCAGGTAGTCGTAGATGGCGTCGGGTCCTGCCGGAAACTGCGTCGGCGGTTGCGACCAGCTGATCTTCAATGCGCGCGCGGCGCGAATGGCGGCCCATTCCGTTTGCGCGACGACGCCGACGAAGTTCCCTTTCTGCACGACCTGCACGATTCCGGGGATGCCCCGGATTGACGATTCATCGACCGAGACGGGCTTCGAGTTGACCACCGGCGGACGAACCACGCGGCCGTGCAGCATGCCGGGGACGCGCACATCGTGCGAGTACAGGAACTGACCCGTGAACTTCGGCGGCAGATCGAAACGCGCGATGGAGGTGCCGACGACCTTGTAATCCTTCGGATCCTTCGGCTTCACGTCCGCGGCAAGATCGAGATCCCACTGCTCGCCCTTTGACTGGATCTTCGTGTCGAAGCGTCGGCCCCCGACGAGCGCCGCATACGAAACGCTCTTCGCCGGATTGCCCGCAACGCTGACAACGCCGTCGGTGACCGTCAGTTGATTCGCCGGCGCTCCAAGCTGCGCGGCTGCACGCGTCAGCAATTCCTGCCGCGCCGCGGCCGCGGCCTGCCGCAGCTGCGGGCCCGCGCGCTCGAGCGTCCGGCTCGCCGACGTGCGGCCCTGATCGACGGTCTTCGTCGTGTCGCCGATCTCCATCCGGATCTTCAGGACGGGGATGTCGAGTTCGTCGGCGACGATCTGGCCGAGCGCCGTACCGGTCCCGGTTCCGAGATCGACCTTGCTCGTGAAGACGCTGACGCTGCCGTCAGGGGCGATCGCCAGCCACGAGTCGAGTTGATCCGGCGCAAGCCCTCCGGCGTTCGAGATCGGTGTTCCGCCCTGGAGCCCTTGCGCGAGCACGCGCGTGAACGGCTTGAACACGTTGAAGCCGACGACGAGCGCACCCGACTTCAGCAGGTCTCTGCGCGAAATGAGGTGGGACTGCATCGCGTTCGCGCGCATTATGCTCCCGCTTCGCGCGGTCGTCTTCATCGATCTGCGTGTCGCCAGATCGCTGACGACAACATATGAATCGGAGGTCGCGCGGCTCGTCCCGACCGCACCGATCTGTCGTGAATTGTCGGTTGAAGTCGTAATTGGTCGGTCGGTTTGTGTACCGTCTTCACGCAAGCGTGTTCCATTCCGGAACTGTGACGGTAACCCGCAAGAGGCCAATATCTTAACCGGGAGATGTGCCGATAAGCTCTGCATCAGGGCAGAGGGGGGTGTTCCGATTCGGAGCACTGGCGGATCGCGCACAACCTGGTATATCGTGCATAAACAACTCATTTTTAAAGACTTAGCACGAAAAATTCTATTGCCGAGTTACTGGATCCGATGTTGCTCATCGGTCGCCCGTCATGAGTGTAGTTAGGGTCCGTACATGGGCCGTCATCGCCGCGATGGTTGCGGCGTCAGTGCCCTCGGCCGCGAGCGCTGAAAGTCGCCACGCGCGCGTCGACCGCCAGATCGCGGACCTCGACCAGGGTGGTGGGCAGTCCACGCAGAAGCTCCGCGTGATCGTGCAGCCAGGCCGCAATTCGGCAGCGGTTCTCAAGGCGCTGCGCAGCCGCGGCGTCAGCATTCGCAGGAATCATGCGCGTATCGGTCGCATGGCGGTGGAACTCTCGAGGAGGGATCTCAAGTGGCTCGAGACCCTCGACGGCGTCGACTCGCTCTCGCTCGACGCGCCGGTCACCGCGGCCCCGCTGGCCAACTCCGAGTTCACCGAGGGCCGAACCTTCACATCGCTCGGCAAGGGCAAGAGCTACGGCAATCAGACGGTCGGCGCCAATTCGCTGATCACGGGTGACGGGTCGACGTTCAACGGCAACGAGCTGCGCGCGCTGCTCGGCGTCGCCAACGACGCGCACCGCGGCGCGGGCGTCGGCATCGCCGTCATCGACTCGGGCATCGCGCCGGTAGCCGACCTCGCGGACAGGATCACCGCGTTCTACGACTTCACGAACGGACAGGGTGGTGTGCCGACGACACCCGTTGACGGCTACGGGCACGGCACGCATGTGGCCGGTCTCGCAGCCGGCAGCGGGCTCATGTCGAACGGCCAGTACGAAGGCGTGGCGCCGGATGCGCACCTGATTGGCCTGCGCGTCCTCGACGACTCGGGCAGCGGCTCGACGAGCGACGTTCTCGCTGCGGTCGAGTTCGCGATCGCGAACAAGGCGGCGCTCGGCATCGACGTCATCAACATGTCGCTCGGTCATCCGCCGCTCGAGTCGGCGACGACCGACCCTCTCGTGCAGGCGGTGCAGGCCGCGACGCAGGCCGGCATCATCGTCGTCGTCTCTGCGGGCAATGTGGGCGTGAATGCGACGACGGGCCAGATCGGCTACGCGGGCATCCTCTCGCCCGGCAACGCGCCGAACGCGATTACGGTCGCGTCGGCGAAGCCGATGGGAACGCTCGATCCGACTGACGACCTCGTCGCCAACTACAGCTCGCGCGGGCCGTCGTGGATCGATGGCTACGCCAAGCCGGACGTCGCGGTCCCCGGCCAGATGCTCCTGGCGCCGGCCGCGCCCGGTAGCTTCCTCGTCACGCACTATCCCTCGCTGCTGTCGGCCGATGGCAACTACATCGCGCTGAGCGGCACGAGCATGGCGGCGGGCGTCGAATCGGGTCTCGTCGCGCTGGTGCTGGAAGCGAATCGCGAAGCGCGTCTGGTGCCGACGGCGCCTGATCTGACGGCGAACGCCATCAAGGCCTTCATGGAATACACCGCGATCCCGATGCACGACGCGACGGGCGCGGACTACGACCGCCTCTCGCAGGGTGCGGGCCGCGTCAACGGCCAGGGCGTGATGGCGCTCGCGCAGTCGGTCGATACGAGTGTTCCCGTTGGCTCCCCCTGGCTGACCACGGCGGTCGTGCCGTCGAGCACGTATGACGGCGTCCAGATCCCGTGGGCCCAGAACCTCGTGTGGGGCAACAACATCGTCTGGGGCGAGAACATCATCTGGGGCGAGAACATCGTCTGGGGCGAGAACATCGTCTGGGGCGAGAACATCGTCTGGGGTGAAAACATCGTCTGGGGCGAGAACATCGTCTGGGGCGAGAGCTACAACGGGGGTGGGAAGTGAGCGCCCCCATGCGAACGAATCAGGCAACTGAGATGGCCACCCGGATGACTCAGAACCTCGAGCCGATTCGCTTCGATGCCACCGCGGTGACGATACCGGCAGCAGGCGTTGATGCGGATTGGACGACGGGACTGCCAGTGCTCGAGGGCAGCAAGATGATGCTCCGCGAGCTGGTGAAGACCGACTCGCTCTCGCTGCTGTCGATGCTCTCGGCGAAGGAAGTCGCCAAGTTCATTTCGCCGCCGCCGACGACACCGCAGGGCTTCGAGCGGTTCATCGCGTGGACGCAGCGCGAGCGCGAGGCGGGCAACCAGTTCACGTTCGGAATCGTTCCCGAGGGTTGTGATCATGCGGTCGGTCTTGTGCAGGTCCGTGCAATCGCCCCGAGATTCTCGGTGGCTGAGTGGGGATTTGCGGTAGGCTCACCGTTCTGGGGCACGGGGATGTTTCTCGCCAGTGCGAGAATGACCCTCGACTTCGCTTTCCAGCACACAGCGGTCAACCGGTTGGAGGCGCGCGCGGTCATGCAGAACCCGCGCGGCAATGGCGCGCTGCGCAAGCTCGGCGCGGTGCAGGAAGGCGTCCTCCGCGGATCGCTGTTGAAGGATGGTAAGTATCTCGACCAGATCTTGTGGTCGATCCTGTCGCACGACTGGTTCCAGGCGAAGAGCGTCTGGAGCGGGGTGCTGCAGTAAGTCGCACGTTTCGCAACGTCAGTCATGCAGGTTACCGAAGACACCATCACAGCGGCAGCGCCGCAGACCGCCGTCAGAAAAGAGGCCACGCTGCCCCTGCTGGCACGGTTCTATGTCGCGAGTGTCATCGGCGCGGGCGCCGTCGTGCTCGTCTACTGCGCGACGCACGTCCACGTCACCCAGTGGGCGCTCTTCATTTCCCTGATCGTCCTGTCGTGCCTCGCGTCGGCGCTCAAGGTGCGCCTCCCGCTCACGCGCAGCGCATCGACGATGTCGGTGTCGTACGTCGTCGATTTCACCGCGCTGCTCCTGCTGGGACCGGAGCAGACGGTGTTTGTCGCCGCCGCCAGCGCCGTGGCGCAGTCGACGCTGAACGTCCGCAAGGGCAATCCGTTCTACCGCACGCTCTTCAACATCGCCGCGATCGTTCTGACGATTGAGTCCGCCGGCCTCGTCTTCGGCTGGAGCGGCGGCGGCGCGGGCAACCTCGGATGGCCGCAGATTGCGACGCCTCTGCTCGCCGCGGCCATCGCGTACTACCTCATCAACACGGCATCGGTCTCCATCGCGGTCGCGCTGACCTCGGGCCAGCGGCTGGTCCGCGTCTGGAACGACAACTTTCTCTGGTGCGCCCCCAGCTACTTCGTCGGCGCGACCGTCGCGATGGTCGGCGCCACGATCGTCAATGGCGCCAGCCAGTGGCTCCTCCCCATTCTCATTCCGCCCGTCTACCTGACGTTCCGCAGCTACAAGGTGTATCTGGGCCGTCTCGAGGACGAGCAGCGCCACACGAAGGAAGTCACCGAGCTGCACGACCAGGCGCAGCAGGCACTGAAGTTCGCGCAACAGTCGGAAGGCAAGCTTCGCGAGACGCTGCAGCTGCTCAAGCAGAGCGAGGAGCGCTACGCGCTCGCCGCGGCCGGCTCGAACGACGGTCTCTGGGACTGGGACGTGGTTCGCAACCGCGTCTACTTCTCGCCGCGCTGGAAGGCGATGCTCGGCCTCAGCGACGACGAGGTCGGCAACACGCTGCTCGACTGGTTGAACCGCGTGCACCCCGACGAGGTCGAAGGGCTTCGCGCGGCGCTCGGCGCGCACCTGGCGGGCGAGACGCCGCACCTCGAACACGAACACCGGATTCAGACCGCCTCCGGCGCGTATCGCTGGATGCTGTGCCGCGGCATCGCCGTGCGCGACGCGGACGGCACGGCCACGCGCGTCGCCGGATCGCAGACCGACGTCACGGATCGGCACGAGGCGCAGGCGCGTCTCGAACACGCCGCCCGTCATGATTCGCTGACCAATCTCCCGAACCGCTCGGCGTTCATGCAGGAGCTCGGACGCGTGCTCGGACGCTCCAAGCGCATGGGCGATTACCGCTACTCGGTCCTCTTCGTCGACGTCGACCGCTTCAAGCTGGTGAACGACAGCCTTGGCCACCTCGTGGGCGACCAGCTGCTGACCGCGGTCGCGCACAAGCTCGCGACCTGCCTGCGCACCGGCGACGTGCTGGCGCGGCTCGGCGGCGACGAGTTCACGATCCTGCTGGACGGCGTCAACGGGCCCGGCGACGTGGAGTTCGTCGCCGAGCGCATCCAGTCGCTCTTCCGCGAGCCGATGAAGGTCGACAGCGGCCGCGACATCTTCGTGACGACGAGCATCGGCATCGCGATGGGCGGGCCGCACTACGAGCATCCCGAAGAACTGCTGCGCGACGCCGACACGGCGATGTACCGCGCGAAGGCGCTCGGCAAGGCGTGCCACGTGGTCTTCGAGCAGCGCATGCGCGACCACGCGGTCGTGCGCCTGAACCTCGAGACCGAGCTGCGCCGCGCCATCGAGAACGACGAGCTGAAGCTGGTTTACCAGCCGGTCATCGAGCTGAAGAACGGCGCGCTGTCAGGCTTTGAAGCGCTGCTGCGCTGGGAGCGCGCGGGCGGCGAAATGATTCCTCCCTCGGAGTTCATCCCGCTCGCGGAGGAAACGGGCGTCATCGTCCCGCTCGGCATCTGGGTGCTCGGCGAGGCGTGCCGTCAGGCCGCCACGTGGCAGCGCCAGTACCGCTTCGACGAGCCGCTGACGATGAGCGTGAACATCTCGCCGCGTCAGCTGATGCAGCCCGGCATCGTCGAGGCCGTCGGCCAGATGCTGCGCAAGCACTCGCTCGCGCACGGCACGCTGGCGCTGGAGATCACGGAAAGCGCGCTCGCCGAGGATGCGGCGACCGCCATGCACGTGATCAAGGAACTGAAGATGCTGCCCGTGCAGCTGCTGCTCGACGACTTCGGGACGGGCTACTCGTCGCTCGGCCACCTGCACCGCTTCCCGGTCGATACCGTCAAGATCGATCGCTCGTTCCTCGCCAAGGATCCGCTGGATCCGAGCGGCAGCAACGTTCTCGCCGCGGTCGTCTCGCTCGCGCAGAATCTCGGCAAGGGCGTCATCGTCGAAGGCATCGAGACCGCCGAGCAGGTCGAGCGGCTGCGCAAGCTGCGCTGCCCGCACGCGCAGGGCTTCTACTTCTCGAAGCCGGTCGACGCCGCCGCAGCGGGCGCACTCATCGCGCTGGCGAGCGCGACCGCCGGCCGTCGTCCGCCGATCGCCGGCGCCGAAGAGGCCTCGGCCGTCGCGCCCCGCGTGCATTAGCCTTCCGCGGAGGCGCCCCGTGAAGGGGCGCCCTACACAGCCGTCTTAATCGCTTGAACGCCGCCAGCATCTCCGCGTAGGAGAAGTTCGCGTTTCGTCCGCTCGTGTTCGGCAGCACGAACACGGCGGCGCCTCCAAGCGTCTGCTCCTGCAGGCCGAGGGCGACCGGTCCCTTGTGGTCCGGGAACATCGCGCGAAATACCGTCACGCCCACCAGCGCGACGACGCGCGGCCTCAAGC
>QHWQ01000264.1 GCA_003222635.1 Acidobacteriota bacterium | reverse complement strand
TGTACGACTTCCGCGTGAAAGAGGAGCAGCAGCTGCACAGCTACGGGTGGGTCGACAAGAATGCCGGCACCGTCCACATTCCGATTGACGACGCGATGCGCCTGGTGCTCGAGCGCGGCGTGCTGACGTCGCGTCCGGCGGATACGTCGCAGCCCGCGGAGCCGGTCGATGTATTCCCCTCGGATTCGAGCTCCGGCCGCGTCATGGAAAAGAGAAGGCAATGAAGGTTCTGGCACTCGCGGTCGCGCTCTGCGTCTTCAGCAGTCCCGCATTCGCGCAGGGTGGCGGCTCGTACTCGCAGGCCGAGCCCGGGTTTCCGCAACCGAGCCTCGACATGATGGAGCCCGGCACGGTGGCGACCGCCCGCCTGCCGCAGCTCGAAAACGTCTCGTTCAAGCAGAAGCTCAATGCGCAGCTCCCGCTGGCGACGCACTTCAGGGACGAAAACGGCCGTGACGTGACGCTGGGGCAGTACTTCAACGGCACGCGGCCGGTGGTGCTCGCCTTCGTCTATTACAGCTGCCCGATGCTCTGCACGCAGATCATGAACGGGGTCTCGCGCGCGATCAAAGTGCTGCCGTTCACGCCGGGGCAGGATTTCGACATCGTGTTCATCAGCTTCGATCCGCGCGACAAGCCGGAGACGGCTGCGGCGAAGAAGACGGCGCTGCTGAACTACTGGTCGGCGCAGAACCAGTCGGGCGCGTGGCACTTCCTCACGGGCGAGGAGCCGGAGATCAGGCGTGTGACCTCCACCGCCGGGTTCTTCTACATGTGGGACGAGCGGTCGCAGCAGTACGCGCACATGAGCGGGGTGCTGGTGCTGACGCCCGACGGACGGCTCTCGCGGTATTTCTACGGTGTCGAGTACTCGCCGAAAGAGCTCCGGCTTGCGCTCGTCGAATCGGGGCAGGGGCACGTGGGATCGGTGGTCGACGAGCTGCTGCTCTACTGCTATCACTACGACCCGTCGCAGGGCCGCTATGGCGTCATCGTCATGAACCTTGTGCGGCTTGGCGGCGTGCTGACGGTGCTGGCGATCGGCGGTTTCATTCTCGCCATGCGGCGGCAGGAACGGCAGCACATGGAGGGCCACGCGTAGACGCTCTTATGTTCTCTGGATTCTCGCTCTTTCCGACGCAGGCCTCCACGCTCGCCCCCGAGATCGACAACCTCTATCTCGGCGTGATCCTGATCACCGCGTTCTTCGCGATTGTCGTCGTGGTGTGCGTCACCTACTTCGCCATCAAGTACCGCGACCACACCGGCGACAAGATCGGCGCGCCGATTACCGGCTCCGTGCCGCTCGAGCTCGGGTGGTCGCTGATTCCGTTCGTCATCGCGATCGGCATCTTCGTCTGGGCATCGATCGTCTTCTTCCACATCGTCCGCGCTCCCGACCAGACGCTCGAGATCTACTCGACGGGCAAGCGGTGGATGTGGCGCTTCCAGCACATCGACGGCCAGCGCGAAATCAACGAGCTCCACGTGCCCGTCGGCAGGGCGGTTCGGGTCGTCTTCACGTCGGAGGACGTCCTGCACGATCTCTTCATTCCCGCGTTCCGCGTGAAGGCGGACGCCGTGCCCGGACGATACAGCGCCATCTGGTTCGAGCCGACGAGGGTCGGCGAATACCACCTGTTCTGCGCCGAATACTGCGGGACGAGACATTCCGGGATGATCGGCACCGTCTACGTGATGGAAGCGGCCGACTACCAGGCGTGGGCCAGCGGCGGCGGAGCGACCGCGGGTGGGACGCTGGTGCAGCGGGGCGAGGGGCTCTTCACGCAGCTCGCCTGCGTGACGTGTCACCTCCCCGACGGGACCGGCCGCGGGCCGTCGCTCGCCGGCGTGTACGGATCGCAGGTCACGCTCGAGAGCGGAGAGACCGTGACCGCGGATGAAAGCTACTTGCGCGAGTCGATCCTGATGTCACAGGCCAAGACGGTGAAGGGGTACGAGCACATCATGCCGACCTTCCAGGGGCTCATCAACGAGGATGGCGTGGCGGCACTCATCGAATACATCAAGTCGCTGCAGGCGGGAGGAAACCGCGTCGCGTCCGCGCAATAAGGACTCATATGGAAACCATCGTCTACGAAGAGCCGACCACCTATCTCAATCACCAGCACAGCGTCGCGTCGTGGCTGCTGACGTATGACCACAAGCGGATCGGGATCCTGTACCTGATCGTCGTGACGTTCGCGTTTTTCCTCGGCGGCATCTTCGCCACGCTGATCCGGTTGGAGCTGGCCACGCCGGCCGGCGATCTGTTCTCGGCCGACGTCTACAACCGCATGTTCACGATGCACGGCGTGACGATGGTGTTCTTCGTGCTCGTGCCCGCCGTTCCGGCCGTGCTGGGCAACTTCGTGATGCCGCTGATGATCGGCGCGAAGGACGTCGCCTTTCCGAAGCTCAATCTTCTGAGCTGGTACGTGTTCACGATCGGATTCATCTTCACCGTCGCGTCGATGATCCTGGGCGGCGTCGACACCGGCTGGACGTTCTACACGCCGTACAGCAGCCAGGGTTCGGAATCGAACGTGCTGCTCACCGGCATCGGCGTGTTCATCACAGGCTTCTCGTCGATCCTGACCGGCGTGAACTTCATGGTGACGATTCACCGCATGCGGGCGCCGGGCATGACGTGGTTCCGTCTGCCGCTGTTCATCTGGGCGCTCTATTCGACCGCCCTCGTCATGGTGCTCGGCACGCCCGTGATTGCGATCACCCTGCTGATGCTCGTCCTCGAGCGCGGCCTGCACCTCGGCATCTTCGATCCGCGGCTCGGCGGCGACCCGGTCCTCTTCCAGCACCTGTTCTGGTTCTATTCGCACCCGGCGGTCTACATCATGATCCTGCCGCCGATGGGCGTGATCAGCGAGGTCATCGCCTGCTTCTCGCGCAAGAACGTGTTCGGCTATTCCTTTGTCGCGTTCTCGAGCCTCGCCATCGCGGTGTTCGGCTTTCTCGTCTGGGCGCACCACCTGTTTGTCGCGGGCATCTCGCCGTACTCGGCGCTGATCTTCTCGTTCCTGTCCTTCGCGGTCGCGATTCCGTCCGCGGTGAAGACCTTCAACTGGACGGCGACGCTCTATGAAGGCGCCATCTGGTGGAAGACCCCGATGATGTTCGCGTTCGGCTTCCTCGGGCTGTTCCTCATCGGCGGCCTGACCGGACTGTTCCTCGCGTCGCTCGGTCTCGACGTCCACCTGACCGACACCTATTTCGTGGTCGCCCACTTCCACTACATCATGGTCGGCGGCGCGATCATGGGGTACTTCGCGGGGCTCCATTACTGGTGGCCCAAGATCACCGGCCGCATGTACAACGACACGCTCGGCAAGCTCGCGGCGCTGCTGATCTTCGTCGGGTTCAACCTCACCTTCGGTCCGCAATTCATCCTCGGATACCTCGGCATGCCAAGGCGCTACCACGTCTATCCGCCCGAGTTCCAGGTGCTGAACGTGCTGTCGTCCGCGGGCGCGTCGATCCTGGCCGTCGGCTACGTGCTGCCCGCGCTCTATTTCCTCTATTCACTGAAGTTCGGCGCCGAGGCGGGCGCGAATCCGTGGAAGGCCACCGGGCTCGAATGGACGACACAGTCGCCGCCGCTGCCGGAGAACTTCCGGACGACGCCGGTGGTCACCGAGGGCGCCTATGCCTATTCGAAGCGGGAGATGAGGGTTGCCTAACGGAACGATCGCGGCGCACGACGAGCATCACGGCCAGCATCATCCCAGGCTCCAGCATCACTTCCAGGACCTGGAGCAGCAGCACGAGGCCTCCACGCTCGGCATGTGGCTGTTCCTCGTGACCGAAGTGATGTTTTTCGGCGGCCTGATCCTCGCCTACACGCTCTATCGTATTTGGTACCCGACGGCCTGGGCGCTCGGCAGCGAGGAGCTGAACATCTATCTCGGCGGGTTCAACACGGCCGTGCTGATCGGAAGCAGCTTGACGATGGCGCTGGCGGTCCGCTCGGCGCAGACCGGTGCGCAGCGCGCGACCGTCGGATGGCTGCTCTTCACCATCGCGCTCGGTCTCACGTTCCTCGTCGTCAAGTTCTTCGAATACAAGGAGAAGTTCGAACGGTTCCACGTACCGGGACCGAACTTCAGGTTCGAGGGGCCCGAGTCGCCGCACGTGCAGATCTTCTTCTCGCTCTACTTCGCGCTGACCGGCGTGCACGCGCTGCACATGATCATCGGCGTCGGGTTGATGAGCGTCATCACCGTAATGGCGTACCGGAAGCGCTTCTCACCGGAGTGGTACACGCCCGTCGAGCTCGGCGGCCTGTACTGGCACTTCGTCGACATCGTCTGGATTTTCCTCTTTCCACTCCTCTATCTCGTGGACCGTTCCCACCACATCGTGTCTGAACTTTCCGGTGGCGCTGGCGATCGCGGTCTTCAAGGCGACGCTCGTCGTCCTGTTCTTCATGCACATCAAGTACGGCAGCAGCCTGACGAAGCTGGTCGTCGGCACCGCCTTCTTCTTCCTGGGGATCATGCTGACGCTGACGTTGTCCGACTATCTGTCGCGCGGATGGTTTACGGCGCCGCGCGGATCGACATCGCCCGCTTCGATCATCAGCCTGACGCCGAAGTAGCTCCATGTTCAGTCGCGGCCTGCTCGCGATTGCTTGACCCCCCTGTTTGTTTGTGAATAAAATCACGCCGCAATCAAACGGGATCTCGGTCATCCCCTGCAAAAAATTCCTATTGGGGGCGCGACGTGGGTCATCCTAGGTGTATCGCGGACTCGGACTCGCGGCCTGGACATCGGTCCTTCAGCGCCCGGGGGTCCTAGCCATTGAGCCAGATCTTCCCGCGCTCGTGGAACGCGCTCCCAGTCATCGCCGCCATCGCGGTCGTCCTCGGTCCGACGCTCGCGACCGCCGGCGTCTGGTACTACTTTTCTCCGTGGTACACAGACGTGGGCTACCGGCCGACTCAGCCTGTCCCGTATAGCCACAGGCTCCACGTCGGCGAGCTCGGTCTCGACTGCCGGTACTGTCACGCCTCGGTCGAGACGTCGAATGTCGCCAATATTCCACCCACGCAGACGTGCATGAACTGCCATCTGACCGTGAAGAAGGACAGCGAGGCGCTCGCGCCGATTCGGGACAGCGCCCAGAGCGGCCGGCCGATGCACTGGATTCGCGTCCACAAGCTTCCCGACTTTGCGTATTTCACCCACCGCGCGCACGTCGCGGCAGGCATCGGCTGTGTCAGCTGCCACGGCCGCATCGACGAAATGGAAGTGGTCACGCAGATGATGCCTCTCAGCATGAGCTGGTGCCTCGACTGCCACCGCAACCCCACGCCGAACAGACGTCCCGTTTCGGAGGTCACCAACATGAGGTGGACACCGCCTCGGGACGCGCGGCTGCTCGCGGCGCAGCTCGGCGGACGACCGGTCAATCCGCCGACTGCGTGTTCGGGGTGCCACCGGTGAGTCGCGAATACTGGCGAAGCCTCGCGCAGATCGAGGATCTGCCGGAATACCGCGCCGCGCTCGAGCGCGAGTTCCCCGAAGGCGCTTCAGAGCTTCCCGAGGGGATCACGCGCCGTCAGATGATGACGCTCGTCGGCGCGTCGCTATCGCTCGCGGGGCTCGCGGGGTGCCGGCGGCCTGTCGAAGAGATCGTCCCGTATGTCGCTCCTCCTGAGGAGGTCGTCCCCGGGGTTCCGCGCTACTACGCCACGACGATGCCGTTCCATCGAAGCGCCTACGGCCTGATCGTCGAGAGCCACGAAGGACGGCCGACCAAGATCGAGGGAAACCCAGCGCACCCATCGACGCTGGGGGGCTCGAGCGTGCGCGTCCAGGCGTCGGTGCTCGGCCTCTACGATCCGGACCGCTCGCAATCGATCAGGCTGAAGGGCACGCGAAAATCCTGGAACGATTTCGTGATGGCCTGGGGGGAACTGGCGAAGGCGCATACCGCGGATGGCGGCGCGCGCCTTGCGGTCCTGTCCGAGTCCTTTTCCTCGCCGACGCTGGCGCGCCTGGCCTCCGAGGTTCGAACTCGCTTCCCCAGGTCGCAATGGGCCGCCTACGACGCCGTCAGCGACGAGAACCGGCTCGCAGGGCTCCGCCAGGCGGCGGGACGCGATGTCGATCTCATGCTGCGCTTCGATCGAGCCGCGGTCATTCTCTGCCTCGACGCCGATCCGCTGCTGACCGATCCGGAGATGATCCGTCACGCGCGCGGCTTTGCCGACGGAAGGCGTGCAGGGGCTTCCGGCGGCACGATGAACCGGCTCTACGCCGTCGAAGGCGTCTACTCGCTGACCGGAGCGATGGCGGATCACCGGCTGCGTCTCGAGAGCCGGCGGATCGCTGCATTTGTTGCGGCGCTCGCGGCGCGCCTCGGTGCGCCCGGTGCGTCCAGTCAGGTGGGGGATGTACCCGGTGTCGACCGGCGCTGGATCGACGCCGTTGCGAAGGATCTTCAGGCGCACCGCGGCACGGGGCTCATCATCGCCGGAGAGCGGCAACCTGCGAGTGTCCACGCCGCGGTGAGCGCGCTGAACGCGCATCTCGGCAACGCCGGCAAGACGGTCAGCTACTACGAGACGAAGGACGCGGCGCTGCCGAGCGTGAGCTCGTTGGACGCGCTCGTGTCCGCGATGAAGGGAGGCGCCGTCGACACACTGGTCATTCTTGGCGGGAATCCCGTGTTCGATGCGCCCGCCGATCTCGACTTCGCGTCGGCGATGGCGAAGGTTCCGCACACCATCGCGCTCGGGCACACGGTCGACGAAACATCATCCGGCACCGAGTGGCATATTCCCAGCGCGCATTACCTCGAGTCATGGGGAGACGCGCGCGCCGTGGGAGGCACGCTCAGCGTCGTGCAGCCGCTGATCCTTCCTTTGTTCGGCGGACGCACTCCGGTCGAAGTGCTGGCGGTGATGGTCGGCGACAAGGATCGTCCGGGCTACGACATCGTGCGTGAGACCTGGAAGCCGATCCTGGGAGAGGCCGATTTCGACAAGAAATGGAACCGCGTCTTACATGACGGGCTGCTTGCGGGCAGCGAGCTCGCGGAAGTCGCTCCCGCTGCCAGAGGCGAGGCCTTGGCAGCGCTCGCGGGCGCGGCGGGATCGCCGAGTGGCCTGGAGATCGTGTTCGTCCCGTCGGCGTCGCTTCACGACGGCCGGTTCGCGAACAACGCGTGGTTGCAGGAGCTTCCCGATCCCCTGACCAAGCTCGTATGGGACAACCCCGCGCTCGTGAGCCAGAAGACCGCCGAGATGCTCGGTCTCGAGAATACCGCGCTGGTGCGTGTCGATTACGCGGGCCGCTCCCTCGAGCTTCCGATCTGGATCCTCCCCGGCATGGCGGACGGCGTGGTGGCCCTCACGCTCGGCTACGGTCGTCAGCGCGTCGGGCGGATCGGATCCGAGGTCGGTTTCGACACGTTCAAAGTTCGAGCGTCCAAAGCGCCCGGATTCGACAGCGGCGTCACGCTCAGCAAAGTCGCAGGCACGTACGCGCTCTCGGTGACGCAGGACCACGGCAGCATGGAGGGCCGGCCGATCGTCCGCGAGTCCACGATTAGCGAACTTCGATCCCCGAAAAAGGAGGAGGAACGGCCCGGCACTCTCGGCGTCTACGAAGAGAAACCGGAGCACTTCTCGCTGTGGAATCCGCAGACCTACGATCAGGGCCACCAGTGGGGGATGACGATCGACCTGAATACCTGCATCGGCTGCAACGCCTGCATGGTCGCCTGCCAGAGCGAGAACAACGTGCCGGTTGTCGGCAAGGACCAGGTCTCGAGACACCGCGAGATGCATTGGCTGCGGGTCGATCGGTACTTCTCCGGCGAGCCCTCTGGCAATCCGGAAGTCGTGTTCCAGCCGGTGCCATGCATGCAGTGCGAGGATGCGCCGTGCGAGCAGGTCTGCCCCGTGGCCGCGACCGTTCACGACGGCGAGGGCCTCAACGTGATGGTCTACAACCGGTGCATCGGGACGCGCTACTGCTCGAACAACTGTCCCTACAAGGTGCGTCATTTCAATTTCTATAACTTCACCAAGGACACGCCCGACATTGTGAAGCTCGCCATGAACCCCGACGTCACGGTTCGCGCGCGGGGCGTAATGGAGAAGTGCTCGTACTGCGTGCAGAGGATCAATCGGGCGAAGATCGATACGAAGCTCGCGGGGCGCGAGCTGCGTGACGGCGACGTCAAGACTGCTTGCCAGCAGGCCTGTCCCGCCTCGGCCATCGAGTTCGGCGATATTCGCGACGGCTCCAGCCGTGTCGCGAAGGCGAAAGCCGACCCGCGCAACTACGCGCTGCTCGAGGAGCTGAACACCAAGCCGAGGACGACCTATCTGGCCAAGGTGCGCAACCCGAATCCCGATCTGGGAGAGGGGGCATGACGACCCGCCAACGGCGCGTACTCGGCGCGCTCGCTCTGGCCTCCGCTGTCGCCGGCGCCGGCTGCGCGCGCGGCTGCACGTCGGGCCGTCCTCCGATCCACCTCAACCCGAGCATGGATGATCAGCCGAAGGTCCTCACGCAGACGGCCAGCACCTTCTTCTTCAACGGCTCGTCCATGCGCGAGCCCGTGCCCGGAACGGTTGCGATCGATGGGCTGAGGGAAGACGCGGCCTTTTTCACCGGGAAGGGGGCGGATGGGCAGTTCGTGGCCAAGATCCCCGTGACCAACGACGCGGCGCTTCTCGAGCGCGGCCGCCAGCGCTACACGATCTATTGCCAGCCGTGCCACGACGCCCGAGGCGACGGTAAAGGGATCCTCTTCCAGCGAGGCAACGTCCCCACCGCCAGCTTCCACGACGAGAAGATCCTGAAGTACCCGGACGGGCAGATCTTCGACGTCATGACGAACGGGATGGGACTGATGCCGTCGTACAAGTGGCCGATCCCACCGGCGGACAGGTGGGCGATCATCGCCTACATCATTTTCGGTCCTGTCACCGGCATCGTGATGTTCCTCGCGGTGGTGTGGATGGCGTCGCAGCTGATGAACCGCGAGTACAAGGAACCGTACCGGGCTCCTGCCGCAACGGCCGACGCAACCCCCCGCGAGGCGGGAATAAGCGCTGAAAGAGCCGATGCGGAGACCAAGGCCAAGGCAAAGCCGTACGCCGAGGTCGACTACCGGACGTTTCCGATCGTCGGGAGCCGCGTGGCCATCTGGGCGGTCGCGGAGCTCCACCTGCTGTTCGCGGCTTTCGTGCTCGCCGTCCCCATCTTCGCGTTCATCATCGAGGTGATCGGCTACAAGACCGGAGACATGCGATACGACCGGCTTGCGTACGAGTTCACCAAACTCCTCTCGACGTCCTTTTCGCTGACCGCAACCTTCGGCGCGGCTCTGACGTTCATGCTCATCATCCTGTATCCGAAGTTCACCAATTATCTGATGAGCGTCTTCTCCCCGACCTTTCTCCCCTACATCCTGCTCTTCTTCTTCGAGGCCTTCTTCCTCTACACCTATTACTACGGCTGGGGAAAGTTTCATCCGCTGGTTCATCTTGGTCTCGGGCTCGGCCTCAATCTCGTGGGCACGGGGATCATGATGATCGCCAATGCCTGGGTCACGTTCATGACGTCGCCGGCTGGGGTCTCGGACCAGGGGGCGGTTCTCTCCGTTCGGGACGCGATCTTCAACTACACCTGGATGCCGATCAACATCCACCGGTTCATCGCCAACATCGCGTTCGGCGGGTCGGTTGCCGGCGCGTACGCGGCCTTCAAGTTCCTGCAGGCGGAAACCGACGAGGAACGCGCCCACTACGACTGGATGGGATACATCGGCAACTTCGTCGCGATCAGCGCCTTCCTCCCGCTGCCCTTCGCCGGCTACTACCTCGCGAAGGAGATCTACGCGTTCTCGCAGACGCTCGGCCTCACGATGATGGGCGGCGCCTTCTCGTGGCTCTTCATCGTCCAGGCCGTGTTGATCGGGAATCTCTTCCTCGCCGCCAATTACTATCTCTGGCTCGGGATGGGGCGGGTCGAGGGATTTCAGCCGCTGCAGAAGTTCATCAAGTATCTGTTGGCCGGAGTCACGATCTGCTTCATGGTCTGGGCGACACCACGGTCGATCATCGCAACCGTCTCCGAACTCCGGGCGATGGGAGGGTCGACACATCCCATTCTTGGCTACTTCGGCGTCATGTCCGCCAAGAACACCGCCGTGAACATTTTGATCCTGACGACGTTCATGAGCTTCCTGCTGTATCGCCGTACGGGAAAGATCGCAGCGGTGACGTGGGCCAGGAAGGGGCATGCGGCGCAGCTCCTGATCTTCGCGGCCGCCGCGATTATCGTCATCTCCCTTGGGGTCTACGGGTACTTCGTCGAGGCGACGGTCCGGATCGGTTTGTCCGTGCCACAGGTGAGCTCGGTTCTCTTCGCCATGGTGTCCATCACGGCCATCGACATCTTCCTCTTCCACGGGGCGAAGAAGACGGGTGAAGTACGGTGGGGAAGGATGCCCGCGATCTCCCAGTACGTATTGATCTTCATCGCGGTGACCTTCACCTGGCTGATGGGACTCATGGGCTACATTCGCTCCGGGCTCCGCCAGCACTGGCACGTCTACGGTGTCATTCGGGACACGTCGGTCGACGCGTTCACGCCAACTATTGGCTTCGCGACGCGAGTTGTCTCAGTAACCGTTCTCCTGTTCTTCCTCCTGATCGGCTTCGTGTTCTGGCTGACGAGCCTGCATGACAAACCCGATTTCGAGCGGCAGACCAAGGCGTCATGACGATCCCGCATCCCCTTCGTGTCGCCGCTCTCGTCTTCGCCGCGACTGGGTTCTATACGTACGTCGGCCAGATGGTGCCGCAGAAGGAAGTTCTGCCTCCCACGGAGACGGTGATCCGGGCGGACCTGACCACGGACGAAATGGTCAAGATCGGCCAGGAGATCATGAACGGCAAGGGACTTTGCTTCACCTGCCACACGCTCGGTAAGACGGAGGGGCCGTTCCGGTTCCCCGACCTCTCTGGCGTCGATGCCCGCGCGAAGATGCGCAAGCCGGGCTACAGCGACGTCGACTACTTCGCTGAAACGATCTACGAACCCAGCGCCTTCATCGTGCCGGGATTCAATCCGGGGATGCCTGTTATCAACAAGCCTCCGATCGGCCTCACCGATCAGGAAATCCTCTGCGTGATCGCCTACCTGCAGACGCTTGGCGGCACGCCGACGGTCACGCTGCAGACGAGTACTAAGTACTACACTCCCCCGGGCGCACCGGCGGCACCGGGCGCGCCAGGCGCGCCGCCGGCTGCGGCCGCCGCTTCCACGCAGCCCGCTGTTCCGGGCGCGCCTCCGCCTCCGGCCCCGCCGCGCGGATCGCCCCCTCCTCCCGCCCCCACGAAAGGGACACGATGAAGATCCTGGTCGTCCTTCCCGTGGTCGCCGTGCTCGCGCTCCTTCGCTTTCGTCGAGCCGGCCTGCTGACATGGGCTTTGGCCTGGTGGGTGGGAATCTACATCCTCCTCCGATTCGGATTCATTGCGCCGATTCCCAGCTCAGTCATCGCTATCTACATGGGAATCGTCTCGCTCGCGATCCTGGCGTATGTGTCCTCGAGCCAGCAGCGCCGTGAAGACATCTCCCGTCCTCTCGTGCGGTTCATGACGGAGAAGCGATTCACAGCGCTCCTCGTGGCAACGGCCGTCGCCATCCCGGCGCTCGCGGCCGCGAACGTCTACGTCCAGATGAGCGCTCCCATCCAGCCTCCGCTCTTCTCGCGGACGATCCATCCCGCCTCGCCTACCGAGATCACCGCATTCGACAAGAAGATCGATCTCGACAAGGGAGAGGATCCGTTCTGGCCGCTCGAGAAGTCGAATCCGGAGGAGTTTCGCAAGCACGTCGAGAACGGGCGCCAGGTCTATTACCGGAACTGCGTTTTCTGCCATGGCGACAACCTTGCCGGCACCGGCATGTTCATCCATGGGCTGGACCCGATCCCGACCAATCTCCCCGAAACGATCCCGCTTCTGCGCGATACGTTTCTCTTCTGGCGGATTTCCAAGGGAGGGCCTGGGCTCCCTGAAGAAGGAGGGCCGTGGGACACCGCCATGCCCGCCTGGGAGAAGTTCCTGAAGGAAGACGAGATCTGGGATGTGATCCTCTTTCTCTACGATCACTCCGGCACGCGGCCTCGCGCGAGGGAGGAGGTCGCAACGAAATGACCTTCTGCCTGAACCGCCGGCGCGCGTGCGTCGCGGCACTGATCGCCTGGTTGTGTGCGGTGACGGCCGGATCGGTGCGCGTGACGGCTCAAGACGTCGGAACCGAGGCGCAGCGGAACGCGGGCAAGGCGCTGTACCTCACAAACTGTTCGCAGTGCCACGGCGACAAGGGGGACGGGCAAGGGTACGCGACCGTGCACCTGTTGCCGCAGCCCCGCAACTTCACGACGGGCAAGTTCAAGGTTCGGACGACTCCCAATGGAGCCCTCCCGATCCATCAGGACATCGTCAACGTCATCAGGCGCGGCATGCCGTACACGTCGATGCCCGCCTGGCCAACGCTCTCCGATCAGCAAGTGTCGGATCTCGCCTACTACATCACGACTTTCTCGGCGGATTTCTCGAGCAAGGAAAGCGTTCCCAAGCCCGTGGACCTCCCGAGCGCCCCGAGCATGACGACCGCGACGGTCGAGATGGGCAAGAAACTCTACGTGGATAACGGCTGCGTCAAGTGCCACGGCACGCTCGGCCGGGCCGACGGACCTTCGTCTCCAACACTGACGGACGAACTGAACCGTCCAATCCGCCCGGCGGATCTCTCGCAGCCCTGGACCTTCCGGGGAGGGCCGACCCGCGAGGACATCTTCAGGACGATGAGCACCGGTTTCAACGGCACGCCGATGCCATCGTTCGCCGACGCGCTGACGCCCGAGCAACGATGGGCGATCACCGACTTCATCGTCTCGCTGTCGGGGACCGACGGGCCTGCCTATACGAACCTCGTCATCGCCAAGTACAGTCCGGATGCGATCGATCTCGCGCAGGGGACGAAGATGTTCGCCGCCGCTCCTGTGGCCCGCTTTCCGATCATCGGACAAATCACGGAGCCGGTACGCGAGTTCCATCCGCCTGTGACCAACGTCCTGGTTCAGGCGATCTACGATTCGGACAACATGGCGCTGCTCGTTCGATGGCACGACAGGACCGCCGAGAAAACCGGAAAGAACGGGCCGGCGCTGGTCGTGCCGCCGGAAGAGGAGGAGCAAGAGGGTGGCGCACCGGCGGGCGCGGGCGGTGCGACCGCCGGCGGCTCGCCATCGAACCCATTTGGCGATGCGGAAGTGACGCCAGGCGCTGCCGCTCCGCAGAACCCCTTTGCCGAAGCGGAACCGACGCCGGCCGCCGCGGCGTCCGAATTCTCCGACGCAGTCGCGGTCCAGATTCCTTCGCAAGCGTTGACGAGCGCCCGGAAGCCCTACTTCATCTTCGGCGACTCCCAGAACTCGGTGGATCTCTGGTTCTTCGATCTGGCCCGCACCGATCCCCTTCAGTTCCTCGGCAAGGGGAGTGCCGATCGCGTTCTCCGTGTGGGACGGATTGTCGCGTGAGCGTGGCAGCAGGCGAGGTCTCACGGTCTGGGAGTCGGTCTACATGGAGCCAGAAGTGGTCCCATCGGCCTTTGGCCCGATGCTGAGGATTGCGATCATTCTTCTCGCCATCGAGCTCGCAATCATTGGTTGGGTGCGGCGGCGCTACGGCTCTCGCGACCGCACGGAGCTCGGTGGCGAACCGATGCACCCATCGGCGACGCGAGCGTGAGCTGTCGTCAGGTATTCGGAGGATCCGATGTACAAGAGCATCTACGTTCCCGTCGATAACTCGGACCTATCCAATCGCGCCGTTGCCTGCAGCGTCGCGTTGGGCAAGGCGTTCTCCGCGAAGCTGGTCGGCTGTCATGTCTACGCGGCAAAGCTGCACGACTATCGCTTCAGGCAGATGGAATACACGCTGCCCGAGGAGTACATCGACGACGTGGAACTCGAGCGCCAGCGGAAGATCCACGACAGCCTCATCACGATGGGCCTCAAGCTCATCTCCGACAGCTATCTCGATGCAATGTCACGTCTCTGCGGCGAGTCGGGCCTCGCGTTCGAGCCGCGGATGATGGACGGCAAGCACCATATCGAGATCCTCAAGGATCTCGCCGGCTCGCAGCACGACCTGGTCGTGCTCGGCGCGCTGGGCGTTGGCCGCGCGCGGGACAGCGTCATCGGGTCGGTCTGCGAACGCGTCGCGCGCCAGTCCGATCGCGATGTCTGGGTGGTCAAACACGTCCCGGAGCCGGGCGAGGCGGAACGCGACACGATCCTCGTCGGCATCGACGGCAGCCCGCAGTCGTTCGGCGCGCTGATGACGGCCATCGAACTGGCGCGCACGTTCGACAAGAAGATCGAAGCGATCGCGGTGTACGACCCCTATCTCCACTACTCCGTCTTCAACGGCATCGTCAACGTCCTCACCGAGCAGGCGGCGAAGGTGTTCCGCTTCGAGGAGCAGAATCAGCTGCACGAGGAGATCATCGACACCGGGCTCGCGCAGATCTATCAGTCGCATCTCGAGGTGGGCGAGCGGATGGCGAGCGAGGATGGCGTCGCGGTCAAGAAGACGCTGCTCGACGGCAAACCCTTCCAGAAGATCATCGACCACGCGCGCAAGACGAATCCATGGCTCATCGTGGTCGGGCGCATCGGCGTCCACAGCCCGAGGGAGGAGACCGGGCTGGGGAGCAACGCGGAGAACATCCTCCGTGCCGCGCCCTGTGATGTCCTCCTCTCCACGCGTCTGGAGGTGCCGCGGCTCGACGTGCGCGCCGAGGAGACCGTCCGCTGGACGCCCGAAGCAGAGGAACGGATGACCCACGTGCCCGAGCAGGTCAAGGGAATCGCCCGCACCGGCGTCCTTCGCCTGGCGCTGGAGAAGGGGCATTCGGTGATCACGAGCGCCGTGATCGACGAAGCGATGGACCGGTTCATGCCGAAGAGTGCGTCGGCCGCGACCAAGGCGCTGGCCGAAGCGGTCGCTCTCGAGCGAGCGAAGTCCGGTCCCGTTTCGATGTGCAAGTCGTGCGGCGTCGCGGCGACGCAGAGCGGCGCCGTGCGGTGCACCGTGTGCGGCGGCACGGACTTCGAGGTGATCTCGCGGGAGATGATCGAGAAGATCGCGGCGGTCGAGGGTGGCCTCGAGGAAGAGACCACCTACGATGGAAGGAAGCTCCGCTGGTCCGAGGACGCGCGGAAGGGCCTCTGGACGATGAAGAACGCCTATCAGCGGCGCCGCGTCAAGGCGCGTGTCGAAAAGCGCGCGCGCATGATGAAGATCGACGCGATCACGCTCGACTTCGCTCGTCAGGTGATCGAGGAAGAAACCGGAACGCCACTCGATATCAAGAGCAGTGCCCCGCAGATCCGGGAGAGCGCCGACGCTGCCGTGGGCGAGGCTCGCCTCGTGGCCCGCGACGACAAGAAGAACCCGCTGATCTCGACCTTCGAGTGGACGGCCGATGCCGCGCAGCGCATCCTGCGCGTGCCGGCCGGCTTCATGCGCAATCAGACGCAGGAGCGGATCGAGCAGCTGGCGCGCGAGCGCGCCGCCGCGACGATCGATCTCGGGCTCGTGGAGGATGGCATCGAGATCGGCAAGAAGATGATGGCGGAGATGATCGCGAATTATCCGAAAAGTCCGTCAGCGGCTCCGGCGAGGCACAATCTCAACGAAGTGAGCCCGATCACCGCGTCCGAAACTTGAGTGCCTATCGGTTCTGCCGCACCGACGACATCGGACTTCTCGTCGACGCGCTGAACCGCTGCTGGGCGCCGTACTTTCCCGGGCAGCCGCCGGCAACGACGGCTTCGTTCAAGCGATCGATTCGAGACCTGCAGGTCTGGTGCAGCAGCAGCATGGTTGCGTTCTCAGGCTCCGATCCGATCGGCGTCCTGATTGGCGCCAAGCGGCCTTCCGCCACACTCGTCCACAAGATCGCCGTCCATCCCGATCATCGCCGGCAGGGTCACGGCCGTCACCTGCTCACGTCGCTCTCCTCGAAGCTCGCGATTCTCGGTCCGCCAAGAATCGTCGCCGAGGTCCCCGAGACACTCGCGGCTGCCCGCGAGCTGTTCAGCGCGAGTGGATATGTCCAGGAAGCTGCCCTGACAGACTTTGTCTTGGAGGAGCCTGAGCGCGGCGCCGCTGCGCGAATCGAAGGGTTGGTGATCCCCATCACCATCGACGATCTCGCTGCCAATGATCTTCTTGTCGGGGCTCACCCGCAGGTGTGCTGGGAGCGCTCGGTCGAGACGCTCGTGGCAAGGAAGAACGAGATCGCAGGACTCGCCGTCGCCTCTGACGAACGGATCGAGGCCTACCTTCTTTACGTGAACGGCGGGGAGGAGACGGAGATCGTGTCGCTCCGCTCCTTCATCGACGATGGTGGAGTCCGGTTGAAGCAGCTGCTCTCTCAACTCCGCGCGCGAGGCATGAACCGCATCCGGTTCCCGAAGGTTCACCCATTAGAGATCTCGAAGGCGTGGCTGGACACACTCGGTTTCAACTCCGCCGGCGGGCATCTCCTCTACGCAGCGACGGCACGGTCCGCATAATGGACGTGCCGCGGCTGCCCTGGGCACCGTGCTAACATCCGCGCGCACTGAAGGTGCTGTAGCTGGAGGATTACCGATGAATCGTGATGATCTTCGCACCACACCACGTCGACCTATAGGAACGGTCGTCGGAGGAACCCTCACGACGATTGCCCAAAAGCTCGGCAAAGTCGGCCGATGATTATGGAGCGCTCAAAGCCTAATCTCGCAGTCCTGGCCCTGCTCTTCTTGATTGGCGTCGGTGGCCTGTTTGGCTTTGCTCACGCTCAAACCACAGACGGGGGCTACGACAAAGCACTATCCCCGTCACTCGCCAAGGTCGCCAGCTCGATGCACTCGACGATCCGGACCGACCTGGCAGAGGCGGCAGAGGGGATGTCGGAAGCGGACTACGCCTTTCGCCCCACCGCCGCGGTCCGCACATTTGGCCAGCTCATAGGACACATCGCTGACGCGAACTTCTTCTTCTGCTCGCAAGCGGCAGGCGAGAAATCTCCCTCCAGCGAGAACTACGAAGCCGTGACCAGCCGAACCACCTTGCTCAAAGGGCTGAAGGAGTCGTTGGCCTACTGTGATCGTGTCTACGGTTCGACAACCGACGCGACCTTCGGTAAGCCGGTGCGAATGGGCTCGGCGCCAGGGGTGCCGCCAACGGACACGGTGCGCGGGGCGGTGCTGATGTTCAACGTCGCTCACAACAACGAGCATTACGGCAACGTGGTGGTGTACATGCGTTTGAGAGGGCGTGTGCCGCCATCGACGGCTCGGGCGCTGAGGTCGAAGTAAGGAGGAAGGACATGAGCACCTGGTTTACCCGTTGTGCCACCGCCCTCGTGATGACGGCGTTCGCATCGGCTGGCGCGTTCGCCGATCCAATCCCTCCCGGCTGGCAGGGCGACCGTCTGAAGGTGATCGGATTCTCGGGCCTGGGTGGTCACTACGGCGCCTTCAAGATGGCGCTCAACCATCCGGCCAACGGCCGCTGGTATCTCTACATGGGTCATTCCTTCGACCTGGGATGGAGCATCCTCGATGTGACCAACCCGCAGGATCCGAAGTACGTGAAATTCATCCCGTACGACGGCCCGAAGGACTGGATCACGTCCCAGGTGACCGTCCACGGCAACCTGATGATCACGTCGCTCGATCGCCGCAATGCTCCCGGGCCGGACATGATCTTCTGGGACGTCAGCGATCCGATCAACCCGAAGGAGATCGCGCGCTGGGGCAGCGGAACCGCCGGCGCTCATCGCAATTCCTACCCGGGCGGCAAGTACGCGTACCTCTCCACCTCGTATCCTGGTTTCAGAGGCAAGATCCTGGTGATCGTGGACGTCAGCGATCCGGCACACCCGAAAGAGGTGGGAAAGTGGTGGCAGCCGGGTCAGAAGGATGGCGAGCCGCTGTCGGCTCCGCTGCCGGGATTTCACGGACCGGCCAACATCAGTCCCGATGGCAAAATGCTCTCGACCGGATACACGCCTGATGTGGTCAATCTCGATATCACCGATCCTGCGCAGCCCAAGGTCATCGGCCGGCTTCAGATGACGCCACCGTTCGCAAGCGTGGGCACACAATCGGTCCACACAGTCCTCCCCTTATGGGATCGGAAACTTTTGTACGTGAGCTCCGAGGCGATGGCTGAGCGCTGTAAGGACAACGGGATGAACCTCGCTGGACTCATCGACAACAGCGATCCCGCCAAACCGCGACTCATCTCGATCTTCCCGACGCCGCGGCCGCCGGCCAGCGCGCCCTACAAGGACTTCTGCGACAAGGGCGGACGTTTCGGACCGCACAATACCAATCAGGAACTTCACAACCCGGCGGTCGCTCAGCCCGGAGATCTGATGTTCATCACGTGGTTCAACGCGGGCCTGCGGGTATTCGACATCAGTCTGCCGACGCTCCCCACGGAGGTCGGCTACTTCATGCCGCCAGAGCGAGCCGGCCTGCCCAGCCAGACGGGCCCACACGACTCGCCGGTGAACTGGTCGGAAGAAGTCGCCGTCGACACGCGCGGCAACATCTACCTCAACGACGACAAGTGGGGGACCTTCGTCCTGCAGTACACGGGGAAGGTGCCGGCGAAGGATGTGAGCAGAACCGCGACGAAGTGATCGAAGCGGTGCTGCTCGCGCTGGCCTCAATCAGTAATGCGCCCCGCGTCCCTCGTCTACGCCCGGTCGAGTCTGTCGCACTCCGCCGATATCCGGGCCAATGTCGGAGTGACCACGCGGCTTCCATCGGGTGAACCAGGTGTGTCCATGCGCCTTCCCGCGGCGGGCGTACCAGATGAAGTACGGAACCCACAGCGCGATGCAGAGCACGAACGCGATTGCGACGGCAGTCGTCCAGAAGTCCATTGCTCAGCTCCTCCCCTGCCTAGGACTCTCTTTGAAGTGCAAGTGGCGGTCCGTGTAAGCTATCGGCTTCGCAACAAAATGAAGAGCTACCACGACATCGTCGGGGACGGAGGGTCCGGAATTCTCGAACAGGTGGCGGAGCACCGCACCCGCATCGCCGACGGGCTCGCCGGAGTGCGTCATCTGGTGGCTGTCGGCTCCGGCAAAGGCGGGGTTGGCAAGAGCACGCTGACGCTGCATCTCGCGGGTGCTCTGCGCGCCCGCGGGCTTCGGATTGCGATCCTCGACGCCGATTTCAACGGCCCGTCACAGGCGCGCATGGCCGGTGTCCAGGGAGCGCTGTTCGTTCCCGGCAGTCACAAGGTTTCGCTCCCGCGGACCAGTAACGGGATCGGGGTCTTCTCGATGGGCTCGGTGATCCCGGAATCGCAGGCGCTCGAGTTCGAGAGCGCAGCGCAGGGAGAATCCCAGACGTGGCGCGCGACGAGGGAGTTCGCCCTCCTCGGCGAAATCCTCGGGTCCTTCGAATGGGGAGCGCTCGATCTGCTGATGTTCGATCTGCCGCCGGGAGCCGAGCGAACGGTACAGTACGCCGACTTTCTCGGCCCCTGTACTTCGTTCCTGCTCGTGACCATTCCTTCCGAGGTGGCACGCGGCGTCGTCGCGCGCTCGGTGGCGGCTCTGTCGAAGGGACCTAATCGCATCCTCGGTTACGTCGAGAACATGAGCGGCTACTACTGCCGCGACTGCAACGCCATCAAGCCGCTCTTCATGTCATCCGAGACACCGCGCCTCGGGATCCCGTGCCTCGGGACCGTGCCCTTTGATCCCGAGTTGGCGCGGTTCTGCGATGGCGGTATATCGTTCGCGGAACTGGGCGACACAACCATTCGCCGCGCCCTGGACGATGTTGCGCAGCAACTTCTGGAAAGCCTCATATGAAATTCCTCTGCGTCCCCTGCGATACGCCGATGAAGCTGCAATCAGTGGGGCCGCCGGAGCGCGGATCGCTCTCGATCGTCTACTCGTGTCCCGAGTGCGGCTACGAGATGGCGATGCTCACCAACGCGTATGAGACACAGGCCGTCCAGTCGCTCGGCGTCCGCATCGGTCCCGAGGGCGGCACGAAGACATCGGATGCGTCCGCGTGCCCGTTTGCCGCGATGATTCCGGGAACCGAGGACGGTCAGGCTGCGGAAGCGACTCCCGTGCGGTGGACTGCCGCCGCGGAAGCCCGGCTCGCGAACATTCCCGAGTTCGTCCGCCCCATGGCGCGCGCCGGCATCGAACGATACGCGCGCGACAACGGGTGTCTCGAAGTCGACGAGAAGATCCTCGACGCGGCCCGCGACTTCTTTGGCATGTAAGACGTGTTCGACCGGCCCTACGTCGTCTCCTGGAACCTCACCTACCGCTGCAACCTCGCCTGCGAGCACTGCTATCTCGACGCCGGCAGCACGCCTCTGGTCGGCACGGACAACTTCGCCGATCGGAGAGAGCTCGGCACCGAGGAATGCTTCAAGGTCATCGACGATATCGCTGCGTTCGCGCCGGAATGCCTGACGATCCTGACGGGCGGCGAGCCGCTCTTGCGGCGCGACATCCTCGACATCGTCCGGCGCGCGGCGGAGCGTGGACTCTGGGTCGTCGTCGGTACCAACGGCGTGTGCATCACGGAGAACGTGGCGCGGCGCCTGGCGGAAGCGGGAGCACGGGGGCTGTCGCTGTCCCTCGATGCTCTCGACCCCGATCGTCACGATCGCTTCAGGATGGTGCGTGGCGCCTGGCAAAACACGGTCGACGGAGCGCAGATTCTCAACAGGACCGGGCTCCCCTTCATCGTGCAGACGACCGCCGGCGCGCACAATCTCGGCGAGCTCGACGCAATCGCCGACTTCGCGCACGATCGCCTCGCCGCCAAGGTCTGGAACCTCTACTTCCTGGTGCCGACAGGGCGCGGGCAGTTCGTCTCGGACATGACCGCCGCGCAGTACGACGAGGTGCTCGCCTCGCTCTACCGGATCCAGCGCAAGTACGATCGGCGGATGCTCGTGAACGCGAAGTGCGCTCCGCACTACATCAAGACCGTTCTGGAGAATTCTGGCGACGAGACCGATCCGAAATTCAGGACCTACTCAGAAGGAGCCGGAGGGTGTCCGGCAGGTACGCACTACATGGGGATCCGGCCGAACGGGGATGTCACCCCGTGCCCCTACCTCCCGGTCTTCGCGGGGAACCTTCGCCGCGCGGCGCTCACGGAGCTCTGGACCTCCTCGGAGCTGTTCACCGGCATTCGCCGCCGCGCCTCGCTCGGGGGGCGGTGCGGCGCATGCGAAATGAACGCCCACTGTGGTGGCTGTCGCGCCCGGGCCTACGGAATGACCGGCGATCTGATGGCTGAAGATCCGCTCTGCACGCACACGCCCGGGAAGTTCGTGGGGTCGCCGCTGCTCACGTTGAGTGGTTCGAAGGGTGCCATCAAGTACGGCTCCGAAACGCCCGCGACGATGATTCGTGCCGCAGGAACGGCATCAGCCGCGTGACGGCGGAGGAACTCGAGCGGATCCGCGCGCGGATGCCCACTCCGAAAATGTTCCGGTGATTGTTACTGCGCGAAGGGGTTCGCTCCCCCCGTGTCCAGCTCCTTGAGCTTCGCCTCCTCGTCATCCATCCACTTCTGGAATTCCTCGGCGCTCAGGACGGTGACGAATCCTCTCATCCGGTAATGGCCCAGACCGCACAGCTGGGCGCAGGCGATCTCGTACTGGAAATTCGGATTGCCGGTTTTTTCCCGCATCTCGGCGGTCGTGACGTTCGGGATGAACCAGATCGGGATCGTCAAGCCGGGGATGGCGTCCTGCTTCACGCGGAACTCGGGCACGAAGAAGCTGTGGATGACGTCCTGCGAGGTGAGGAGGACCTTGACGGGTCGCGCGACCGGCACGTGCAGCTCGTTGATCTCGCGCTGGCCGCTCAGGTGCTGGAACTTCCACATCCACTGCTTGCCGACGCCGTAGACGGCGAGCGCGTCGGGCGGTGGCGTGTAGGCCCAGAAGTAGACGCTCGCGCCCCACGCGTACGCGACCATGAAGATGAGCAGCGGCACGACGGACCAGGCGATCTCGAGCCGGTAGGAGCCGTGCACCTGCGTCGCGCGCTCGTTGTCTGGCCGGCGTCGGTACCGGATCCCGAACCAGAGGATCAGGAACGCGATGATCGCGGTCATGAATCCGCTGAGGCCGAGGAGGAAGAACAGGAGGTGGTCCGTTCGCCCCGCGAGCGTCGACGCCTCCTCGGGGAAGATCGGGAACGGCAGGAAAGGCAGGATCGGCGACCGGGTCATGACGACACCGGGGGCTCGTGCGCTGCTCGCTCGCTTCGCTCGCTGCGCTGCTCCGATGCCCCCGGACCCCGTCGGCCAGCATGAGCGCTCTCGCGCTCGGCCTCCGTCTCCACCCGCCGGAGCACGACGATGAGCGCGCCGAGCGCGAGCAGC